>DASURP010000063.1:0-44023 GCA_036279975.1 Rhodanobacteraceae bacterium
GTTCCTGCCGGTGATGTCGCCGCTCGCGCTCGGCGTTTCGTACCAGCTTGCCACCCTGGCCGCGGGCGTGTTGCTGTTGTTGCTGCCAGCGTTCCGGTTGTTGTTGTCGCGGGAGGGGCGCGACGCGGCGCGCCTGTTCGACCGCGCAAGCCTCTACCCGGTGGTGCAACTGGCAATCATCACGGCTTTCGTGCTGGTGCAGTGATCCGCGAGATCGTCGCGGCCATCGCGTCGCGAGGATGCGCGGGGCCGCCGACGGATGTCGCCATCGGCGGGGCCGGCTGGCATCTCCCAGCTGCCCGCCGGCCCCGCTTCCGGAACCATCAAGCCGGGGTGGTACTCGCGATAGGGATCTGCGCCGCCACTTCCGCCTCGGCGACCCGTCCCTCCATCGACGCAAGGAAGCGCCACACGAACAGCAGCGTCACCAGCAACAGGCCGGTGTAGCCCACCCAGGCGAGCAGGTACGGCAGCGACGGATCCCCGTCAACACGCACGCGCGGCAGGTTGAAGGACAGCAGGCCGAGCGTGACGATGCCGCCGAACAGCCAGGTGCCCGCCAGCCAGATCCCGACCTCGAAGCCGCTCAGCGGCCGTGCCCACCCCGTCGCGCGCCGCAGGGCTGGCAGCCTGCCGGCGGCCGACACGGGGACGCGCTGGCCCAGCGTGAACAGGTCGAACGCGATCACGCCTGCGCCGAACAGGAACACCAGTCCGGACAGCGGCACCAGCAGTTTCCAGCTGCTCATCAGCGGGAACACGTCGCCCCCGAACCAGTCGAGGCCAAGGGTGCGGTAGGCGTATATCTGCACGGTGCCGCCGATCGAGAACGCAAACGCAATCCCGAGGATGCCGGCGAACACCAGCCAGAAACCCAGCCGCCCGAGGCGTTGGTCGAACTCCTTGAGTCCGCGCACCGCCGGCACGGCGTAATACGCCGCGCCAAGGCCCAGCATCCCGAACGTGCCGAACAGCGCAAGGTGCGCGTGGCCTGGGGTCACCCAGGTGCCGTGCGACCACACGTTGGTGAGCGCGAAGGTCATGCTGAACCCGAGGATGCCCGCGCCCACCTGCTCCAGCACCACCGACCCCAGGATGAAATAGAACGCCGGCGCGTTCTCCAGCGGTCGCCGGTTCTGGTGCGCATCCAGGTACACGTGCCAGAAGCAGAACACCAGCGGCAGCGGTTCCAGCGCACTGAACAGCGAACCCCAGAACTGCCAGAACGAGGGCGTGCCGATCCAGAAATAGTGGTGCGCGTTGCCGATCAGGCCGGACAGCCAGACCAGGGTGACGCCCCAGAACACCGCGTAGCCGACCGACTTCACGTCCACCTTGAACAGCAGCACCAGCAGGAAGCCGACCAGCGAGATGTGGATGACCTCCCACACGCCCTCGACCCAGTAGTGCACCACGAACCAGCGGAAGTATTCCTGCATGTCCAGGCGCGGGATGTAGAACAGCCCGAACACCCAGATCGCGGTCAGCGCCACCACGCCGATCCCGAGGCCCCAGTGGATTTCATTCCACTCGCGCACCGGCGGGAAGCTGCGCAGCACCACGTAGGCAAGGATCGCGAACCCGATCAGGATCACGATGTCCGCGGCGCGCCCGGCTTCGAGGTACTCCAGGCCCTCCTGCAGCCACGGCTGGCCCTCCCACCAGCCGGCGATCCCGCGCATCGCGAGCCCCTGGGTCAGGACGTTCCAGATCACCGTGACCAGGAAGGCCCAGAACAGGAACTTGATCAGCCACGGCGCGACCAGCTCGCGCCTGGACAGCAGCGGTCCGACGAAGAAGATCGCGCCGATGAAGCCGGCCAGGATCCACAGCAGGCCGAGGTTCAAGTGTTCGGCGCGCACCACGTTGAAATTGAGCATGCCGGCCAGGAACGTCGGGTCGGCCTGCTGCACGCCCAGGATCAGGCCGAAGCCGACCTGGACCAGGAACAGCACCAGCATCAGCATGAAGAAGCGCAGGCTGAGCCGTTGGGTTTGGTACTGGATCATTGCGGCTTCTCCAGCGAGCGTAGGTAGGCCACCAGTGCGGTGACGTCGGCGTCCGTCAGCTGTCCCGAATAATTGGGCATGGTGCCCTTAGGGAAACCGGCGACGACCTTGGCGTCCGGGTGCAGGATCGACTCGGCGAGATACGCGTCGTCCGCGGTCACCGTGGATCCATCCGCCAGCTTCACCTGCGAGCCGTACAATCCGCCCCAGCCCGGCCCAACCAGGCGCTGCGTGCCGGTCGAATGGCAGGCGTTGCACCCGAATTGCGTGGCCAGCGCCTGGCCATGCGCTGCCGGATCGGCGGGCGTTTCGGACGCCGTGGCCGTGGCGGGCGCCGCGACCGGCGCGGCTGCCGCCGTTGCCATCACGGGCAGCTGCGTGGGCCGATGCGCCAACTCCAGCCGGTGCTCGAGGCTGCCGCTCTCCACCTTGGGCGGCCAACCCTCGGTGTCGATTGCCGAGGTGTACTTGAGGTACGCGATCAGCTTTTCGACTTCCTCGTGCGTCAGCGGCAGGTTGGGCATCAGCGTCGCGCCCGTGCGCCGGGTCACCCGTTCGCGCGCCCCGGGAAATTTCGCGTAGTACTCATCCAGCGATGCGGTGCCGGCATCGGCTGCGATCACCGCGTTGGCCAGTTGCACCTTGAGCGCAGCCTCGGTCGGCCAGCCGCCGGCCGAGGGCAGGAATGCCGCCAGCCAGGCAGGACCGGCCTTGCGGTATTCCTCGGTCAGGTCGGGGCCGAAGTACGCGCCATTGCCGACCATGGTATGGCAGCCCATGCAGTTGTAGGACTGGAACACGTGCTTGCCGTCGTCGGCCGGGAAATTGGCGAACTTGAACTGGTTGGGCGTGACCTGCCCGCGCGAGCCCAGGAACGAGAAGGCCGACAGCACGATGAACGCCACCAGCATCACGCCCAGCACCAGCAGGGCGCGCAGCCGTTTGCGGCCCTCGTCACAACGTTCTCCGTCGCGGCAACTCATGGCGCATCCCCCTTGCCGCGCGCGGTATCGTTTTCACGGGCCAGCGCGTCGTGTTCGAACAGCGTCCGCAGCACCCCCAGGAAAACGTGGAAGACATAGATGGCCAGCACGAAGCCCAGTGCGAAATACACGTACCAGGCAACATGCGAGACCGGCCAGTAATGGAAGTCGCGCCAGAACGGCCACGACAGCGCCATGCCAATCGCCGCGGCAATCACCGACAGCACCAGGTCGCTTGTTCGCCGACTCATGCAGATCCCCTCTGCCAAATTCGGCGCGATTCTGGGGACGCGGTTCGTCGCGTTCATTGATCCGGGTCAAGCAGCACGACCGGCGCGGCGCCGCACGCAATCGCCGCTGCCTGTTTCAGGCCGCCTTCGCCCCGGCAGAGAGCGTGACGCGCCGCTCCATGGATTCGAAATGGCGATCGATGTAGTCGATGCCATCGACGGTGTCCTGCAGGAACGGATTCATCAATGTGTGGCGCAGGATCCGCAATGGTCCGGGCGATTCAGCCAGTGCAACCGGGGAGGCGCGGGCAGCGATGCACCCAGTGCATCCGCATCGGTGCGTGCATCGCCATGGTGTCGCGCGCGCGCCGCCGCGCACTTGCCCATCGTCAAGTGCGCACGGCGGATGCGAACGTTGGCACCGGCGAGGCTACTGCGGCAACGCGAGGTCGTCCAGGATCGCCTTCAGGAAACGCGCGGCTTCGCCACCGGTACAGGCGCGGTGGTCGAAGGTGAGGCTGATCGGCAGGCGCCGGTGCACTTCGATGCCGCCAATCACCGCGACCACGTCGTGCGAGAGCTTGCCGGCGCCGACAATCGCGACGCACGGCGGAACCACCACCACGGTGCCGTAGCGGCCGGCGAACATACCGAAGTTGGACAGGCTGATCGTGTAGCCGGTGAGTTCCGAGGCCGGGATCGAGCGATCCTCGACTTGCGCACGCAGGCGATTGATGCCTTCGCGCAGGCCGTGCGCATCCAGCATGTCGGCGTTGCGCAGCGCCGGCACGAACAGGCCGTCCGGGGTGTCCACCGCGATGCCGAGGTCGACGTGCGGGTGCTTGGTGAGGGTGAGGTTCTGGCCGTCGAACCAGGCATTCAATGCCGGCTCGGCCTTGCACGCGGCGACGATCGCGCGGACCGTGCGCGCGGTGATGTCCTGCTTGCCCAGCCACTGGTGCAGGTCGGCATCGTCGACGATCGTGGTCTGCATGACTTCGGCGTGGGCCTGCGCCATCACCCGCGCCATGTTGCGGCGCACGCCCTTCAACTGTTCCGGCTGGCCAGTTGCGGGCACCGTCGGCGGCGTGGTGCGCATCGGCTTGCCGGATTGGGACAACGTGCTTCTTTGCTCTTCCCTTCTCCCTCCGGGAGAAGGTGCCCCGGCTTTGATCAAAGACGGGGCGGATGAGGGTGCGGCTCCGACCGAACCCTCACCCCCAGCCCCTCTCCCGGAGGGCGAGGGGAGAGAAGCAGTTCCTGAAGCCGCCGCGTTCTTGACGTCCTGCATGGTGACCACGCCACCGGCACCGCTGGGGGCGACGCGTGCGAGATCAACCTTCAACTTCTTCGCCATCGCGCGCACCGCCGGCACGGCCTTGGCACCGCCGACGCTGGCTGCTTGCTCGACGATCACTTGGTTGCCGCTGACCATTGCACCCACCACGGTGCCCTCGTCTTCGCGATCCGCGGTTGCCGCGGCTGCCGGAGCCGGAGCGGTGGCTGGCGCCGCAGCGACCGGAGCCGATGCATGGTGATGCCCGCCCGCCGCGTTCTCCGCGCGCTGCTTGCCTTTCGGATCGAGTTCGAACTCGGCCAGCGCCGCGCCGGTGGTGATCACGTCGCCCGCCGCACCGTGCTGCTTGAGAAGCTTGCCGGTGAACGGCGATGGCACTTCCACCACGGCCTTGGCGGTTTCCATCGACACCAGCGGCGCATCCAGCTTGACGCTGTCGCCTTCCTTCACCAGCCATTCGACGATGGTGGCGTCGGGCAAGCCTTCGCCGAGGTCGGGGAGATGGAATGTCTTTTTGTCGGCCATGGCGTTTCGTCTCTCGTCGATATTGGTGTGTTCAGACCCACACGTCGTTTTCAGCGGTCAATCCGGAAACGACATCGCCGGTGTTGACGACGCCGCGCGGCTCGATGATCAGGGCGGCATGGCCTTCTTCGGACGCGCGCATGATGTGCTCCTCGCCGCGCGGTACCACGAACATCTCGCCCTCGCGGATCGAAACCTCGCGGTCGCGAAAACCAGCCTGCATCGTACCCTTGACGGCGATGAAAACCTCGTCCGTTTCAGCATGCTGGTGCCAGACGAAATCGCCCTGCAGCTTGACCAGCTTGAACTGGTAATCGTTCATTTCGGCCACCACGCGTGGCGACCACGGTTTCGGCATCCGCGACAATTTCTCTGCAAAGTTGATGACGTCGCGAGTCATGTGCGTGTCAACCGGCAGCCAACGTCCGCTTCGCCGCAGCCACCACGCGCGCGGTGCTGGGCAGTTGTTTCATTTCCAGGCGATACAGCGGGGTGTGGATGTCCCAGCCGCTGACGCGCGCGACCGGTGCCAGCAGGTCGTAGAGGCATTCCTCGGCGATCCGCGCGGCGACCTCGGCGCCGAAACCGGCGGTCTTCGGTGCCTCCTGCACGATCACGCAGCGGCCGGTCTTCGCGACCGACTCGGCGATGGTGTCGAAGTCGAGCGGGGTCAGGGTGGCGAGGTCGATCACCTCGGCGCTGATGCCTTCCTTCGCAAGCGCGTCGGCGGCTTCCAGGGTTTCCTTCACCTGCGCGCCCCAGGTCACCAGCGTGACGTCGGTACCATCGCGCAACACGAAACACACGTCCAGCGGCAAGGCCTCGCCATCATCGGGCACTTCTTCCTTGTACTGGCGATAGATGCGCTTGGGTTCGAAGAACACCACCGGATCGGGATCGCGGATCGCCGCCAGCAGCAGGCCGTAGGCGCGCGCGGGCGAGGACGGCAGCACCACGCGCAGGCCCGGCACGTTGGTGAACAGGTGTTCGTTGGCTTCCGAATGGTGTTCGGGCGCGTGGATGCCGCCGCCCCACGGCGCGCGGAACACCGCCGGGCAGGTCAGGCGCCCGCGGGTGCGGTTGCGCATGCGTGCGGCGTGGCAGACGATCTGCTCCATCATCGGATAGATGAAACCCTCGAACTGCGCCTCGGCCACCGGCTTCATGCCCTGCGCGGCCAGGCCCACGGTGACGCCGGCGATCGTGGTCTCGTCCAGCGGGGTATCGAACACGCGCCACTCGCCGAATTTCTCCGACAGGCCCTGGGTGGCGCGGAACACGCCGCCGTTGACGCCGACGTCCTCGCCCAGTACCACGACCGACTTGTCGTGCTTCATTTCGTAAGCCAGCGCCTGGGTGACGCCTTCGATCAATGTGATTGCTGCCATTCCTTATCTCCCACGTAGGAGCGCGCCATGTGCGCGATCGGTCGCGGCCATGGGCCGCTCCTACAACAAAATTATTGATGCGACTCCAGCGCAACCGCTTCTTCGCGCTGCCTCACCAGATCGGCCGGCAATTCGGCGAAGGTGTAGTCGAACATCGCGGTCACCGGTTGCGCGTGGGTTTCGAGGTACGCATTCACTTCGTTGTCCATCCACTCCTCGCATTCGGCCTGCAACTTGTCTTCCTTCTTCTTGTTCCAGGCCTTCTTCGCTGCCAGCCAGGTGCGCAAGCGCTTGACCGGATCCTTGGTCCAGGCGTCCTCGACTTCGTCCTTGCCGCGGTAGCGGCGGGCGTCGTCGGCGGTGGTGTGGTCGCCCAGACGATAAGTCACGCATTCGACCACGCTGCCGCCCTTGCCGGCGCGCGCGCGTTCGACCGCGTCGGTCATGGCCTTCTTGACCGCGATGATGTCGTTGCCGTCCACCTGGATGCAGTACAGCCCCGCGGCGATGCCCTTCTGCGCCAGCGTCCTGGCGCCGGACTGGATCTTGCGCGGCACCGAGATCGCCCACTGGTTGTTGACGATCGCCGCAACCAGCGGCAGGTCGCGCGCACCGGCCACGTTGATGGCGCCGTAAAAGTCGGATTTGGACGAACCGCCGTCGCCGATCGTGCACACCGCGACGCGCTTCTCCTTGCGGATCTTGAACGCCAGCGCGGAACCGGCCGCGTGCAGGCACTGCGTGCCGATCGGCACCGACCATGCGAAGTCGTGCTTCGCGGGTTCGTTCTGGTAATCGCTGCCGCGCTCGTCGCCGCCCCAATACATGTACACGTCGCGCGGGCGCACGCCGCGGTAAAGCTGCGCCCCGTATTCGCGGTAGCTGGGCGCCAGCACGTCTTCCGGCTTCAGCGAACTGCCGATGCCGACGTGGGTGGCTTCGTGGCCGAGGCACGACGCGTAGGTGCCGAGCTTGCCGGTGCGCTGCAACGCGATCGACTTGGTGTCGAACACGCGCGTGGAAACCATCAGCCTGTAAAGCTCGACCATCTGGTCGATGTCCCGGGCGAAGTCGGGCAGGTCCTTGCGGACCTGCTTGCCCTCGGGATCGAGGTATTGGAGATATTCGATTTCGAATTTGGCTGCAATCGGCACGGGCTGCTCCCGGAAGTGATGCGACGACGCGAGGCTGCAACGCGCAGCGACGCAGCGCGTCGGGCTGTTCGCAGGAACGTTCCATGCGAACGGGCCGCCCATTATCGCATGCACGTCGCGCCGCCCGCAGCCATCCG
Source organism: Rhodanobacteraceae bacterium (assembly GCA_036279975.1). GTDB lineage: Bacteria > Pseudomonadota > Gammaproteobacteria > Xanthomonadales > Rhodanobacteraceae > 66-474. The sequence goes on from DASURP010000063.1 coordinate 7,724, forward strand.
CAGTACGCCTGCGCATGTTGCGACGCAACAATATGCGTGCGATCCTCCCTGGTCGCCGCTTCCCCAAACTGGCGTGCACTCCCAACCACCTCAAGTCATCAAGACCAGAGCGAACTTCCTGTCCTGACTTCCCACGACAGCAGCCCTGATGCCGGTCAATCCATCCGCACCCCGACGTCGCGACAATGCCGCTTCGCGGCCCGTTGCGATAGGCTCTTGCGGATAATTCGAAGGCAAACACGATGACCGATACCAACCAGCGCGACCTTGAGGCCGGCATCCAGCGCGACCTTGAAGGCCGGATGACCTACGCCAGCTACCTGCAACTCGACACGCTGCTGGACGCGCAACGCCCGGTTTCGGATCCGCCCTACCACGACGAGCTGCTGTTCATCGTCCAGCACCATGTCGCCGAGCTGTGGCTGAAGCTCCTGATCCACGAGCTCACCGCCGCCATCACCGACCTCGACGCCGACCGCGTCGACCAGGCCCTCAAGAAACTCGCGCGCATCAAGCGCATCCAGGACCAGCTGTTCAACGAATGGGCGGTGCTGGAGACGATGACGCCGCACGAGTACCTGAAGTTCCGCGACGCACTGGGACCGTCGTCGGGCTTCCAGTCGGTGCAGTACCGGATGGTGGAGTTCACGCTCGGCAACAAGAACCGCGACATGCTGGGCGTGTTCCAGCACGACGCGCATGCGCAGGAACGCCTGCAGAAGGCACTGGACGCGCCCAGCCTGTACGACGCGGCGCTGCACTGGCTGGCACGGCGCGGGCACGCCATCCCGGAGGCCATCCTCGAACGCGACGTCACCCAGGGCTGGAAGAACGAACCCTCGCTGTTGCCGGTGTTCAAGCGCATCTACGAGGCGCCCGACCGGTTCTGGCCGGAATACCACCTGTGCGAGACGCTGGTGGACGTCGAGGAAAATTTCCAGCTGTGGCGTTTCCGCCACATGAAGGCGGTCGAGCGCATCATCGGCCACCGCAAGGGCACCGGTGGTTCCTCGGGGGTCGGCTTCCTGAAGAAGGCGCTCGACCTGACGTTCTTCCCCGAACTGCTGGAAGTGCGCACCGAGCTCAAGACGACCTGATCAATCGCGCCGGGTGGAACCGGGGTCAGAGTCGCTTTTCCTGCGTAGCAACTCATGCCCGCAACGCCTCCGGGAAAGCGACTCTGACCCCGGTTCCTGCCGCGCATGAAGTGACTCTGACCCCGGATTCCACTAAGGTCGCGCGGGGCTGGCGTCGACCGGCCGTCGCAGGGGTTGACGATGCACGCGGACCAGGCTTCGGCCCCGGCACCCGGTTCCGGACATTTCCTCGGCCATCCACGCCTGTTGTGGATGCTGCTGTTCGTCACGGTCTGGTTCAACTTTGCCTTTTACGGCTTCCGCGCGTTCCTCGCGCCCTACGCCGCGGACGCATTTTTCGCGGGCCTGCCACAGGCGGAGGCACTGCAACAGGCCGACCTGCTGTTCGCCGGTTTCGGGACGCTGTTGTATGCGGTCACCATCCTCGGCGGCTGGGTCGCAGACAACGTGCTGGGCGAAGTGCGTGCGCTCAGGTTGTCGTTGTGGCTGATGATCCCCGCCCTGCTCGGGATGGCATGGCCCGGGCGCGAGGGTTTCACCATGGCGCTCGCGGCATTCGTGCTGGCGGCCGGGCTCAACATCCCGCTGACGGTACTGGTCGGGCGCAACTACGCAAACGACGACCCCAGGCGCGAAGCCGGATACACGCTGTATTACCTTGCGATCAATTTCGGCGGCTTCATCGCGCCGTTCGCGTGCGCGTCGTGGATCGGCGCGCATTACGGCTACCGCTGGGGCTTCGTTGCGGCGGCGGCCGGCATGCTGCTGGGCACGCTGGTATTCGAATGGCGACAGCGGCGCCTGCCTGGTGCCGACGACCGGCCACGCCTCCACCGCCGCTGGTCGACTGCGGCGGTGGTGCTCGCGTGGCTGGCGCTGATCGTTCCCACCGGGTTGCTGATGGCCCACTCCGCGGTGCTGCACGTCGCGGTGTACGCGCTGATGGCGCTGCTGATCGTCTACTTCATCGCCAGCAGTGTCAGGCGCGGCGACCGCGTGCAGGGGCAACGTTACATCGCGCTGCTGTTGTTGTTCGTCGCGCTGGTGGCGTTCTGGGCGCTGAGCCTGCTCAGCGCCAGCGCGCTCAACTTTTTCGCGCGCGACCACGTGGCACCGTTGTGGCAGCCGTTCACGGTGAGCCTGTTCGGCCATGCGTTCACTGTCGCGGGCTGGGACTTCGCGATGTTCCAGTCCGTGAACCCGCTCTACATCCTGGTCTTCGCGCCGTTCATGGCCATGCTGTGGCCGTGGCTGGACAAGCGCCGCGTCAACCCGTCCACGCCACGCAAGTTCGGCATCGGCCTGTTGCTGGTGGCGCTGGGTTATGGCGTGCTGTGGTACGCGGTCGCGCGCCTGCAGTTGCCGGATGGCAGGGTCGCAGCCTGGACACTGCTGGCCTGGTACCTGTGCGCGACCCTCGGCGAGCTGGCGCTGTCGCCGATCGGTTATGCGTTGATCGGCAAGCTCGCCGCGCCCGACGAAACCTCGCTGGCGATGGGCGGCTGGTTCTTCGGGGTCGGCGTGTCCTACGACCTCTCGGGACAAATCGCGGCGCTGACCACCGCGCACGGCCAGACCGGCATCGCCGGCTACGCGCATGTCTTCGAATGGCTGCTGATCGGCGGCGTCGCGGTCGCGATTATCTACCTGCTCGCGGCGCCCTGGATCGTCAAGCTGATGCACGGGGTGCGTTGAAGCGACATTCCTGGAACAAACCATGACCGCAGCCACCGACAATTCAAGTTTGCAGGACGCCCCGGATTTCCCGCAGCGGCTCGGGCATCCGAAGCCGTTGTGGATGCTGTTCATGACCGAGTTCTGGGAACGCTTCGCGTTTTACAGCGTGAGCTGGACGCTGGCGCTGTACATCGTGCAGCAGTTCTACCACGGCGATCCGGCGGGACAAGCGTGGGCCAGCGGCATCTTCGGCGCGTACACCGCGCTGATCTACGGCACCTGCATCTTCGGCGGCTGGGTCGCGGACCGGGTGATCGGCTACCAGCGCACCATCCTGCTGGGCGCGCTGGTGATGGCGGCCGGCCTGTTCGTGCTGATGCTGCCCAGCCGCACGATGCTGCTGCTGGGCCTCGCCCTGGTGATCGTCGGCGACGGGCTGTTCAAGCCCAACATCTCGACGATGGTCGGGCATCTCTACGGCCGTGACGATCCGCGCCGCGACCGCGGCTTCACGCTGTTCTACATGGGCATCAACGCGGGGGCATTGATCGCGCCGCTGCTGACCGGCTGGCTGGCGGCGCATTTCACCGCGACGCCGATGCAGCAGAACTTCCGGCTGGTGTTCGCGGCCGCGGGCGTCGGCATGCTGATCAGCCTCGCGTGGTTCTGGTTCGGACGCCGGCAATTGAAACACGTCGGCCGGCCCGCGCCGGGGACCGAAGGTCTTTCTCGGGTCGCCTGGGTGGTGCTGGGCGTGATCGTGTCGGTGCCGCTGGTGTTCCTGCTGCTGTCGCGGGTGGGCGCCACCGGCCTGCAGTGGTTGCTGGGGCTGCTGTTCGTGGCGGTGGCGGCGATGTTGCTGGTGGAAGCCGCGCGGCACGATCGCGTGCAGGTACACCGCGTGGTCGCGATGCTGGTCATCTTCGCGTTCAACATCCTGTTCTGGATGTTCTATTACCAGTTCGGCACGTCGTTCAATTTCCTCGCCGAGAACATCGTCGACCGCGTGATGCCGGGTGGCTGGGTGTTCCCGGTGGGCTGGTTCCAGTCGGTGAGCCCGCTCTCGATCATCGTGTTCGCGCCGCTGGTGACGCTGGTGTGGACTGCGCTGGACCGCCGCAAAATGGAACCGTCGATCCCGCGCAAGTTCGGCTTCGGCCTGATCTTCAACGGCCTCGGCTTCATGGTGCTGATGTTCGCGCTGTCGAAGCTGCTGGGTGCCAACGGTCTGATCCCGTTCTGGCCGCTGGTGCTGTGCTACGTGATGCAGACGCTCGGCGAGCTGTGCCTGTCACCGATCGGACTTTCCATGGTGACCAAGCTCGCGCCCTCGCGCCTGGTCGGCTTCGCGATGGGCGGCTGGTTCCTGTCGCTGGCGGTGGGCGGGAATCTTTCAGGGCTGTTCGCCAGCCGCATCGCCGGCAGCGGCGGGATGACCGTTGCCTCCGCGCAATCCGGCTTCACGTTCGGCTTCTGGCTGCTGGTCGGCGCGGGCGTGCTGTTGCTGCTGATCTCGCCGCTGGTGGATCGCTTGATGCACGGGGTACGGTGACGCTACTGCCCGGTCAATCGCCCCTTGCACAGGCTGTACCCGAAGCGGACGATCATTGGTTTGACTTTCGGGCGGGGGGGTACAGTTCGCTCGTCATATGAAGTGACATTTCCAAGGAGGGAATCATGAATACCAGAACTTGCTGGAAGAGCCTCGTCTTTGCATTGTTCTTGATGGTGCTGGGTGGTTTCGTTTCTGCAACCGCTCATCCCCCCACACCCGGCAATGGCTTCGCACCATCTGCCCCTGCAGCGGCTCTAGCGCTTGCGTCAACGCCAGTTCAGGATTGCAGTTCGGGCTGCACGATCATGACCTGCGACGGTAATGTATGCACTGTTTGGTACTGCAGCGGCAGCACGGGATGCGTGGTGGAAGGCCGCTTCATCAGGCAAGTACCGGAAGCACAGCGGCAGATGTCAACGCCTTCGAATCCACCGCCCGGAAACAAGATTGCCTATGTCAAGACTTGTCAAACAGACACCCTTTGCAACTTGTATGCACTGAGTGGCAGCAAGGCAGTGCTTGTCGGTACCTTCGACAACATCGACGGCGCAGCCGAGCGCTACGGCAAATTGCACAACTAATATTCCTCGTGTCGGCCAATCCGGTGGATGGCTCAACAACCCCCGCGACCAGCTTCGCGGGGGTTTTGTTCATGCGCTGCCCGCCGGTCACGGACATCTGCCTATGCGGCCACATGCACCATCAGTTTGTCGAGAATGCTTGCGAGTGAACGCCGCTCGTCCTCGCTCAGTTTTTCCAGGAGCATATACTCGTGCTCGCGCGCCAGCGGCGCCACCGCATCGTGGATGCGCCAGCCGGTCGCCGACAGGCGCAGCACCGAGCGGCGCTTGTCGCCACGGTGGGTACGCCTCAGCACGCGCCCTTTGGCGACAAGCCGCGCCAACGCACGGCTGATCGCCACCTTGTCCATTGCGGTCAGCCTCGCCACCGCGCGCGCCGAAAGTCCGTCGCCGTCGTAGCGCGCCAGCACCGCCATTACCCGCCATTCGGTGGTGCCGAGGTCGAAACGCTCGCGGTATTCGCGGGCGATCGCCTCGCTGACCGTATTGGATACGATCGACAACCGGTAGGGAACGAATTTTTCCAGTTCGATGGGGGCGTGTCCGGGCATGTCGCGGCACAGCTTGCAAATGGTTTCAACTGAAACTATCTTAGACGTTACCAGTGCGTTCGTCCATGAACGCCGCCCCGCCGACCCTCAAGGCCGCCCGTCCGCTTGAAGTCGGAACCACGGAACGGGCTTTGAAACCGCCATCCACGGCCAAGAGCTCCGTCCTGACTTTTCATAAAAACCAGCTTTTTCGGAGGCTTCCATGAGCGCCCAACCCAACACCGGCATGCACCCGACCACGTTCGCCAACCCGATGGGGGTGGATGGTTTCGAATTCGTCGAGTTCGCATCTCCCGACCCCAAGGCGCTGCACGCCCTGTTCAAGCGCCTCGGCTTCAGCGCGGTCGCGAAACACCGCGACAAGGCCATCACCCTGTATCGGCAAGGCGGCTGCAACCTGCTGGTGAACGAGGAACCGGATTCCTTCGCGTCGGGCTTCGCAGCCAGGCACGGGCCCTGCGCATGCGGCTTCGCGATCCGCTTCTCGCGCCCCGCCGCGGAGGTGCTGAAGCAGACCGTCGCCAACGGTGCCACCGAAGTGCATTCGGACAGCAAGGCCATCGAGGCGCCCGCGATCGAAGGCATCGGCGGCTGCATGCTCTACCTCGTCGATCGCTACGGCGATGCAGGTTCGGTGTTCGACGACTACGCGTGGCTGGTGCCGGAAGCGCAACGCCATCCGAAGGGTTTCGGGCTGACCTTCATCGACCACCTCACCCACAACCTGTATTTCGGCGAGATGGCGAAGTGGGCCGAATATTACGAAAAGCTGTTCAGCTTCCGCGAGATCAGGTACTTCGACATCAAGGGCGCCAAGACCGGCCTCGTATCCAAGGCCATGACCGCTCCGGACGGCATGGTGCGCATCCCGCTCAACGAATCCAGTGATCCGAAGTCGCAGATCAACGAATACCTCGACGAATACAAGGGCGAAGGCATCCAGCACATCGCGCTGTTCACCGACAACATCTACGACACGGTGGAGGCCATGCGCAAGGCCGGCGTCGAGTTCCTCGACACGCCCGACACCTACTTCGAGGTGATCGACGTGCGCGTACCGAACCACGGCGAGGATGTGCCGCGGCTGGCGAAGAACAAGATACTGATCGATGCCGACATGGAAACGAAAAAGAAACTGCTGCTGCAGATCTTCACCCAGAACTGCATCGGCCCGATCTTCTTCGAAATCATCCAGCGCAAGGGCAACGAGGGCTTCGGCGAGGGCAATTTCCAGGCCCTGTTCGAATCGATCGAACGCGACCAGATGCGGCGCGGCGTGCTTTGAGCGGCCCGCCATGACACGCACTTACCTCACCGGCTTCGGCAACGAACATTCGAGCGAAGCGCTGCAAGGCGCGCTGCCCATCGGGCAGAACTCGCCGCAGAAGGTTCCCTACGGGCTGTATGCGGAACAACTGTCCGGCACCGCCTTCACCGCGCCGCGCCACGCCAACCGCAGGAGCTGGCTGTACCGCATCCGGCCCGCCGCCCTGCACGGGCCGTTCGAGGCATTCCAGCAGGACGCCTTCCACAATCGTTTCGGCGAGACGCCCACGCCACCCGACCAGATGCGCTGGAGCCCGTTCCCGCTGCCGCAGGTGCCGACCGATTTCGTGGACGGCCTGTTCACCATGGCAGGCAACGGTTCGGCAGCGATGCAGACCGGCGTCGGCATCCACCTCTACGCCTGCAACAAGCCGATGGCGGGCAGGTATTTCTACGACGCCGACGGCGAACTGCTGGTCGTGCCGCAACAGGGGCGGCTCGCCATTGCCACCGAACTCGGCGTGCTGGAGGTCGAGCCACGGCAGATCGCGCTGATTCCGCGTGGGGTGCGCTTCAAGGTCGAGCTTCCCGACGGCGCGGCGCGCGGCTACTTGTGCGAAAACTTCGGCGCGCACCTGCGGCTGCCGGAGCTCGGGCTGATCGGCTCCAACGGCAACGCCAACCCGCGCGATTTCGAGGCACCCGTCGCCGCTTACGAAGACATCGAGGGCGGATTCGAACTGATCGCGAAGTTCCAGGGCAACCTGTGGCGCGCCGCCATCGGCCACTCGCCGCTGGACGTGGTGGCATGGCACGGCAATGACGCGCCATACCGTTACGACCTGCGCCGCTTCAACACCATCGGTTCGATCAGCTACGACCATCCCGACCCGTGCATCTTCTGCGTGCTGACCTCGCCATCGGACACTGCCGGCACCGCCAACATGGATTTCGCGATCTTCCCGCCGCGCTGGCTGGTGGCCGAGCACACCTTCCGGCCGCCGTGGTTCCACCGCAACATCGCATCCGAGTTCATGGGCCTGATCCACGGCGAATACGACGCCAAGGACGCGAGCGTCGGCGGCGGCTTCCTGCCGGGCGGCGCCAGCCTGCACAACTGCATGACGGGCCACGGCCCGGACGCCGCGAGCCACGCGAAAGCGCTGGCCACGGATACCACGCAGCCGCAGCACATCGTCGATACCATGGCCTTCATGTTCGAGACCCGCTGCGTGATCCACCCGACCCGGCAGGCGCTCGATGCGCCACAGCGCCAGCGCGACTACCAGCAGTGCTGGCAGGACCTGGCCAGGCACTTCGATCCTGCCCGTGGACCGGGTTGACGGGGCCGGCATCCGGACGCGCGCGATGACCGCCACCGAAACGCCCCCGGTCCTCGACGGTTACCAGGGCTACACCGAGTGGAAACGCTGGCAGGGGTCATTCGCCACCAGCAGGGGCGAAGCGCGCAATTTCGCGGCCGAATTCCGCGGCATTCCGCTGGCCGGCAAGCGTGTGCTCGAGATCGGTTTCGGCGAGGGCCACTTCATGGCCTGGGCCAGGGCCGGGGGCGCCACCGTTGAAGGGATCGAAATCAACCCCGAGATGCTGGCGGCGGCAAGCGCCCAAGGTTACGTGGCACGCAACGCCAGGCTAGACGAATTGGCCAGTGCCGGTGCCGCCTACGACGTGATCGTGGCATTCGACGTGCTCGAACACTGGAACCAGGACGAGTTGGTCGCCAATTTCCGCGCCATCGCCACGCTGCTGCGGCCGGACGGCCACTTCCTCGCACGCTTCCCCAACGGCCACAGCCCGTTCGGCCGGGTGTACCAGTACGGCGACTTCAGCCACCGCAGTGTGTTGTCGTGTTTCAAGATCGACTACCTCGCCATGCTCAGCGGCCTGGAAGTGACTCGCATGGCGGACGCGGTGCGGTTACCCTCCAGACCGGATCCGTTGCGGGCCTTGCGGTATTACTGGCGGGCCTGGCGGCGACGGCGCATCGAACGCATGATCGCCCACCTGTACGGTACCGCAAGGCTGCCGCTGGCCCCCAATCTCGTGGTGGTGTTGCGCAAGCCCGCACCCGGCCAGCAACCGGCAAGGCTGCGCTGCTGATGAACTTCCGAGTGCGGAAGCGGAACCGCACACGGGCCCGCGGAAAGGCAGAACGCGCCGGGTATGTCCCGTCCATGCGAAACCAGGTGAGGTGCAGATGAAGCTGGGAACATTGAAGGAAGGCGGCCGCGATGGCACATTGATCGTCATCAGCCGCGACCTCGCCCACGGCGTGCGCGCCACCGGCATCGCGCCGACCCTGCAGGCCGCGCTGGACGACTGGCACGACACCGCGCCGCGCCTGCACGCGCTGTACGACGCGCTGTGCCTGCACCGCCACAAGGCGGTCGAGAACGCGTTCGAGCTCGATTTCCGCGCGCTGGCCGCGCCACTGCCGCGCGCCTACGAGTTCGTGGATGGCAGCGCCTACCTCCCGCACGTCGAGCGCGTGCGCAAGGCGCGCGGCGCGACGGTGCCGGAAACCTTCTACACCGATCCACTGATGTACCAGGCCACCAGCGCCGGCTTCCTCGCCCCGCGCGATCCGGTGCGGGTGCCTGCCGAGGAATACGGCATCGACCTCGAGGCCGAAGTGGTGGTGGTGACCGACGACGTGCCGATGGCGGTGACGCCCGAACAGGCCTCGCAGCACATCCAGTTGCTCGGGCTGGTGAACGACGTCAGCCTGCGCAACCTGATCCCGGCCGAACTCGCCAAGGGCTTCGGCTTCCTCCAATCCAAGCCACGTTCGGCGCTGTCGCCGGTGCTGGCGACGCCGGACGAATTGCGCGACGCCTGGAAGGACGACAAGCTGCACCTGCCGATGCGTACCTGGATCAACGGCCAGTGGTTCGGCGAAGCCGAAGCCGGCGAGGACATGCAGTTCAGTTTCGCGCAGCTCATCGCGCACGCGGCGAAAACCAGGCCACTCACGGCCGGCACCATCGTCGGATCCGGCACCATCGCCAACCAGGACACTTCGCGCGGCGCGTCGTGCCTCGCCGAACAACGCACGGTCGAGAAACTGCGCGATGGCGAGGCGATGACGCCATTCCTGAAATACGGCGACACGGTAAAGATCGACATGCTCGACGTCGACGGCAATTCGATCTTCGGCGCCATCGAACAGGCCATCGAACCGTACGACCATCCCTGATCGCCCCATCGGGCACATCTGCGGCTGGTCCGGGGCCACGACAAACCACCCGCCGGCCGTTGCCACCCGCACCCGTGGCAAGGGGTTTCGAGGCCTGGTTTTCCACGATCGTCTCCCGCATGAAGCCCCGGTGCAAACAGGGTTGCTACGGTAAACTCGCCGATTATCGACGGATCCAGCGCCAACACACGCCAGCACATGATGGGACCCCACTCGTCACAACCACGCGAAAGCGGTACGCCGGCACGCCACACGGGCATCCCGGCCAACGACGGCGACGCCGAGCACTTCTGCTCCAGCTGCGCCTTCGCCGAGGCCTGCGCGATCGCGGGTTACGGCAAGCCTGAACTCAACGACCTGCATTGCCTGGTCGAACACGTCGGCCCGTTCGAGCCCGGCCAGCGCGTGTTCCGTGCGGGCGATCCGTTCCGCGCGCTGTTCGCGGTCCGCTCCGGCATGATCAAGACCACCATGGTCGATGCCGAGGGGCGCGAGCAGGTGCTGGGCTTCTATTTGCCCGGCGAACTGGTGGGCCTGGATGCGATCTACCCGGAACACTACCCGTGCGACGCGATCGCGCTGGAAACCACCCTGTGCTGCCGTTTCTCGTTCCCGGCGATGAGCGCGCTGGCGGCGCGCCAGCCCAAGATCCAGCAGCACCTGTTCCGCCTGCTCAGCAAGGAACTCGGCTCGGCCACCCTGCTGGCCGGCGACCATTCGGCGGACGAGCGCATGGCGGCGTTCCTGGTGGATCTCGGCGACCGCTATGCATCGCGCGGGCTCTCGGGCAACCAGTTCCGGCTCAGCATGGCGCGCGCCGACATCGCCAATTACCTGCGGCTTGCCGCGGAAACCGTCAGCCGCGTGCTGGGCCGCTTCCGCGAGCAGAAGCTCATCGCGATCGATGGCCGCAGCGTGGATCTGCTCGATCCAGCGCGCCTGCGCGAGCTGGCGCGGTGCGTGCTGAATACCTGATCGTGTAATCGTCCCTGGTCGCTGCGTGGTCGGGACTGCGTCGAGCAGCCGCCACCAGACTCCGCAGGGACCGGAACGGAATTCCCGTCCCGACTTTCCACGACAGCCGCTTCAATTGCGCCAGTACCGATGCCGCCCACCGTCCTGAGCGGGATCAAGCCGCGCCCGCGCGTCCGCCTGCATACTCCACGGCATTGCCTCGCGACGACGACCGAGATGGCGGCCTGGTATTTGCAGATCCTGTGGACCCACGTCGGTTGCGTGATTGCTTCCGGCAGCCTGTTCTTCACCCGTGGTTGCATGATGCTGGCCGGCTGGCCCGCCGCCAACCACATGGTGCTCCGGCGCATCTCGGTGGCAATCGACTCGCTGCTGCTGGCCGCCGCGATCGCGTTGACCATGATCATCCACCAGTACCCGTTCGTGCAGGCGTGGCTGACGGTGAAAGTGGTACTGCTGGCCGTCTACATCGTGCTGGGCGTGTTCGCGTTCAGGCGCGGCCGCACCAGGGCGGTGCGCGCGGCCTGTTTCGCCGCGGCGCTGGTGGTGTTCCTGTTCATCGTCAGCGTCGCGCGCGCGCACGACCCGCTCGGCATCTTCACGCAACTGTGACCCGGCGCGCGGGCGCCTGCATCAGGGCGTGGCCGGCGTGGCGGCCGGCGCGGACGCCGCCGGGGCGCCGTAGGTCGGCGAATGCGCGTACTTCGACGGCACGTTCCACATGGTGGCGACGTAGAACACCACCCACGCGATCACGCACAGGAACACGATCCACACCCAGGTCGGAATCGCCGAACGCGCCTCGGCCCGGCGCGGGTCGAACGGGTCGTCGGCGCTGAAGGCATCCAGCGTCATGTGCACGGTGCCGCGGCGGGTCGACCCCGGGCGCAGGCCGGACACGCGGATACCCGGGCCATTCTGCACGTGGAACGGGATCTCCTCGACGCCCTCGTTGCCGCTGTGGTCCTCGGCGCGCACGATCAGCCGGTGCGGCCCGTCGGGCAGCTTGCGGGTATCGAGCGTGTATTCGGAGGGTATTTCCTCGTCGATCACGGGATCCGGATCGTTGTCGAGGTAAACGCGAACGTGCGGCTTGGCCATGGCGGCCCTCCTCTCAGCGATCCGGACGCAGGATGTCGTACTTGGCGTGGCGGCGGCTCCGCTCGCCGGGGCGGAAGATGAACCAGAACATCGCGGCGAAGCAGCCCAGCGTGATCAGGCCGCCGACAGTGGCCACGGCAATGATGCCCCACATTGGTCCCATCAGCATGTTGTGCATGGCAGATGTCCTCTTTGCCTACTTGCCCGCCGCGCGCGCCTTGGCCACGTCCGCCGGCGTCGCGGGCTTGCCGTGGTTACCCCACGCCGAGCGTTCGTAGTTGGCGATGTCGGCGATGTCGGTATCGCTCAGCTGGCTGGCGAACTCGGGCATCACCCCGCTCCAGGTCTTACCACCGATCACGGTGCCGTGGCGGCCGCGCAAAATGGTGTCGAGCTGCGTGGTGGGATCGGCATCGGCCACTGCGGCGTTGCCCTTGAGCGGGGGGAACGCGCCGGGGATGCCTTCGCCGTTGGCCTGGTGGCAGGCCGCGCAGGTGCTGTCGAACGCCGCCTTGCCCTTGGCGGCATCGTAGGTGTAGCCACCCGCGGCCGCTGTCGATGCCGCGGGAGCGGGCGCCGGCGCCGCCGAGGTTGGGCCGCCCATTCCGCCATTCATCGCGTAACCCGGGATCGGTGACTGCTTCAGCGACATCAGGAAGGCCACCAATGCCTTGGCCTTCTGGGTGGGGATCACCTTGTCGCCGTTCTTCGGCGCAAATGCCGCCGGGATCGGCACCGCGGTTTCACCCGGTGGCACGGTCTTCACTTCGCGGAACAGGAACTTGAAGTTCGGCATGATCGACTTCGGCGACACGTCGCGTGGGTCGTACAAATGCATGTACTGCCACACCTCGCCGCGGCGGTTGCCAACGTTGGTGAGGTCGGGGCCGGTACGCTCCGAACCCAGCATCTCGGGGGTTGCATAGGCGAAATCACCCGGGGCGGATGGACGTCCGAAGACCTTGTCCTCGGGAAGCGGTCGCACCTGCAGCGTATGGCAATAATCGCAACCGTTGCTCGCAAACACCTGCCGGCCCTCGGCCTCGAGCGGCGTCAGCGGTTGCACGCCGGGTCCGGGCGGGGTTTGCGAGAGGTCGATGGCTGGGCCCACCGCGATCAACATCACGATCACGATGTAGATGCCGAGCGCGCCGCCGAAGATCGCGAACATCTTCTTCATGCCGCGACCTCCCCTTCCGGTTCCATGATCGGCGACGGCGCATCACCGGATTTGCCGCGGGTCATCCGCCACACGTTCCACGCGAACACCAGGTGCGACAGGAACATCAGGATTCCGCCCACGCCACGCCACAGGTAGTACGGCTCCATGTCCACCACCGACTGGATGAACGGCTTGCCGTGGACCCAATCGAGGCCCTGGATGGTGCCGCCGATCGACAGCGAGATCACGTAGATCGCCACGCCCACCAGCGCCAGCCAGAAATGCACGGCCATGCCGAGGCGGCCCGGGCGCTTGCCGGTCGCGAGCGGCAGCAGCGCGTAAATGCCGCCCCACACCGCGAAGGTGACGAATCCGTACATCGTGAAGTGCGAATGGCCGACCGTGAAACTGGTGAAGTGCCAGATCGCCTGCAGCGAACGGAAGGCCTCGACTGTGCCCTGGGTCGACCCGAGCAGGTAACACAACACGCCGATGAACATGAACGCCAGCGGATACGATTCGATCCGGCCGTGGTAGCGGCCGCGCATCGTCAACAAATAGTTGGCGCTGCCGCCCCACACCGGCACCAGCATCGCCACACTGAACACGATCGCGGTGGTCTGCAGCCACCACGGCAGCGGGCTGAACAGGAAGTGGTGGCCGCCCAGCAACGGGTAGAACAGCAGGTTGGTCCAGAACGCCAGCACGCCCAGCGCGTAGGAATAGATCGGGCGGTTCAGCACCTTCGGGATCGCGTAGTAGAAGAGCCCGAGCGCCAGCGGCGTGAACCACATGCCTACCGCGTTGTGCATGAAATAGCCGGAAATCGCAACCTGCCCGAGGCCCTTCTGGTACCACGGCAGGATCGCCACCAGCGCGATCACACACGTCCACAGCACCCCGGCGACGGTGTACCAGTTGGACAGGTAGATGTCCTCGGACGAACGTTGCCTGACCGTCGCGATCAGGTTCCACGCAGTCACCACCAGCGCCGCGAAGAACACCAGCCGGATCGGCCACGGCCATTCGCGGTATTCGAGGTCGCCCCAGTTGTAACCCAGGTCCAGCGCGATGGTGCCGGCGACCGCCGCAAGGTTGAACAGCCCCAGGCCAATCCACGCCAGCGCGGTGCTGTACAACTTCGTGCCGCAACTGCGCGCGGCAATGTAATACGCGGTGCCGACCAGTGCGATGCTGGCAAAGCCGTAGAACACATCGTTGGTGTGGATCGGCCGCAGTCGTCCGAACGTGAGGTATTTGGCAGCCCAGAAATCCGGCGCACCGAACTTGAACGCCAGCAACAGCCCCACCGCGGTACCGAAGATCAACCAGAACGTCGCGCTGACGGTGTACGCGGTGTACACCGAGGCCAGCTGGCGATCATCGTCGTCGGTATGCGTGACCGCTCGTTGGGAACCCGGAAGATGATTTGCGGCAGCCGCCATCGGTTCGCTCCATGGTGGGGATCGAACGGTCGGCGCCAGCGGGCTCGGGCCGCAGGGATGCCCGCGTGGGTGATCGCGACGCGGGTACGGGCATGTCAGTCTAGGCAACGATAGCGCGATCGATCCTGACGTGCATCAAGGCACGCTGCGCATCCGATGCAGTAGTCGCACGCACGACGCCGCGTTCAATCCGGTGTGTCGCCGTCGCGTTGGCCCGTCGCGGACGGCGGGTCGTCCAGCAACGGCAGGATCTTCGGGGTGTCCAGGTCTTCGAACTGCGCGTGGTTGACCGCCCAGAAGAACACGCCGACGGCGACGATCGCCAGCACCAGCGTGATCGGAATCAGGATCAGCAGGGCGTTCATGCGATGCGCCCGCGCGACCCCGCCGGCGCATCCCCGCGTGGCCGCGGTTCCCGGATGCGCAGGGTGTTGAGCACCACCGCCAGCGAACTTGCCGACATCCCGAGCGCGGCCAGCCACGGCGGCACGAAGCCCAGCGCCGCGAACGGCACCGCGCCGAGGTTCCAAGCCAGCGACCAGCGCCGGTTCTGCGCGAGGATCCGCATGGCGCGCAGTGACAGCCTGCGCGCCAGCGGCAACCCGGCCAACCCGCCGGGCAGCAGCAGGTCCGCACGCGCACGCGCGAGCTCGACGGCGTCGCCGGGCGCCGCCGAGACGTCGGCCGCAGCCAATGCGGCGGCATCGTTGCCGCCATCGCCCACGGCGAGCACCACGGCGCCGCCGGCCTGCGCGCTCCGGACCCGCGCCAGCTTGTCGCTGGGCGATTGCCGCGCGGCCCAGTCGCCGATGCCGAGTTGCGCTGCCACCGCCTGCACCCGCTCCAGCGCATCGCCGCTGGCGAGCGCGGGCACGATGCCCGCTTTGCGCAATCCGTCGACACACGCGCGCGCGTCCGCGCGCAGTGTTTCCGTGACCGGCAAGCGCGCCAGCGGTCCAGCGTCATCGGCAAGCCACAGTGCCTCGTCGGCGCCGTCCATGGCTCCCGCGAAGCCGGCCCGGCCCAGGCGCAGGCCGTGTCCATCGACCACTCCGCGCACGCCCTTGCCGGCCACGACCTCCACGTCGCGCGCCCATGGCACGTTGCCGACACCCGCGTTGCCTGCCAGCGCGCGCGCAACCGGGTGGCCGCTCTCGCGGGCCAGCGCCACCGCCAGCCGCAATGCGTCGTCGCGCAACAAGCCGCGGAAGGTCCTGATGCCGGCAATGTCCAGCGCGGGTTCGGTCAAGGTGCCGGTCTTGTCGAACAGCGCGCGCCCGGCGCGCGCCAGCGTACGCAACGCTGCGGCACGCGCCACCAGCACGCCGTGCCGCGACAGCAACGCCAGCGTGCGGGTCAGTACCGCCGGCGCGGCCAGTCCGAACGCGCACGGACAAGCCACCACCAGCACCGCCACCGTGGCGTCGAAGGCGCGTGCGGGATCGCGCCACAACCAGAATGCCGCGGTCGCGAGCGCCAACGCCAGCACCCGCCACACGAATCGCCGCGCCGCAGGCCTGTCGGCATCGCCGGCGACGTCGCGGTCGCGGCGTGCGGCATCCGCCAGCCGTTCCAACGCGGCCGTTCCGCTGGCAGCGAGGCCACGTTCGACCCGCAATTCCAGCGGGCCGTCCACGCTCACGCTGCCGGCCACGATCGCATCGCCACGTCGCCGCGCGTGGGGCTTCGCCTCACCGGTCCAGCGCGATTCGTCGATTCGCGCGCACTCGCTTTCCAGCACCCCGTCGCACGGCGTCGCACCGCCTTCCGGGACGTGCACGCGATCGCCGGGCTCGAGTTCCACCACGGCCACGGTCTCAAGCCCGCCGCCGGCTTGCCGGCGTAGCGCGACCAGTGGCAGTGCCTCGGCAGCCGCGGCGCCGAGCGCACGATGCCGCGCCTGCGCGCGCAACTCGAGGTGCCGTCCCAGCAACAGCACGAACACGAACATGCTGATCGAATCGAAATACACCTCGCCACCGCCGCGCACCGCGTTCAACACGCCGGCCGCGAAAACCAGCACGATCGCGAGCGCGACGGGAACGTCGATCCCGGCACGCCGCGCACGCAGGCCCGCCAGCGCGTCGCGATAGAACGGCCACGCCGCATAGCCGACCACCGGGATCGCCGACAGCAGGCCCAGCCAGCGGAACAGGTGGGCCGTCGTCGCGTCCAGCGGGTTCACGACGCCGATGTACAGCACCAGGGCAAACATCATCGCCTGCATCGCGAAGATCCAGGCCACCACCAGCCGCTTCAGCGATGCATCGAGCGCCGCACGTTGCGAATCATCCAGGCTGTCGCGGTGCAGTGGCTGCGCCTCGCAATCGACGCGGGCACACGCGGCCAGCAGGCGCACCAGCGGCAGGCGGGCCTCGTCGAACACCACCCGCGCGCGTTGCGCGGCGTTGTCCAGCGAAACGGCGGCGATGCCGGGCAAAGCGTGCAGCGCCTGCTCCAGCCACAGCGCGCGTCGTCCCTGCGCCAACGCCGGGATGCGCAACATGACCTCTGCCCGACCGTCGCGGCGGCGGCGCAATACCTGTTCCAGCAGTACGGGCCGCGACCACACGACCGAGGACACATTCATGGCGACGATGCCGGCGCGGGATGCGGTTGCGCCGGCACCCCGAGCACGGAATGGGCGGAGACGGGCAGCGCTTCGTCGCGGTATTGCGCGCCCACGACGATGATCCATACGCAACCGGCGATGGATGCCGCGAATACCAGGATGCCCAGCCAGGCCACCGGCACCCGGTACCAGGGCAGGTGTTCGCGCCGGCTATTGCGCGTTTCCATTTTCCGGATGCGACAGGCTGTACACGTAGGCCGCGGTCACGTGGATGTCGTCCTCGCCGAGGCGCTTGTCCCAGTTGGGCATGTGGCCCTGGCGGCCGTCGTGGATGGTCTTGTGGATGTCGGCGCGGCTGCCGCCGTGCAACCAGACCGCGTCGGTGAGGTTGGGCGCGCCGATGCCCTGGTTGCCCTTGCCGTCGGCGCCGTGGCAGGCCGCGCAGGTGCTCTTGAAGACCGGCTCGGCGGCGGCCGCCATCCTCGCGTCATGCGGCTGACCGGAGATTTCCAGCACGTACTCGGCAAGGTTGTCGACGGTGCCTTCGCCCAGCGCATTCCACGCCGGCATCACGCCGGCGCGGCCATCGTGGATCGAGGTCGTGATGTCCTTGCCGGTGCCGCCATACAACCAGTCGTGGTCGGTGAGGTCGGGCGCACCCAACGCGGTGTTGCCCTGCGCGGCGCGGCCATGGCAGGCGGCGCAGTTGTCCTCGAACAGGACCCTGCCCATCTGCAGGGCCTGCGCATCGCCCGCAAGCCGCTCCACGCTGTACAGCCGGAACCGTTCCAGCAACGGGGCGAGCCTGGCGTTGTTGGCGGCGACCTCATCCGCGAGCTGCCCGTGCGCGGTCCAGCCGAGCTTGCCCTCTCTCGCGCCGAAGCCCGGATACAGCCACAGGTAGATGAACGCGGCGATGAACATCGAGCCCGACAGCACGATCCACCAGCGCGGCAATCGGTTGAGCCCTTCGCGCACCGCGCCGTGCGCCCACACGTGCCCGGTGGTGCCATCGGGCTTCACCGGCACCCTGGCCCACGGCGCCCACAGGAACAGCACGAGGGTGATGCCCATGTTCAGCACCACCAGCACCATCACCCACACCGACCAGAACATCGTCATGCGCGATCCTCCGGCCGGGTGGGCGGTATCGCATGATCCGGAACCCCCGCGTCGTCTTCCATCGGCAGCTGCGACATGCGCTTGAAATTCCGCTGGTGGCGCGGCAACCAGGCCCAGATCCAGATGCCGATGAAGGTCGCCATCATCAGCAAGATGAACACGCCCGCGACGTGGCCCCAGAGCGGATTCACGGCGCACCCGCCTGCGCGGCCGCAGCCGCCGGTTGCGGTTCGTTCCTGATGCCGAGACCCTGCAGGTAGGCGATCAGCGCATCCATTTTGGTCTTGCCCTCGACCGCCGCCGGCGCCGCGGCGATCTCGGCGTCCGAGTACGGATCGCCAAGGAACTTCAGCACGCGCATGCGCGCCTGGATGTCCTTGCCGTCGAGCTTTTCGTCGGCGAGCCAGTGGTACGACGGCATGTTGGATTGCGGCACCGCGCTGCGCGGATCCATCAGGTGGATGCGCTGCCACTCATCCGAATACTTGCCGCCCACCCGCGCGAGGTCCGGCCCGGTCCGTTTGGAGCCCCACTGGAACGGCCGGTCGTACACCGATTCCTCGGCGGTCGAATAGTGGCCGTAGCGCTGGGTCTCGAAACGCAGTGCGCGGATCATCTGCGAGTGGCAGAGATAGCAACCCTCGCTGACGTACACGTCCTTGCCCGCGAGGCGCAACGGATCGTACGGCCTGACGTTGGCCGGCGGCTTGACCTGGTGCGCGCGGATGAACAGCGGCGTGATCTCGGCAAGCCCACCCAGCGACACCATCACCGCGGTGAGGATGCCGAGCGTCCAGGCGTGTTTCTCGATGAATTCAAAATGTCGGTAGGCCATAAAAAACAAAAACCGGGGTCAGAGTGCACTTTCGCAAGAACACTGGTGATGTCGTTGTCGGCGGCCCGAAAGTGCACTCTGACCCCCGTTTTCTCTCAACCCCCAGCCGGCAACGGGGCCGGGGTCTGCTGCGGCTCGGGCTCCGGGATCGGCACCGGGATCGGGTTGATGATGCGCTTGCGCGCATCGGCCGCGGTGTACCAGAGGTTCCACGCCATCACCCACATGCCCAGCCAGATCAACACGCCGCCGAACCAGCGGAAGAAATAATCCGGCCGGATCGCGATCAAGCTGTCGAGGAACGAGTAGGTGAGCGAACCATCGGGTTGGGTGGCGCGCCACATCATGCCTTCGGTGACGCCCGCGGCCCACATCGCGGCGACATACAACAGCGTGCCGGTGATGTGCAGCCAGAAATGCAGTTCCATCGCCTTGTGCGAGTGCATCGCCGGGCGCCCCAGCGCGCGCGGCGCCATCGCGTACAGCGAACCGATCGTGATCATCGCGACCCAGCCCAGCGAACCCGAGTGCACGTGCGCGATGGTCCAGTCGGTGTAGTGCGAGAGCGAATTGACGGTCTTCACCGCCATCATCGAGCCCTCGAAGGTGGCCGCCGCGTAGAACACCAGCGCGATGATCATGAACTTCGCGGCCGGGTCGTCCTTCACCCGGTGCCAGGCGCCGTTGAAGGTGAACAGGCCGTTCGCGGCCGAGCCCCAGCTCGGCATCAGCAGCACCAGCGAGAACGCCATGCCCACCGATTGCACCCAGTCGGGCAGCGCGGTGTACATCAAATGGTGTGAACCCGCCCACATGTACACCGAAATCAGCGCCCAGAAGTTCACGATCGAGAAGCGGTAGCTCCACAGCGGCTGCTGGGCCTGGCGCGGCACGAAGTAGTACATCATCCCGAGGAAGCCGGCGGTCAGGAAGAACGCCACCGCGTTGTGGCCATACCACCACTGCACCATCGCATCGACCACGCCGGAGTAGATCGGGTACGACTTGGTCAGCGACACCGGCACCGCGAGGTTGTTGACGATGTGCAGCAGCCCGACCGCGATGATGAACGCGCCGTAGTACCAGTTGGCGACGTAGATGTGGCGGATGCGGCGACGCGCGAGGCTGCCGAAGAACACCACGCCGAACGACACCCACACCACCGCGATCAGGATGTCGATGAACCATTCGGGTTCGGCGTATTCCTTCGACTGGGTGATGCCGAACGGCATCGTGGCCATGGCCAGCACGCAGGCCAGCTGCCAGCCCCAGAACGTGAACGTGGCGAGCTTGCCGAACGCGAGCCGCGCGTGGCCGGTGCGTTGCACCACGTAATAGCAGGTGCCCATCAGCGCCGAGCCGCCGAACGCGAAGATCACCCCGAAGGTATGCGCCGGGCGGATGTGGCTGAAGGTCAGCCACGGGATGCCGAGGTTCAGGCCGGGCCAGGTCAGCTCGGCGGCCGCGTACATGCCGATCAGCATGCCCACGATGCCCCACACGGCCGACGCCAGCAGGAACAGGCGCACCACGTGGTCGTTGTAACACTCGGTTGCCGCGCAGGTCATCGTCCGCCCCGGTCGCACGAAACGCCGCGGCTGCAGACACCGGAAGGCATGCCCTCCGTCTTCGTGTGTCCGCGCCGCGGCGCATCTAGTCAGCGCATATTATCCCGGAAAAACCCGCCGCATGCTTGACCATGATCAAGGCAACAACGCGCGCCCGCCGGCCCCGAACGGGCCGGCGCATCAAGCCGCGCAGGACCCCCTTAGAAACCGCCGCGCGAGCCGATCACCCCGCCCACGATCGCAGCCAGCGCCAGCACCAGCAGCACCGCATGGATCACGAGGAACTTGCGCGGATTCTGGATCGCGCCGACCTTGACCGGCAGCCGCAGCGGCTCGGCAACGAACAGCATGATCGCGAACAGCACCCACACCAGCATCATCAGGCCGATCCACCAGGTGTGCACCATGGCGCCCGGCAACAGCGCGTACATCCAGAAGCCGGTGACGCCGGCCAGCAGCACCGCGATGCGCGCCTGGTTGGCGAAGCGGCCCTCGAATTCCTTGATCCGCTGGATGCGTTCGGGCGGTTGCAGCCGGTTGAAGATCGGCAGCAGCGACGTGGTCACCGTGAACACGCCGCCGATCCACCACACCACGGCAAGCACGTGGATCGCCAGCAGGATGTTGAAGGTTGTCATGCTCCACCGCCTCTTCGACCGGACGCCATCGGCACAGTGTAGGCGCAGCGACGCGCGAACCCTTGACGCAGGTCACCGCGGTTGCCTCGGCAGCGGGCGTTTGCGGTGGCCGGGCGCGCCGGCGGCGGCTGGTATATTGCGGCCTGATCCGCCGACGCGTGGGTGCGTGCTTGTCCTCGCCGCGTGACAGCCAGCTCGATTGCGTCGTCGTCGGCGCCAGCTTTGCCGGCCTCGCCTGCGCGGCAACCCTCGCCCGCGCGGGCACGCGCGTCAAGGTGCTGGAAAGGAAGGCCGACGCCGGCGATGCGCTGCACACCACCGGCATCATCGTCAAGGACGCCGTCGACCAGATCGCGCTGCTGGACGAGCTTCCCTCCGGACTGGTGCGGCGCATCACCGGGGTGCGGCTGTACGCGCCGAACCTGCGCCACGTGGACCTGGCGGCGCCGGGCTATTACTTCCTCGCCACCGACACGCCGAACGTGATGCGCTGGCTGGCGGAGCGCGCGCAGCAGGCAGGTGCGCAGGTCGCCTATCGCTCGCCCTTCCGCGAAGCGCGGCGCGAGCGCAGCGGCTTTGACCTGGGCGATTTCGGCCATGCGCGCTTCCTGGTGGGCGCGGACGGACCGCATTCGCCCGTGGCGCGCAGCCTCGGATTGGGCGAAAACCGGAAATACCTGTTCGGCATCGAGCACGAATACGCTGGCACTGACATCGCGGACCTGGACAAGCTGCACTGCTTCGTGAGCCGCCGCCTCGCGCCCGGCTACATCGGCTGGGTCATGGCCGGGGTCGGCATCGTGCAGGTCGGGCTGGCGCGCCGTATCGGTGCGGATGGGTTCAATCCAAAAGCGGCGATGGCCTCATTCCTCGATCACATCGCGCCGCATTTCGATTTTCGCGCGCTGCGTCCGGACGCCATCCGCGCCGGCAAGATCCCCTGTGGCGGCGTGGTCAGCCCGGTCGCCACCCACCGCGCGCTGCTGGTGGGCGACGCGGCGGGCATGGTTTCCCCGGTCACGGCGGGCGGCATCCACACGGCGCTGAAGCACGGCCTGGCCGCGGGCCACGCGATCGCCGATTTCCTCGACGGCAGGCGCGGCGATCCCGCCGACTGGTTCGTGGCCTCGTATCCACGCTTTCGCACCAAGCGCGCGCTGCGTTTCCTGTTCGACCACTTCCAGAGCGACGCCGCGTTCAACCTGCTGCTCGGCACGCCACCGATGCGCACGGCGGCGGGCATCGTCTATTTCCACCACAAGGGCGTATTCGATCCCGCGGAAACGATGGCGGCAGACGCCTCGCCCGCCACGAATTCGCGCCCTGCGTTGCAGGAAAGACCAGACTGAATCCCGCTCGCGATGCCTGCATGCCTTGCCGCCCCCTTCCTGCGGAAGTGGATCGAGGGGGATGGCTTTGGCCTTCCGTGGGCGATGGCATCCCCCCGCACGCCGAAGGCGCGCTCGCGCCGCGCGCGCGTTCGCTGCGCTCCGCCCTTCGTTCCGAAGGGGGTTAAACCGTGCATCACTCCAGTTCATCCTCGAAGCGCAGGTGCTTCATGCTGCGACCCTTGCGGCGCACCAGCTTCAACGCTTCGATGCCGATGCGGATGTGGTCCTCGACAAACCTTGCCCTGACATCCGCATCGCTGGCGGCGGTCTTGACGCCTTCGGGGATCATCGGCTGGTCGGACACCAGCAGCAGCGCGCCCGAGGGAATGCGGTTGGCGAAGCCGGCCGCGAAGATGGTCGCGGTTTCCATGTCGATGGCCATGCAGCGCAGGGTGCGCAGGTAGGCCTTGAAGTCCCCGTCGAATTCCCACACCCGGCGGTTGGTGGTGTACACCGTGCCGGTCCAGTAGTCGTGGCCGAGGTCGCGGATCATCGTGGACACGCCGCGCTGCAACTGGAACGCCGGCAGCGCCGGCACCCTGGGCGGCAGGTAGTCGTCGCTGGTGCCTTCGCCCCGGATCGCGGCGATCGGCAGGATCAGGTCGCCCAGCTGGTTTTTCTTCTTGAGGCCGCCGCACTTGCCCAGGAACAGCACGGCCTTCGGCGCCACCGCCGACAGCAGGTCCATCACCGTCGCGGCATTCGGGCTGCCCATCCCGAAATCGATCATGGTCAGGCCATCGGCGGTCGCGCACGGCATCGGGCGCTCGCGATCGAGGATCGTGGCGCCGGTCATCCTGCAGAAACGCTCGAGGTAGCCGATGAAGTTGGTCAGCAACACATGGCCGCCGAACGCTTCCAGCCGTTGGCCGGTGTAGCGCGGCAGCCAGTCGCGCACGATGTCGAGCTTGTCCTGCATGGGCGGGGAGTGTGCCACGCCGGAGCCGATCAGCGCGTGGGCGCGCCGGCGGGCGCCACCGCGAACGCCTCGCGCCGCCAGGTCACGACCCGATTGCGGCCTTCCGCCTTGGCCCGGTACTGCGCCGTGTCCGCGCATTCCACCAGCGCATCCACGTCGGGGATGGTCGCATCGCGCTGCGCGACGCCGATGCTGACCGTGAGCGCGACCAGGTTCTCGCCGACCTGCATGCGCAGCGCGGCTGCGCGCGCAACGATGCGCTCGGCGACCCGCGACGCCGACCGCGCATGCTCGCCATGCAGCACGACCAGGAACTCCTCGCCGCCGTAGCGGCCGGTGCGATCCTCATCGCGGAGTTCCGCGCGGATCGCCTCGGTGACCGCGCACAGGCAGGCGTCGCCCGCGGCATGTCCGCGGCTGTCGTTGATCTGCTTGAAATGGTCGATGTCGAGGAACAGCACCGCCAGCGGGTCCCGCTTGAGGGTCGCGGCCTGCCACGCGTCCTGCAGCCAGTCCATGATGGCGCGCCGGTTGAACACGCCGGTGAGGGGATCGAATTGCGCCATGTGGGTTGCGCGGTCGCGTTCGCGCCGGGCCTGCAAGGTGCGGTCGGCCAGGCCCACGGTGATGATCACCGCCGCGTAGGCCATGCTGCCCGGGAATCCGTATTCGAGCCAGGCCGGCAACGGCAGTCCTGCGATCAACTGCAACACCCTCGCCATGGTCAAGGCCAGCAGCGGCACCCACGACAACAGGAAGAACCCGGCCTGCCGGTTGCCGTGCCGCCACGCCAGCCAGCTCGCGGCCAGCGCCAGCACGGTGCTCACGACGAGCAGGACATTCACCGTGTTCGGCAACCACGCGTCCGGGCGCAGGAACGGCATCCAGACGATCACGGCGAGCGCCAGGAACGGCCAGCGCAGCGCCCCGAGCCATGCGGCCAGCCGCGGCGTGTAGTCGCGCAGTTCCGCGAATTCCAGGATGAACCAGATCGAGAACGCCGCGGCCAGCGTCGCCATGCACTGGCCGGTGTGGTAGCCCAGCGGGGTCAGCAACGCCGCGCCGGGCAGCGTGAACAGTTCGCCCGTCACCGTCATCACGTACACGACCTGGGCGCCCACGTAGGTGATGAAGTACAAGAACATCCGGTCGCGCAGCACGACCCAGAAACACAGGATCACCAGCACCATCGAAAACTGCACGCTGGCCAGGAACGTACTGATGCGCACGTGCCCCAGGTCCGCGGCGCGATAACTGGCCGTATCCGTGACCGACACCCGGATCGGCTGGGTCTGCCCGGGATCCCCGAGGGCAAAGTAGATCGGCTGGTCCGCGCGCAGGCCGGATGGCAACCGGTACACCACCGCGTGGTGCGAGAAAGTGGGGTCGAGTGCCGCGTTGAACACGGTTTCGGTGTGCGGACGGTAGTCCGGCGGCAGGTACACCGTCACGCGCGCGCGTACGTTGCCGTGGATCGCCAACAAGGGCGGGCTCGCCCGATGCCAGTCTCCGGCAAGCCGCAATGCGTACCAGTCGACCCGGGTATGCGGCGCCCGCAACCAGATGCGCGTGACGGCGGGCGGGGCCGTGTCGGCCTGCGGCACGGCGTGCCCGGCCGTCATCGCCGGCGGCGACGGCAAGGGCTGCATCCGCACCGATGCGTCGCCCGCCCACGCCGCAAGCGGCCAGCAGCACAGCAGCATTCCCCAGCGCAACCAACCCGGGCCCATTCGTTCGTCCCCGTCGGACGCGGCAGCCTTGGCAGCGACTGTACCCGAATTTCGAGGCGGTGGCGCCCCGCAAACCGCGGAATCGCGGGGGTCAAAGTGTTAGGATGAAAGGTCCGAATCGCGTCGCACACATTCCCGGCCACCATGTCCAGCCTACCCGAAGAACTCAAACAAGCCGCGCTGGAATACCACCGGCACCCCACCGCCGGCAAAATCCGCATCACGCCCACCAAGTCGCTGCTGACCGCGCGCGACCTGGCGCTGGCCTACTCTCCCGGCGTCGCGGCGGCCTGCGAGGCGATTGTGGAAGACCCCACCGAAGCGCACGCGCTGACCGCACGCGGCAACCTGGTCGGGGTGGTCACCAACGGCACCGCGGTGCTCGGCCTGGGCAGCATCGGCCCGCTGGCGGGGAAACCCGTGATGGAAGGCAAGGGCATGCTGTTCCGCAAGTTCGCCGGCATCGACGTGTTCGACATCGAGATCGACGAGCGCGATCCCGACAAGCTGATCGAGATCATCGCCGCGCTGGAACCCACCTTCGGCGGCATCAACCTCGAGGACATCAAGGCGCCGGAATGCTTCTACGTCGAGCGCAAGTTGCGCGAGCGCATGCACATCCCGGTGTTCCACGACGACCAGCACGGCACCGCGATCATCGTGGGCGCGGCGCTGACCAATGCACTGATCGTGGTCGGCAAGAAGATCGGCGACGTGAAGGTCGCGGCATCCGGCGCGGGCGCGGCCGGCATCGCCTGCCTCGACATGCTGGTGCGGCTCGGCGTGAAACCGCACAACATCATGGTCAGCGACAAGGACGGCGTGCTGTACGAAGGCCGCCCCGGCCTCGACCCCAGCCTCGCGCGCTACGCTCGCAAGACGAAGGCGCGCACGCTGGCCGACATCGTGAAAGGCGCCGACGTGTTCCTGGGCGTGTCCGCGGGCGGCGTGCTGAAGCGCGCGATGGTCGCGACCATGGCCGACAGGCCCGTGATCCTGGCGCTGGCCAACCCGACCCCGGAAATCACCCCCGAGGAAGCGCGCGCGGCAAAGCCCGATGCGGTGATCGCGACCGGCCGTTCGGACTACCCGAACCAGGTCAACAACGCGCTGTGTTTCCCCTACATCTTCCGCGGCGCGCTGGACGTCGGCGCAACCGGGATCAACGAGGCAATGACCGTCGCCTGCGTGCATGCGATCGCGCAGCTGGCGCGGCGCGAGGCCTCCGACATCGCCCAGCGCGCCTACGGCGACCGGGTGCCGCACTTCGGTGCGGACTACCTGATCCCGCGGCCATTCGACCCGCGCCTGCTGGTGCAGGTGGCGCCGGCGGTCGCGAAGGCGGCGATGGATTCCGGCGTCGCCACCCGCCCGCTCACCGACCTTCCCGCCTACATCGAAAAACTCACCCAGTTCGTGTTCCGCACGGGCCTCGCGATGAAACCCGTGTTTGAACGCGCACGCGCCGATCCGCGGCGGGTCGCCTATGCCGAGGGCGAGGAAGAAGTGGTGCTGCGGGCGGTGCAGACGCTGGTGGACGAAGGCCTGGTCAAGCCGATCCTGATCGGGCGGCCCGAAGTGATCGGGCGCCGCATCGAGCGCATCGGGCTGCGCCTGCAGGAAGGCCGCGATTACGAGCTGTGCAACATCCTCTCCGACCCGCGCTTCGACGCCTACTGGCAGCAGTACTACGACCTGATGCAACGGCGCGGCGTGACCCAGTCCTCGGCCAAGTCGGTGGTGCGCTCGCGCCCCACGGTGATCGCCGCGCTGATGGTCGCGCGTGGCGACGCCGACGCGCTGATCTGCGGCGTGGTCGGACGCTACCAGCGCAAGGCCGCCTACATCCGCGACATCATCGGCCTCGACCGCGGAGTCGAGACGTTGTCGTCGATGGCGGCGGTCGCCAACGACAAGGGCCTCACGTTTTTCCTCGACACCCACATGCAGCACGACCCCGATCCCGAACGGATCGCCGACGCCACCCTGCAGGCCACGCTGCGCCTGAAGATGCTGGGCGTGGAGCCGCGCGTCGCGCTGATCGCGGGTTCCAACTTCGGCAGCCGGGCCACCGCGACCGCGCTGAAGATGCAGCAGGTGCTGCGCATCCTGCGTGAACGCGCGCCCGATCTCGAGGTCGAAGGCGAGATGCAGGCCGATATCGCCCTCGACCCCGACCTGCGGGCCCGCGTGTTCCCCAACTCACGCCTGACCGGACGCGCCAACGTGTTCGTGTTCCCCAACCTCGCCGCCGCCAACGCCGCCTTCAACATCACCCGCTCAATGTCCGATGGCGTGGTGCTGGGCCCGATCCTGATGGGCGTGGCCAAACCCGCGCACGTGCTGACCCCGCAGGCCACGGTGCGGCGGGTGGTCAACATGAGCGCGATCGCCTGCGTCGAGGCCCAGATCCGGGTTCCGCGCGCGCTGGCCAAGCGCAAGGCGCGCGTCAAGGCGCGCCGCGGCGACGCCGCACCCAAATCCCACAAGACCGTCAAGCACACGGCGCGGGAGTCCGCGTACAGGAGCAAACGATGAACGCCACCATCGCCAGGGAATTCCTCGAGCAGGACCCCGATCCGCGCGAAACCCGTGAATGGATCGAGTCGATCGAGGCGGTGATCGGCGCCGAGGGCACCGAGCGCGCGCACCAGATCCTCGAGAAACTGGTGGACGAGACCCGCCGCGCCGGCGGCCACCTGCCGTTTGCGCCGACCACCGAATACATCAACACCATCCCGCCACAGATGGAGGCCCGGTCGCCCGGCGACGCGGCGATGGAATGGCGCATCCGCAGCATCATCCGCTGGAATGCGATGGCGATGGTGGTGCGCGCCAACCGCAAGCCGGGCAAGCTCGGCGGCCACATCGCGAGCTTCGGCTCGTCGGCGACGTTGTACGACGTCGGCTTCAACCATTTCTGGCGCGCGCCCTCCAAGGACCACCCCGGCGACCTGATCGGCTACCAGGGCCACTCCAGCCCCGGCCTGTACGCGCGTTCGTTCCTCGAGGGGCGGCTGAGCGCGGAACAGCTCGACAACTACCGCATGGAAACGGTCAACCCGCGCGGCGCGGCGTTGCCGTCGTATCCGCATCCGTGGCTGATGAAGGACTACTGGCAGGTGCCGACCGTGTCGATGGGTCTCGGCCCGATCGAGGCGATCTACCAGGCGCAGTTCATGAAGTACCTGGAAGCGCGCAAGCTGATGCCGGTCACCGACCGCAAGGTGTGGTGCTTCCTCGGCGACGGCGAGTGCGATGAACCCGAATCGCTGGGCGCGATTTCGGTCGCCGGCCGCGAGCACCTCGACAATTTGATCTTCGTGATCAACTGCAACCTGCAGCGCCTCGACGGTCCGGTGCGCGGCAACGGCAAGATCATCCAGGAACTCGAGGGCGTGTTCCGCGGCGCCGGCTGGAACGTCCTGAAATTGATATGGGGCTCCTACTGGGATCCGCTTCTGGCGCGCGACAAGGATGGCATCCTGCGCAAGCTGATGATGGAAACCGTGGACGGCGAATACCAGGCCTGCAAGGCTTTCGGTGGCGCCTACACGCGCGAACATTTCTTCGGCAAGTACCCCGAGACCGCGGCGATGGTGGCCAACCTTTCCGACGACGACATCTGGCGCCTGAACCGCGGCGGGCACGACCCGCACAAAGTCTATGCGGCCTACCACGCGGCGGTGCACACCGAGGGCATGCCGACCGTGATCCTGGCCAAGACCGTCAAGGGCTACGGCATGGGCACGGCCGGCGAGTCGATGAACATCGCGCACCAAGCCAAGAAGATGCACCACGACGCGATCCTGATGTTCCGCGACCGCTTCCAGATCCCGCTGGACGACAAACAGCTGGAGGGCGAGGAGATGGACTCGGTGCCGTACTACCACCCGGGCGCCGAGTCGCCGGAAGTGAAGTACATGCTGGAGCGCCGCAGGGAGCTCGGCGGCGCCCTGCCGTACAGGCGCGAGAAGTCCAGCAAGAAGTTGAAGGCGCCGACCCTCGAAAGCTTCGAGGCCATCACCAAGGGCACCGGCGACCGCGAAATCTCCAACACCATGGCGCTGGTGCGCGGCATGAACCTGCTGCTGCGCGACAAGGAGCTTGCGCCGCACGTGGTGCCGATCGTGGTGGACGAGGCGCGCACCTTCGGCATGGAAAGCATGTTCCGCCAGATCGGCATCTACGCGCCGGGCGGCCAGAAGTACAAGCCGCAGGACGCCGACCAGTTGCTGTACTACCGCGAGGCCGCCGACGGACAGGTCCTGCAGGAAGGCATCAGCGAGGCCGGCGGCGTATCGGCGTGGATCGCGGCGGGCACGAGTTATTCGGTATCCGACCAGCCGATGCTGCCGTTCTACATCTTCTATTCGTTCTTCGGCTTCCGCCGCGTCGGCGACCTGATCCTGGCCGCCGCCGACCAGCGCACGCGGGGTTTCCTGATCGGCGCGACCGCGGGACGCGCCTTCGCCGGCGAGGGCCTGCAGCACTCCGACGGCTCATCGCACCTGATGGCCAGCGTGATCCCCAACTGCAAGGCGTACGATCCAGCGTACTCGTACGAAGTGGCGGTGATCCTGCGCGAAGGCATCAAGGAGATGTACGAGGACCAGCGCGACGTGTTCTATTACGTCACGGTCACCAACCACAACTACACGCACCCCGACATGCCCGAGGGCTGCGAGGAAGGCATCATCCGGGGCATGTACCTGTTCCGCGACGCCGGCAAGGCCAAGAAAGGCACCCCGCGCGTGCAGCTGTTCGGCTCGGGCGCGCTGATGCCCGACGTGGTCAAGGCGGCCGAACTGCTGGAGGAGGAATTCGGCGTCCAGGCCGATGTCTGGTCGTGCACCAGCTTCAACGAACTGGCGCGCGACGGGTTCGACTGCGAACGCTGGAACCGCCTGCACCCGAATCCCAAGGACCGCCGCACGTCCTACGTTGCGCAGTGCCTGGAGAAACACGAAGGGCCGGTGATCGCGGCGTCCGAATACGTACGCAACGTGGTCGACCCGCTGCGCGCCGCCATCCCGGGGGGACGGCGCTTCATCCCGCTGGGCGCCGACGGTTTCGGCCGCAGCGACACCGCCGAATCCCTGCGCGCGTTCTTCGAGGTGGACGCCCACTGGATCGGGCACGCCGCGATCGTGGCGCTGGCGGAAGACGGCGCGATGAACGCCCAGGACGTCGAACGCGCCATGAAGACGTGGGGCATCGATCCGGACAAGCCGAACCCGATCACGGTGTGACAACCGACTGCTGCCGGTGCCGAATCAGGGCTCGAGCACCAGCGTGCGCGAAAGCTTGGAAACACCGTGCCCGTCGAATGCCTCGACCGCGACGAAGTAGCGCACGCCCTGGTTGAGCGCGGTGAGCTTCAGTTTGGTCGGCTGGTCGGCGAAGCGCTGCCAGGTCTCGTGGAGGCGATCGGGTGCGATGCCCCAGCGCACGTTGTAGCCGACCGCGCCGGGCACCGGCTTCCACGTGATCTCGGCACCGCGCGCGTCGGGCAGACGCGTGGCCGATAGCAGTTCCGGCGCGGGCGGCGGCGGCCCGTCGGCATTGCCGAACACGCGCAGGTCGGAGATCGCCAGGTGCTGCGCGCCCACGTGCGCGTGCACGTAGCGCACGTAGCGGATGCGCGCCGGCCGGTCGAGTTCGACATAGGCATTGGCATGATCCACGGTCGAATGCGAAAGGTCGGCGAGCGCCGTCCAGCGCTTGCCGTCCAGCGAGCCTTTGAGGCGGAATTGCGCGACGATGTCCGGCGCGTCGCCGTAGCGCCCGGATTGGTAATCGGCGTAATTGACCTGCACCGCGCGCACCATGCGCGGGCCGCCGAGGTCGAGCGTCAGCGTCTGGCCGGGGTTGGCGTTGGCCGCCACCCAGAACGTGCGCGGATCTTCGTCGGCGGCGTTCGCAGGCGGAAAGCCCGGCAGTTGCGAAGACGCCGTCGCCGCCTTGCGGTACGACAGCAGCATCCAGCCCGTGAAGGTGCTTTCGCCGGGCTTGAGCTTGTGGTCCGGCATGCGCTGCGGAAAATCGCCGAAGCGGGTATTCACCCACATCTGCCCGTCTGTGGTGAAGCCGGCGGGAAACAGGTCGACGCGCCGCTCGAACCGCCAGTTGACACCGACCCACATCGTGCCGTTGTTCCAGAAGTTGCCGTACGCGTCTTCGAAAGTTGAGCCGTGGCCCGCGCCGACCACGAAGCCGCCCGGCTTGTAGCCGACCGGGTTGTACGGTGCGTAGGTGAATGGGCCGAGCGGTCCCTTGCCGACGTAGACGCCGGTGGCATAGACGTTGTATTCGGTGCCCGGCGCGCCGTACTGCAGGTAGTAGCGGCCGTCGTGCTTGTTCATCCACGCGCCTTCGATGTAGGGCGCGATGCTCGGGTCACCGTGGTCCCGGCCGAAGCGTTCCCAGCCGTGCCGGGCGGGATCGGCGCGCAGCAGCGCCACCGGCTTGCCGACGAACCGGACGCGCTTGCCTTCGCCTTCGGCCGCCTTGTCGAAGGCGAAGTCGAGTTGCGCGCCGTAGATCGGGAACACGTTGGAAGAATCCCAGTACAGATAGACCTTGCCGTCGTCGTCCTGGAACAGGCCCGGGTCCCAGGGGCCCGGCGGCAGGTCGCCCGGTTTCATCTCGCTTTCGTGTCCGGGCCACGTTGCGCCCGGCACCTTCGGCAAGAGGCGCGTCCAGAAATCCCAGTGGCCGTGTGCCGGGTCGGTGGAATACAGCAGCGGCCGCGGCTCCATCGCGGACTGCATCAGGAACAGCTTGCCGTCGGCGGCCAGGGTGGCCGGCGCGACCGGCCCGTTGAACGGCCAGCGATCCGGCTTCACGAAAGACCAGTGCACCAGGTCGGTCGAACGCCAGTAACCGTCGGCCAGGGTCAGGAACAGGTAGTACGCATCCTGGTAGCGCACGATCGCGGGGTCCGCACCGGTGCGATACGAGATCCCGAGATTCATCTGCTCGTAGTTGTAGCGATAGTCGATGTCGAGCGGGTTGATCCAGGTATTGCCGGGCGCTGCCGCGGCAAGCGGTGTCGTCAGCGCCCAGGCCAGCGCCCAGGCCAGCGCCCAGGCAAACGCGAGGCGTGCAGGATGCGGTTTCGTCGACACCCACGCAGCATGTGGCGTCGGCCGCGCCGATGCAAGCGCGGCGCCGTGTGGGGACCGGCGCGCGGTCACCCACCCTCGCTGGGCAGCCACGCGCCGATCCCACAACGCTTCCACCGCCACGGGGAATGGACGCTCGCCGGGAACGCGCAGCATTCTCCAGCGCCGCATCGGTTCGCGCATGTGCATGTGGTAACGAAAAATCGCGTGACACTCGTCATCCCGCACGCACGGGCGTACGCACACCTGCGTCGACGGTTTGCCCGGCGTACACTTGCGGATTGTTCGCCGCCGAGTGGGGTTTTGCCATGCGTCGCACCGTATTGCTCGCGTTGCTCGCCGGCCTTTTGATCGTCGCTGCCGCACATGCTGCGTCCGCCAAAGGCACTTCGGGTCCCACGCAGCCGTTCTCGACCGCGATCACCGCGCAACGGTTCCGCGCCTACGACAAGGCCATTTCTTCCGACACCATGGACGGACGCAAGCCCGGCACGCCGGGCGGCGAGCGCGCGACCGCCTGGATCGTGGCTCAATTCAAGCGCCTCGGCCTGCAGCCCGGCAACCACGGATCCTGGTTCCAGGTGGTGCCGACCGTATCCACCGCCTTGCAGAACGAGGGCCAGATCAAGCTCGACGTGGACGAGGGCGGCGGCACCCAGGCGTTCGTGTTCGGCCCGGACATGGTCGCTGTCACGCTGCAGGCCAAGCCGCACGTCGCGGTCAAGGATTCCGGCATCGTATTCGTCGGCTACGGCGTCGACGCGCCCGAGTGGAACTGGAACGACTACAAGGGCCTCGACGTCAAGGGCAAGACCGTAGTGGTGCTGGTCAACGATCCCGGTTTCGGCGACCACGACCCGGACCTGTTCAAGGGCAAGGCCATGACGTACTACGGCCGCTGGACCTACAAGTATGAGGAGGCCGCGCGCAAGGGCGCTGCGATTTGCCTGATCGTGCACACCTCGGACGGCGCAGCCGGCTACCCATGGTCGGTGGTCAAGAACAGCTGGAGTGGTCCGCAGCTGGCGCTGCCGCAGAGCGAAGACCCCGCGCCGCGCCTGCCGGTCGCGGGCTGGCTCACGCGCGACGCCGCGCAGCGCCTGTTTGCGAAGGCCGGCCTCGATTTCGACAAGCTCGCGGCCGAGGCCGACCACCGCGGCTTCAAGCCCGTCGATCTCAAGGCCACCGCATCGATCACGCTGGACAGCAAGATCGGCCATGGTTCAGCCAACAACGTGCTCGGCATGATCAGGGGCACCATGCACCCCGACCAGGTGGTCGTGTATTCCGCGCACTGGGATCACCTGGGCGAAGACGACAGCCTGAAGGGCGACAAGATCTACAACGGCGCGATCGACAACGGCACCGGCATTTCCGCGTTGCTGGAAATCGCCAAGGCGTTCAAGGCGCAGAAACCGGCGCCGCAGCGCAGCGTACTGTTCGCCGCCGTGACGCTGGAGGAATCCGGCCTGCTGGGTTCGCTCTACTACACCAAGCATCCGGTGTTCCCGATGGACCAGACCGTCGCCGACATCAACATGGATGCAATGGACGTGATCGGGCCCACCCGCAATCTCCAGATCATCGGCAGCGGCCAGTCGCAACTGGAAGACATGCTGAAAGCCGCGCTGAAGAAACAGGGCCGCTACGCCAGCCCGGACGCGACTCCGCAGAACGGCTTCTACTTCCGTTCCGATCATTTCAGCTTCGCCAAGGCCGGCGTGCCCGCGCTGATGACCCAGACCGGCGACGACATGGTGCACGGCGGCACGGCCGCAGGCCGCAAGGCGCTCGACGACTACACCACGCACCGCTACCACACGCCGCTCGACAACTTCGATCCGAACTGGGATTTCAGCGGCCTCGTCGAGGACACCCAGGCGCTGTACGAGGTGGGCCGCGAACTCTCGCTCAGCGATCAGTGGCCGAAGTGGAACCAGGACAGCGAATTCCGCGCGCGCCGCGAGAAGATGATGGGCACGAAGTAATTGGGTTGCCGTCATTCCGGACGCCGCGCAGCGGCGATCCGGAATCGGTTTTTGCCACACGGAACTTCCGGGCATGCACCACTCGCGCCTGTGCTCGCTGCAGATCGACTGCAACGTCGAAGACATCGATGCCGCGGCCCTTTTCTGGGCCGCGGCGCTCGGTTGCCCGGTCGACTTGGATCATCCAGGCAGCCGCGACAACTATCGGCAGCTCGCAACAGCGCCTGACCAGCCGATGATCCAGTTGCAACGCGTCGGGCACGAAAGCCGCGTGCACCTCGACATCGAGACCGACGACATCGACGCGGAAGTCGCGCGCCTGCAGGAACTCGGTGCGACGATCTTCAAACGCCTCGAGCGCTGGGTGGTGATGCAGGCACCCAGTGGCCAGCGCTTCTGCGTGGTCCGCGTGCAGCGGCCGGATTTTGCGGAACACGCCAATCGCTGGGATTGAACAATTCGACTTTCCAATGCCCCGCCCGACGCGCTGACGCCAGCCGGCCACCCAGGAGAACCCATGGCTGCCATTGCAACCAACCGCGTTGTCGTCGAGTTCTACCAGGGCATCGATTTTCCGCCTGACTGGGCGGAGCGCCCCACCCAATCCATTGGCGTCGGCCTTGCGAGAAACCGTGTCTTGTCCGTAGCAGTACTGCTCGATGCCAATGACCAGCCTTTGGCGGCCTGTTGGCAGGCAGCGGGGGAGGACGAGCAGTTTGTCCGCATACGATTCGGCGACGGGGTCGAGGACGACCTGCTCGACGGCCTGAATGATGCAATGGCCACGAAGTCCCAAAAGTTCACCGGCCACCCCGATCTCTTCGCAACGATGCTGTGGGAACCCGAAAGCCTGCGGCCGGACCAGGGCGTCGAGGTCCACCCGCCTCGCCACGGCAGCTTTTTCGATCCGATCGCCGACGAACGTGGCTGGAACATCGCCACCCGGGAACTCGTTGCCAGAGCCTCCGACCTGCTGTTGGTCGCACGTCAGAACGCAACCGGACTTTCACTCCCCGTCCCGGCAAACGCGAAGGAAATGCATCGGGACATACCCGATGGAAGTGCCCACACGGTCCTCGTGCTTCCCGCAACCAGCGCACGCGCCGGGGGATAGACCACGAAGCCGCGCGTTCAGACTTGCTGCTGGCTTGCGAAAGCACAACCCGTTACACTGCGCGCAGTTTGACGCGCCGCACCCCGAACTTCCCTGGTGGATCACCGCCGCCGCAGAGCTGAGAAGCCTGCGCCGCCCGGCCCCTCGCCACTCGCACGTCGCGCACACACGGTTCCGCATCCGCGGCGACCGCACATTGTTTTTACCCACCTGCAGCGCGGTTTAGGGAACGCTCCGGGACTTTCAGGAGCTTCCCCATGACGTTCGATTCGCTCGGGCTCGCGCCCGCGCTGCTGCGTGCCCTGTCCGAACAGGGCTACGCCAGCCCCACCCCGATCCAGGCCGCGGCGATCCCGCACGTGCTGGACGGCCACGACCTGCTCGCCGGCGCGCAAACCGGCACCGGCAAGACCGCCGCGTTCGCGCTGCCGCTGCTGCAAAGGCTGGGCGTGGACCAGGTCATCCAAAACAACAAGCAGCCGCGCAAGCCGCGCGCGCTGATTCTCACCCCCACCCGCGAACTCGCCGCGCAGGTGCACGACAACCTGCGCGCCTACGCCAAATACCTGCGCGTCCACACCGCGGCGGTGTTCGGTGGCGTCGGCATGGGCGGCCAGATCCAGACGCTGCGCCGCGGTCCCGACGTCATCGTGGCCACGCCCGGCCGCC
>DASURP010000064.1:0-25923 GCA_036279975.1 Rhodanobacteraceae bacterium
CGACATCTGGTCGGCCAACCTGACCACGGATTTCAACTACGTCGGCAACGATGGCCAAACGAACCTGTTCGTGAAGAAGGCCTACGTGCAGGGCGCGTTTTCACCGCTCGCCACGCTGCGCGTCGGTTCGGCCAACATGGCGTGGATTCCGTTCGTCGAAGACTGGTACGGCTACCGCTACGTCGAGAACACGCTGGTGGACAAGCTGAAGCTCGGCAACTCCGCGGACTGGGGCCTGCACCTGCTGGGCGACAACGGCATGTTCAACTACCAGGTGTCGGCAGTGAACGGCGGCGGCTACAAGAACCCGTCGCGCTCCGGCCATGTCGATTTCGAAGGCCGCGTCGGCCTGCAACCGGTCAAGGGTCTGGTGTTCGCGGTCGGCGCCTACGACGGTGATCTCGGCAAGGACACGCACAGCAGCCCCACCCTGCACGGCGCGCGCCGTTACGACGCGATGGCCGCATGGAACCGCGACGGCCTGCGCCTGGGCGCGGAATGGTTCAAGGCCGACAACTGGAAGAACCCCACCACGCCCGCCACCGACACCGCGTCGGGTTACTCGCTGTGGGGCAGCTACGGCTTCACCCGCGCATCGGTGTTCGCGCGCTACGACCAGGTCAAGCCCAGCAAGGATCTCGACCCTTCGCTCAAGGACACCTACTGGAATGCGGGCGTGGCCTTCCCGGTCACCAAGGGTGTGAAAGTCGCGATCGCGTACAAGGACGAAAAACTGCGCAACAACACCAACTTCGACGTCCACACCCGCGAGATCGGCGCGTGGACCGAGGTGAAATTCTGATTCAGCTTCGACTCCCAGCCTCTCCAGCGTTGGCGGTGTGCGAAGCCCGCCGTCTCTTTGCGTGAACGAACCACAAAGCGGTCCTGCTCCGGTTCGCTCAAACCGATTTCAATTCGGATGGCCGCCGCATCGAACCGCTTCATCGCCGCACGCATGGACGGCCTGCACCGATGTCAGATGGACGAATGCAACGACGCTTCCCGGATCACCCGCATATCCGGTGCGTCGGCACGGCTGACCAGCGCGTAGTTGTAACCATTGCCGGACCAGTACGCGGCGGCCAGCCTGCCATCGCGCCGCTCGCCATGCGGCAGTGCCCCGCGCGGCGATGGCGGGCGGATGTAGAAACTGATGGCACGTCCCTGGCCGTCCTCGTACAGGACCATCGCAGCCGGCCCGCTCTCGGTGGCCAGCAACCGGCCGCCCACCGGACGAAACCCGGTAACGCCGAGATCCGGCAGCGGCGCGGCGTTGCGGAAATGTCGATCGAGCCAGGCCTGCAATTCCCCCGGGTGCTGCTGGGTTGCATCGAATTGCGTGTGCGGATGCAACGCGAACATGCGATAGGCCTGCAGCGCGTCGGCCATGGGCGGCGAAACATTCGCCACGGTGAACTCCCGCGCCTGCCAACCTCCTGCACCGCCCACGACCAGCGCCAACAGCAGCCCGGCGGCCAACGCGATGCGGGCGCGCACGCGTTGCCGGTGGCGCAGGCGAATCCGGGCCGGATCGAGCGTTTCCGACACCGGCGACGCAGACAACCCACCGAACGCGGCACGCAGTTGTTGCGCATCACGTTGCCATCGGCGTATTTCCACGGCGCGGTCGGGATGGCGATCCAGCCATGCCTCCATGTGCGCACGTGCGGCCTCATCGAGACGGCCGTCGACGTAGGCGTGGATGGCGGCCTCGTCCGGATGGGATGGCGAATCGTTCATGTCGGTCATTTGAGTAGCCGCAAGACAGGGGGCTGCGCCGTTTCGCCGTCGGCCAGTTGGCGCAAGGCGGCGCGAGCGCGCGACAAGCGCGACATCACGGTTCCGATGGGGACGTCCAGCAAGTCGGCAACCTCGCGGTAGCTCAAGCCTTCCACTGAAACCCACAACAGCAGATGCCGCTGCGCTTCGGGCAGGCGATCCAGCGCGTGGACGATCGATTGCGCGATGACTTCGCGCTCCAGCGATGGCTGGGTGGCTGCCTCGTCGCGGCCCAGAAACGCGAGCATGCGGGAGCGGCGCCGCGCCCGCCGCTTGCCATCCAGGAACTGTCGCCAGGCGATGGCGAACAGCCACGCCCGCAAGGCCGTGTCGTCGCGACGGCTGTTCCAGCGGCTGAGCGCCCGCTCCAGCGTGGACTGGACCAGATCGTCAGCGTTGTCGGCATCGCGCGTAAGCCAGTGCGCAAAGCGGCGCAGTCGCGGCAACATCTCGCGTAGTTGGTCATCGACTGCGTGATCGTGCATGGCCGGATCGGCTTTGTCGGCAGTTGGGTACAGGTTGGACGCCGTCGATCGCGGATTATTCCGCAGACCATGGAATAAAACGCATCCCCATGCGTCCAGCATGCGGCTTCAGCGCAGAGGTCGGGGCAAACCGGCACACCGGCAAGACTCCAGCCTGCGTCCCGAGTGGTCACAACCTGTCACACGTCAATGGAGAAATTACATGTTCTTGAGTCATAAGCCGGCATTGCTGCGCAGCCTGCGCCTTGGCGCCTGTTGCGTGGCCATACTCATGTTCGGCACTGCCGGTGTTTGTGCAGCCAAGTCAGCAAACCTGTTCCCGGCACCCGTCTACGTCACCCTGCAGGCCAGCAATGCCGTGGAAAACCTGCCGTCCGGCAAGGTATTCGACGGGTTGCCCGATGCACATTACGACGCCATCAGCCCGGACGGCAGCCGCCTGCTGGTCAGCAGCGCCACCCTGCCCGAGGCTTGGCTGGTGGACGCCCGCAATGGCGAGAAACTGGGCACCTTCGAGATCGGCCCGACACCGCAAGGGGTGGCGATCAGCCCGGATGGCCGCTGGGGGCTCGCGGTGAGCGCCGGCGGTGATTCGGTCGCGGTCATCGACATCAAGCAGGCAAAGCTGGTCAAGTCGATTGCCGTCGGCAAGACGCCCCACAACATCCGCTTCACCGCCAACGGCAAGCTGGCCTACGTGACCTTGCAAGGCGCGGGCGCAATCGCCGTCATCGACATGCAGATGCTCGCCAAAATCGGCGAGTTTCCGGTGCCGGGCCTGCCGCACCCGCACAACCTCGATTTGTCCGCGAACGGCAAGACACTGTGGATACGCGGACTGGTCGCCAAGGTCGCCGCGGTCGACCTGGCCACGCACAAGGTGCTGGCGGTGATCCCGGTAGGCCTGGGCCACGCCGGCATCGACGTCATCCCCGGCGGACGCTACGTGGTCACGGGCGCGGTGGCAGACCACGTGGTGGACGTGATCGATCCGAAGACGTTCAAGGTAATCCAGCGCATCGACGTGGGCCAGGGCCCGCACGGCGTGCGCGCCAGCCGCAACGGACGCTGGGTGTACGCGGGAGTGACTGCCACCGACAAGCTTGCGGTGATCGACACGCGCACCTGGAAAGTGGTGGAACAGATTTCCACCCACGGGAAGCTGCCGTTCTGGCCCACCGTGGCGGGTAACGACTGAACCACGTCGCGTTGCACCGGCACCCGACGCGGCAACTGCCGTGTCGCATCATGCACTCCACCCGTCGGCCTTGGCATCCAGCAACCGCGCCTTGCCGAACACGCAGGTGAAGGTCGAGCCCTCGCCCGGCTCGCTTTCGATCCGCAATTGGGCGTCGTGCAGGTTCAGCACGTGCTTGACGATCGAAAGCCCGAGCCCGGTGCCGCCGGTCGCGCGCGAGCGGCTGGACGAGACGCGATAGAAGCGTTCGGTCAGCCGCGACAGATGGTCGGCGGGAATGCCGTAGCCGGTGTCCGTGACCGAATATTCGGCGCCCTTCGCCGTGCGCTGCCAACGGATGGTGATGCTGCCGCCTTCAGGCGTGTAGCGCACCGCGTTGCTGACCAGGTTGGAGAACGCGCTGTGCAAATCCTTGGGCGACCCCAGCAGGTCGGCTTGCGCTTCGTCCTCCACCGCGACTTGGTGTTTGCCGTGGCTCAAGGCTTCCGCCTCGCGTTGCAGCGACGCCAGCAGCGGCGCCATTTCCACGCGTTCTTCGGATACGTGCTGCTGCATCTCCAGGCGCGAGAGTTCGAGCAGGTCTTCGACGATCTGCCGCATGCGCTGCGACTGCGTGCGCATTTCGTCCAGCACCGGCGCCAGACCGGGAACATCCTCGGGATCGAGCAATTCCAGATAGCCGTGGATCACCGTCAACGGCGTGCGCAGTTCGTGCGAAACGTTGGCGACGAAATCGCGCCGTACCTGCTCCAGCTTGGTGACGCGGCTGATGTCGCGGGCGATCAACAGGCGGCGGTGATCGCCGTAGGGAATCAACGAGAGCTGCAGGCGTACCGCAGTGTCGACCGGCGACGCGACATCGTCGCCATCACCCTGGCCTGTCCGCAGCCACGTGCCGGCTTCGCCATCGCCAAAGCGCGCGGCCAGCGACTGGCCGCGATCGCGCGGCCACGCCACGCCCAGCAGGTGCTGCGCCGCCGGATTGCACCAACGCACGCGGCCCTGCGGATCCAGCAGGACCAATGCATCGCCCAAGGCACACGCGGCCGTGCGCAAATCGCTCAACTGGGCCGCAAGGCGCCGCGCGCGCGCACGATCGGCATTCATGGCTGGGTGGAGAATCGATAACCGGTGCCTCGCACGGTCTGGATCAGACCCTCCAGCCCGAACGGTTCCAGGGTCTTGCGCAGGCGGCGGATGTGCACGTCCACGGTGCGCTCCTCGACATAGACGCTGCCACCCCAGACCTGGTCCAGCAACTGCGCGCGCGAATACGCGCGCTCGGCATGGCTCATGAAGAAATGCAGCAGGCGATATTCGGTGGGGCCGATTTCGACCTGCGTATCGCCGGCATACACGCGATGCGCGGGGCCATCGATGCGCAGGCCTCCGATTTCGATCAAACCCGTGCCGTCATCGGCCTGCGCACGCCTGAGCACCGCCTTGATCCGCGCGATCAATTCACGCGTCGAGAACGGCTTCACCACGTAATCGTCGACGCCGGCTTCGAGGCCGTTGACCCGATCCAGTTCCTCGCCGCGCGCGGTCAGCATGATGATCGGCACCTCGGCGGTGCGTTCCTCGCTGCGCAGGCGCCGGGCGAGTTCCAGGCCGGTCATGCCGGGCAGCATCCAGTCCAGCAGGATCAGGTCCGGCGGGGTGTCGCTGATGGCGACCAGCGCCGCGCGCGCATCGGCGGCATGGATCACCTCCATGTCCGCCTTGCGCAGCGCGAACGCGACCATGTCGCGGATCGAGGCTTCGTCTTCGACGATCAGGATGCGCTTGTGCATGCGGCGGTTCTTGGCAGTCCCGTGACGGGATTATTGCAGCGTCGCAACATGACAGTCTCGTGACAACGGGCGGCTTGGGTACGGCCCCGGCGCATGCGACACTGCGCGCTTGCCTGGGCCCCTTCCCGCTCGATGAACCAGCAAGACCTCGCCCGCCACACGCCGCTGATGCGCCAGTATTTCGCCGCCAAGGCGGAATATCCGGCGACGCTGCTGTTTTTCCGGATGGGCGACTTCTACGAATTGTTCTACGACGACGCGCGCAAGGCGGCGCGGCTGCTGGACATCACCTTGACCCAGCGCGGCGAATCGGCTGGCGCGCCGATCCCGATGGCGGGCGTTCCCTGGCACTCGGCCGAGGCCTACCTCGCCAAGCTGGTACGCGCGGGCGAATCGGTGGCGATCTGCGAGCAGGTCGGCGACCCGAACGGCAAGGGCCCGATGGAGCGCAAGGTGGTGCGGGTGGTGACGCCCGGCACCGTCACCGACGAGGCGCTGCTGCCGGAACGCCGCGACAACCTTTTGCTGGCGGTTACGCGTGGCACGGAAGGCTACGGTTTGGCCTGGGCGGATCTTGCTTCCGGCCGATTCGTGCTGGGCGAGGTCGCCGACGATGCGGCGCTGGCGGCCGAACTCGCGCGGCTGGCGCCTGCGGAAACGCTGGTCGGCGAGGATGCCGCCTTGCTGCCGGCAGTCGCTACGCTGACAGGTCTGCGCCAGCGTCCGCCCTGGCATTTCGATGAAACCAGTGCTGCGCGCGAACTGAACGCGTTCTTCGGCACCCGCGATCTCTCGGGTTTCGGCGCGGACGGCCTCAGCGCCGCAATCGGCGCGGCGGGTTGTCTGCTGCAATACCTCAAGGAAACCCAGAAAGCCACGTTGCCGCACCTGACCAGCCTTGCGGTGGAAAGCGCCGACGAGACGCTGGCGATGGACGCCGCGACCCGCCGCAACCTCGAACTTGACACGCACCCGACCGGCGATGCGCGCTATACCCTGCTCGGCGTACTGGACGCGACCATCACGCCGATGGGCGCGCGCATGCTCAGGCGCTGGTTGCACCGTCCGCTGCGCGACCGCGCTGTCCTGCGCGCGCGGCACCATGCGCTGGGCGCGCTGATCGACGTACGCGCATTCGAGCCCTTGCGCGAAAGGCTGCGCGCGATCGGCGACCTGGAACGCATCCTCGCGCGCGTGGCGCTGCGTTCGGCAAGGCCGCGCGATCTTGCGACGCTGCGCGACGGCCTGGCAGCCGCACCCGAGTTGCGGGAAGTGTTGTCGCGAATCGAATCGCCATTGCTGCACGACCTCGTGCAACGCATTGGCGATCACGCCGAAATCGCAGGCATGCTTGCGCAAGCCATTGTCGAACGCCCGCCGATGCTGTTGCGCGACGGCGGCGCGATCGCCGACGGCTTTGATGTCGAACTCGACGAACTGCGCCGGCTGGCGACGAATGCCGACCAGTACCTCGTGGAAATGGAAGCGCGCGAACGCGCCGCCACCGGCATCGCCACGCTGAAGGTCGGCTACAACCGCGTGCACGGCTACTACATCGAATTCGGCAAGGCGCAGGCCGACAAGGCGCCCGCGCACTACACCCGCCGGCAGACCACCAAGAACGCCGAACGGTACATCACCGAGGAACTGAAGGCCTTCGAAGACAAGGTGCTGTCGGCCAAGGAGCGCTCGTTGATGCGCGAGCGCGCGCTGTACGACGGCGTGCTGGATGCCTTGATCGAGAAGCTTGCGCCGCTGAAGGACGCCGCCGCCGCGATCGCCGAACTCGACGTGCTGGCCGATCTCGCCGAGCGCGCCGACACGCTCGACTGGCACGCGCCGCAGCTGGTGGACGAACCCTGCATCCGCATCGAACGTGGCCGGCATCCGGTGGTCCAGCAGGTG
Source organism: Rhodanobacteraceae bacterium (assembly GCA_036279975.1). Taxonomy (GTDB): domain Bacteria; phylum Pseudomonadota; class Gammaproteobacteria; order Xanthomonadales; family Rhodanobacteraceae; genus 66-474. Next base: position 7,161 of record DASURP010000064.1, read on the forward strand.
CGCAACGAGCCGTTCGAACCCAACGACCTCGCGCTCGACGACGCCTGCCGGATGCTGGTGATCACCGGCCCGAACATGGGCGGCAAAAGCACCTACATGCGCCAGAACGCGCTGATCGTGCTGCTGGCGCACGTCGGCAGTTACGTGCCGGCGACGAGCGCGGCGATCGGGCCGGTGGATCGCATCTTCACCCGCATCGGCGCCGGCGACGACCTCGCACGCGGGCAATCGACCTTCATGGTCGAGATGAGCGAAACCGCCAACATCCTGCACAACGCGACCGCGAATTCACTGGTGTTGATGGACGAGGTCGGGCGCGGCACCTCGACCTACGATGGCCTGGCACTGGCGCGCGCGGCGGCGGTACACCTGGCGACGCACAACCGCGCCTTCACCCTGTTCGCGACGCACTACTTCGAGCTGACCGAACTTGCCGCGCAGTTCGACTCCATCGCCAACGTGCACCTCGATGCCGTCGAATACCACGACCGCGAACGCGGCGAACAGCTGGTGTTCATGCATGCGGTGAAGGCAGGCCCCGCCAACCGCAGCTTCGGCCTGCAGGTCGCCGCACTGGCCGGCTTGCCGAAAGCCGTGATCGTCGAGGCGAAGCAAACCCTGGCGTCGCTCGAACGCGGCTCGCGCATGGGCGGCGGCGCAACCCCCGACACACCTCCAAGTGCCGCCGCCTCGCTGCAAACGGACCTGTTCGCCGCCCCGGGGGCCGACCCGAAGCTGGCGGAACTGGCCGACGCGCTGCATGCGCTCGATCCCGATGCTTTGACGCCTCGTGAAGCCCTCGACGCCCTGTACCGCCTCAAGGCGAAACTGCAGCGCGACCCGGGCTGAACGAGGCACCAGCGGCGGTCAGCGCCAGCCTGGCCCGGCGTGGTCGACTGGGTTCCGTCAATCCCCGGTTTTGTCCGGCGACAGTGGCGCGTGCTCGTCATCGGCCGCCGACGGGGGCGACGCTGCGGGTGCCGCCGGGCGTACATGCACGGCCACCTGCGGCGATGCACGATCCGCGGGATGCTGCACCCTGCCACTGATCGAAGCGTGCACCGGCATGCCGGCGACCGGCCCCGACCAACCGCGCACGGGTTCCGTCGAGGTCGTTGCGTCCGGCTGCATCGGCGCGACCGCTACCGTAAAGGTGACGGGTCGGTTCGACTGTGGCGCCTCGCCCGACGGTGCCGACGAACGGGATGCGGCCGGATCCTCGGGTGTGGGCGAATCCGCCGATGGCGGGGATTCCGTGGTCGGGGCCGGCTGTACTTCGTCAGGCAGGCCGACATCGGGAATCGCATTCCACTCTTCCCGGGTCATGCCCTCGGGGATCACGTCCAGCGGCACGGGTTCCGCGCGTGCCGGCATGCGCCCGGCCTGCACCAGCGAGCGGATGGCATGGAACACATCCGCGCGACCGAACGGCTTCTTCACGAAACCGTCGGCACCGAAGCGCTGCACGTAGAACTGCTCGGTCGCCTGCTGGTTGCCGCTCATCATGATGATCGGCGTGGCATGGATGCGGCTGTCGCGGCGCAGGGCACGCAACACCGCAAACCCGGAGATGCCGGGCAACACGATGTCCAGGAAAATCAGGTCGGGGAACTGCGACTGCGCCATTTCGACCGCGCCTTCGCCATCGGCGGCCTTCAGGACTTCGTAACCGTCCTGCGCCAGCATCTTGCCCAGTACCGCGCGGATCGTCGCCGAATCGTCCACCACCAGCACGCGTGCGCCCAGCGATGCCCGCAACCGCCCGCTGGCACGGCGCTCACTGCCCGTGCCGGTTCCCACCAAGCGCTTGAAAATGTCGAATACAGGCATCCCGTTCCCCATTCCCCGGGTGCCGATAGTGTCGGGCCGTCCACCCGCCAACGCAAGCGCAACGCCTGTGTGGCGAAATGCCGGTCACGTGTCAACGATCACGCTGCAACAGGTCATGCCGCCTTCCGCCTTTTCGGTTTCGGACATGTCCACGCTGCACACCTCGATGCCGAGCCGGCGCAGGCGCTCCGCCGTACGCGGGCACACTGCAGGATAGATCAGCACCTCACCCACCTGCAGCGCGTTGGCGGCATGCGCCTCGGTGGCATCGACCTCGAGCGACGCCCAATCCGGAAAGCGCCCCGCGTCCACCCACGCCGGGTTCAGCAACAGCCGGTCGGGCGCCACCTGCGTGACTGCACTCTTGAGGTGCAGGCAACCCCGCAGGGGCATCGTTTCGACGCGGTATCCCAGCGGCGCGGCCACGCCGGCCAGCTGTGCAATGCCATCAGCATTGCTGCGCGTGGAAGCCCCCACGTACAACACCCGATCCAGCCGCAACACGTCGCCGCCATCCAGGGTGCCGGGTGCTTCAATGTGCCGAAGCTCGCGAAGGCCATCCAGCGCCACGGCCATCGATGTCGTTTCCCCACGCCGCGATGCCGCGCCGGGCCGGGTGATCACGGCGACCTCGTCGAGCACGATCACGGTGTCTTCGACGAACACCGAATCCGGCTGGTCCGGCTGTTCGGCGAGCTGCCGCACCTCGCATCCTGCGTCGCGCAGCGCCTGTTCGTACGCCGCATGCTGGCGGCGGGCCAACGCCAGGTCGATCGGCCGGCGCGGCAAGTGGGTCAATTCGCAGTTTTGCAGCGCACGGCTGACGGCGCGCGTGACGGCGATGCGGGCGATGACGGCGTGCTCCCGATGGAATCCGCGCAAGCTTACGCGATCGCCCCTGCGGCTTCAGCCCGCGCCGCGCCGCAAACGCGCGCGCCGTCCGCGCGCGGCGGCCCCGTACAATCGCGGCACCTGGTCCAGAGCGGGAAACCCGTGGACGTTCCGAAGCACCAGATCGGCCTGGTCGTTGCCACCGCACTGGTACTGGGCAACATGATCGGCTCGGGCATTTTCCTGCTGCCGGCGTCACTCGCACCGTACGGCGGCTACAGCCTGATCGGCTGGCTGGTCAGCGCGATCGGCGCGTTGTTGCTGGCAAGCGTGTTCTACCGCCTGGCCCGGCGTTCGCCGCGCGCCGGCGGGCCCTACGCCTACAGCCGCGAAGCCTTCGGCGACTGCATCGGTTTCCTGGTGGCGTGGATGTACTGGGTATCGCTGGTTGGCGGCAACGCCGCGATCGCCGTCGCGTTCGCAAGTTACCTGTCCGCGCTGTTCCCACTCGTCGGCACGCACGCGCTGTACGGCGCGCTCGCCGCGCTGGCGGCGATCTGGCTGCTGGCCACGGTGAACATGGCCGGTGTGCGCAGCGCTGGCGCGCTGCAGGTGGCGACCACGATCCTGAAACTGTTGCCGCTGCTGGCGCTGGCGCTGTTCGGGTTCGCCCGTTTCGATCCACACCTGCTGGTGCCAGGCCCGCATGCCGGCGCACCGTGGAGCGCCATCAACCTCAGTGTCGCGGCCACCCTGTTCGCCTTCATCGGCGTGGAATGCGCCTCGATCCCCGCCGGCCACGTGCGCAATCCGGAGCAGACCATCCCGCGCGCCACCCTGGTCGGCACCGCGATCGCGGCGGTGGTGTACATCGCCTGCACGGCCGCGGTGATGGGCCTGCTGCCTGCCTCCGAGCTGGCGCAATCGCAGGCACCGTTCGCGGACGCCGGACGCCTGTTGTGGGGCGGCTGGGCGGGCGGACTGATTGCGGCGACCGCGGCGATCTCGTGCTTCGGCGCCTTGAACGGCTGGATCCTGATCGCCGGGCAGTTTCCGCAGGCGGTCGCGCGGGACGGCCTGTTTCCGCGCCTGTTCGCGCACGATTCCACCCGCGGGACACCGGTGGTGGCCTTGCTGGTGGCGGCGGCGTTCATCAGCCTCATGGTGATGGCCAACTACAGCCGCGGCCTGGTCGCGATGTTCACCTTCATCGTGCTGCTTTCGACCCTGAGCAGCGTGGTCGCCTACCTGTTCAGCACGATGGCGGACATCGTGCTGGCCCGGCGCGGCGGGCATCCGCTGCCGGCGCGCAGCCTGGTCCTGGCGCTCGCCGCCTTCGGTTTCTGCCTGTGGGCCGTGATCGGCGCGGGCAAGGACGCGGTGTTCTGGAACTTCGTGCTGCTGGTGCTGGGCATCCCGCTGTACACGTGGCAGGCGCGACATGCCCGGCCCACCGCGCAGCGGCTTCGAAACCGATAGCCATCGGCTATCGCAGGGATCGAAACCATCGAATTTCCTTTCGACACCGGTCAGGCCTATGCTGCCTGTGCCATCCCGCGCGGGGACGCTGTCATGGCCAAGCCAACCAAACCCGCGAAATCCGCCAAGGCCCGCCTGACCACCATCGCCGGCGCACCGGTCCCGGACAACCAGAACATCATGACCGCCGGCCCGCGCGGCCCCGCCCTGCTGCAGGATGTCTGGCTGCTCGAGAAACTCGCGCACTTCGACCGCGAAGTGATCCCGGAGCGGCGCATGCACGCGAAAGGTTCCGGTGCCCTCGGCACGTTCACGGTAACGAAGGACATCACGAAGTACCCCAGGGCGAAGATCTTCTCGAAAGTCGGCAAACAGACCGAGTTGTTCGCGCGCTTCACCACCGTCGCCGGTGAACGCGGCGTGGCCGATGCCGAGCGCGACATCCGCGGCTTCGCGCTGAAGTTCTACACCGAGGAAGGCAACCGGGACCTGGTCGGCAACAACACGCCGGTGTTCTTCTTCCGCGATCCGCTGGAGTTTCCCGACCTCAACCACGCGGTCAAGCGCGACCCGCGCAGCAACCTGCGCAGCGCGAAAAACAACTGGGACTTCTGGACCGGCCTTCCCGAAGCGTTGCACCAGATCACGATCGTGGTGAGCGATCGCGGCATCCCCGCCAGCTATCGCCACATGCACGGCTTCGGCTCGCACACCCTCAGCTTCATCAACGCGAAGAACGAGCGTTTCTGGGTGAAATTCCACCATGTCTGCCAGCAGGGCATCGAGAACCTCACCGACGCGGAAGCCGAAGCCATCATTCGCGCTGAAAGCCGCGTGCGCGTCCAGTGCGGGCAATGCTGCCCGCGCCGGACGGCGCTTCATCCTGCATCGATGTCTCCGAGCGCGCGGATCAGTCGACGCGCGCGCTTGTCGGGTCGTTTTGGCGGCGGCTGGTACCCGGCGCGTTCGGCACGGCGCTGCCCGCGGGCCGCATCCCTTGCCCTGATCGAAGCCGCGGACTCGCGATACAGCGTTTGTGCCAACGCGGCCGACCCGCGCTTGTGCGCGAGTCCGGTCACCTCGATTTCGAAGGTTTCTTCGCCGCGCACGATGCGCAATTCATCGGCGATGCGCACGACATGCGCGGGCTTCAGTGCCGCACCCGCGAGCGTCACGCGCCCGCGCTCGACCGCCTGCTTTGCCAGCGCGCGGGTCTTGAAGAAGCGTGCGGCCCACAGCCAGGCATCGATGCGGGCGGGTGGGATTTGCCCCATGGCTTGCCCAATCACGAGCGACAACGCGTTTTCCCTTCTCCCTCCGGGAGAAGGTGGTGCGCAGCGCCGGATGAGGGTTCGGTCGCGCTCGTTTCGGTGGTACGCATGGAAACCATGGTCGGCGGAAGCGGGCCCTCACCCGGCCCTTTCGGGGAACCCTCTCCCGATGGGAGAGGGAAATGTTTGTCGCTGCCCGGCCAACCGTGACCTTGTTCAGCCAAGCAGTGCACGGTTCATCCGTTGCACGAACGCCGCGGGATCGGGCAGCGCGGCACCCGCGGTGATCTCGGCCTGTTCCAGCAGCAGCAGCGCGAGGTCCTTCGCCTTCGCTGCGTCGGTTTCCGATTCCACTCGCTTGACCAGGGCGTGCGCGGGATTGATCTCCAGGGTCGGTTTCGACTCCGGCACTTCCTGCCCGGCTTCGCGCAGCAGGCGCACCAGGTGCGGCGCCAGGTCGTAATCGGACAAGGCGAGGCATGACGGTGAATCGGTGAGCCGCGCCGAAACCTTGACGTCGTTGACGCGATCGCCCAGCAACTCCTTGAGTTTTTCCAGCAGGGCCCCGGCTTCCTTCGCCGCCTCTTCCTGTTTCTGCTTGCCGGCCTCGTCCAGCGGCAATTCGCCCTTGGTGACGTTGCGGAAGCGCTTGCCCTCGTATTCGCCGAACTGGCCCATGATCCATTCGTCGACGCGGTCGAACATCAACAGCACCTCGATGCCCTTCGCCTTGAACGCCTCCAGTTGCGGGCTGCCGGCGGCGGCCTTGTAGCTGTCGGCGGTGACGTACCAGATCGCATCCTGGCCCGGCTGCATGCGGGCGATGTAATCGTCCAGCGACACCTTCTGCTCGGCACCTTCGCCTTTTGTCGATGCAAAACGCAGCAATTTCGCGATGCGTTCGCGGTTGGGCGGATCCTCGACGATGCCTTCCTTCAGCGTATGCCCGAAGGCCTTGCGGAAGGTCTCGAATTTCTCCGGCTCGTCCTTCGCGAGTTTTTCGACCAGGTCCAGGACGCGCTTGACGCAGGACGCCTTGATCCGCTCGATCTGGCGGTTGTGCTGCAGGATCTCGCGGCTGACGTTGAGCGGCAGGTCGTCGGCGTCCACCACGCCGCGCACGAAGCGCAGGTAGTTCGGCAGCAGTTCCTCGGCCGCGTCCATGATGAAGACGCGCTTGATGTAGAGCTTCACGCCCTTGCGTTCGTCGCGCGCGCCCATCAGCAGGTCGAACGGCGGCTGCGCGGGAATGTAAAGCAACGTGGTGAAACGCTGGCCGCCCTCGACGCGATTGTGCGACCACACCAGCGGATCGTTGAAATCGTGGCCGAGCGACTTGTAGAACGCCTTGTATTCGCCGTCCGTGACCTCGGACTTCGGCTTGGCCCACAGCGCCGAAGCATCGTTGACGGTTTCCCATTCGTCGGTAGGCTTGCCGTCCTTCTGCTTGTGCATCCGGATCGGGAAAGAGACGTGGTCGGAATACTTGCGGATCAGGTCGCGCAGCTTCCAGCCGTCCAGGAATTCGGCGTCATCGTCCTTCAGGTGCAGGATTACCGACGTGCCGCGCGCGGCGACGGACTCGGCGGCCAGCGAGTACTCGCCCTTGCCGTCGCTTTCCCAACGCACGCCCTCGCCTTCCGCCGTGCCCGCTCGGCGCGACAGCACCGTCACCTTGTCGGCCACCACGAACGCGGAATAGAAGCCCACGCCGAACTGGCCGATCAGGCGTGCGTCGGCCTGCTGTTCGCCGGACAAGGATTCGAGGAAGCGGCGCGTGCCGGAACTCGCGATCGAACCCAGGTTGGCGACCACTTCCTCGCGGCCCATGCCGATGCCGTTGTCGCGCACGCTGACCGTTTTCGCGTCCTTGTCGAACTCGACATCGATGTGGAGCTCGGCGTCATCGCCCAGCAACTCGGGTTTGCCGATGGCTTCGAAGCGCAGCTTGTCGCACGCGTCGGAAGCGTTGGAGACCAGTTCGCGCAGGAAGATTTCCTTGTGCGAATACAGCGAGTGGGTGACGAGGCGCAGGACCTGCGCGACCTCGGCCTCGAAGGGGCGGGTTTCGGTGGTGGCATTCATGGTGCAACTTCCTGTTGGTGAGACTGTTGCGGGGACCGGGAACCGGTAAGCATAAACGCCAGCCGGCCGATCGCGCGACCGGTGGTTGCGCAAGAACAAGCTTTCCCCTTCTCCCTCCGGGAGAAGGTGGCGCGTAGCGCCGGATGAGGGTACGCCACTTGCGCGGCCGTCCTGCAGACCCAAACCCTCACCCCAGCCCCTCTCCCGAAGGGAGAGGGGTTCAAAAACTCACAGCGCAGCTACCCCACGCAGGCGCGCGATGCGTTCTTCCAGCGGCGGATGGCTCATCCACAGCCGCCTGAAGCCCTGCGCCAGCTCGCCGGAAATGCCGAATGCGTGCACGGCCTTCGGCAGGGTGTTCTCGCCATGGTTCCGGCCCAGCTGTTGCAGCGCGGAAATCATCCGTTCGCGGCCCGCGAGGTGCGCACCACCGGCGTCGGCCCGGAATTCGCGCCAGCGCGAGAAGGCCATCACCACCAGGGATGCGATCAGGCCGAACACGATCTGCAGCACGATCACGATCGCGAAATAGCCGAGGCCACCGCCGCGGTTGTTGCCGCCCATCGCACCATCGACGAGCCGTCCCACCACCCGCGCCAGGAAAATCACGAAGGTGTTGAGCACGCCCTGCAACAGGGTCATGGTGACCATGTCACCGTTGGCGACGTGGGTGATCTCGTGGCCCAGCACCGCGCTCACCTGGTCGCGGTCCATGCCCTGCAGCAGGCCGGTGCTTACCGCCACCAGCGCGTGGTTGCGGCTCATGCCGGTGGCGAACGCGTTCATTTCGGGCGCGTCGTAGATCGCGACTTCGGGCATGCCCACGCCGGCCTTCCTGGCGTGTTGCTGCACGGTCGCGACCAGCCAGCGCTCGGCCTCTGTTTTCGGCTGGTCGATCACTCGGGCGTGGGTGCTCCACTTCGCGATCACCTTCGACATCGCCAGTGAAATGAAGGCACCGCCAAAGCCGAGCACCGCGGCGAACACCAGCAGTGGCCCCATGCCACCGTAGCCGCTGGCGGCGGCCCACGTATCGATGCCGAACACCCGGGCCACGATGGCCAGCAGGGCCAGGACGGCAATGTTGGTCAGAACGAACAGCAGGATGCGGCGCATGGCGTCAATTCCGGTTGGGTTCTCCTGCTTTGACTGTGGTGGCTGGGAAAAGGTTTCTCAAGATGCCGAACGCGCCATCCGGATGACCCAGCGATACAGCACGACGACCGTGATGGCGAACACCACCCCGCCGACGATGATCGAGGGCGCCTCGAACCCGGCGCCGACCAACGCGATGGGGCGCTGGTTGCCGCTCAGGCCGACGATGCCGGCGAACACCACCGCCAGCAGGCTTTCGCCCACGATCAGGCCGGACGCCAGCAGCACGCCCAGTTGCCTGGCCGCCCCGGCGTTCGGGCGACGCCCGGCGTGGCGGTCGAACCATGCGCCGACCAGCGCCCCGACCACTACCATCAGCGTGGTCGAAGTCGGCAGGTAGATGCCGAGGCCCACCGCCAGCGGCGGCAGGCGCGGGCCCTTTTTCGCGAGCCCCAGCGCCTCGTCGAGGATGATGATCGCGACCCCGATGCCGGCGCCAAGGCCGATCATGTCCCACGGCACCGCGCCGGTGATCACGCCCTTGGCCAGCGCCGAAATCAGGCCCGCCTGCGGTGCGGGCAGCGCGGTCGCCGGATTCGCGCCGGGCGCGCCGAGGAACCCGTAGGTGTTCTGCAACAGGTCCAGCACCGGCGGGATCACCACCGCGCCGGCCAGCACGCCGATCACCAGCGCCCACTGCTGCAGCGCGGGCGTGGCGTCCACCAGCTGGCCGGTCTTCAGGTCCTGCAGGTTGTTGTTGGCGATCGAAGCCACCGCAAACACGATCGAGGTGATGAACAACGCGAACCCGACCAGGGCCTTGTCCGCGCCCGGCGGCAGGAACGGCTTGACGCCGACCACCAGCAGCAGCGCCGCGATCACCACCACCAGGATGCCGACGCCCGAGAGCGGGCTGTTGCTCGATCCGATCAGCCCGGCCATGTAGCCGCACACCGCCGAGACCAGGAAGCTCAGCAGGATCACGAACACCACGCCGCCGATGACCAGCACCCAGGTGGCGTCGCCCAGCCCGTTGGTGACGCTGAAATGCCACAGCAGGTAGGCGATCGGGATCATGCAGACCAGCGAAACCAGCCCGACCATCCCGATCGGCATGTCGTGCTCGGTGCGCGGCAAGGTGTCCAGCGTGCCGGCCTTGCGTGCGCGCGATGCGCGCAGCGCGCCGGCAAGGCCGCTGACCAGCGGTTTCACCAGCTTCGCCAGCGTCCAGATCGCGGCCACGCCGATGGCGCCGGCGCCGATGAAGCGCACGTATGAACTCCAGCCGGCCTGCGCGACCGTGGCTGCGTCGCCGGCTGCCCAGTGCAGGTGGGTGAAATACGGCACCGCCCAGGCCCAGCCGATCAGTGCGCCCACCAGCATCGCGACGCCCACCCAAAGCCCGACCAGGTGCCCAATCGCGAACAATGCGAACGACAAGCCGAAGTCGAAGCCCGTCGCGCCGCCCTTGTCGCCGCCCACGCGGAAATAATCGGTCACCGCCGCCGCGAAAACTTTCGTCTGCACGATCACATAAAAGACCGCCGACACGATCGCGCCCCACACCACGGCCCTCAGGCCCGCACCGCCGGTCTCGACGCTTTTCGCCGCGTCGCCGTCCGCCTCGCCCGCACCGACCTTCAGCACTTCCGCGCAGGCCACGCCCTCGGGATACGGCAGGTCGGAATCGGTAACCAGCGCCCGCCGCAGCGGAATGGTGTACATCACGCCGAGGATGCCGCCGGTGGCGCAGATGCCGAACGAAACCCAGAACGGAAAACCCGTCCACCAGCCGACGATGATCAATCCGGGCAACACGAAGATGATCGACGACAAGGTGCCGGCGGCGGAGGCCACCGTCTGCACGATGTTGTTTTCCTGGATGGTGGCATCGCGCATGGCCTTCAGGATCGCCATCGAGATCACCGCGGCCGGGATCGAGGTGGAAAAGGTCAGGCCCGCCTTCAGCCCGAAATAAACGTTGGCGGCGGTGAACACGATCGTGATGACGATGCCGATGACCACGCCGCGCAGGGTCAGTTCGCGACGCGCCGGCATTCCGCTGATGGCATTCATGGTTGCATCCCCGTTGGCCTGGATCCCCGCCGCAACGTTCGCGGCTGGTTGGTCCCCGCCCGCGCGACGCATCTGCCGCATACTAGCTTCGGTTCCGCTCCGCGCAAAGGAGGCCAGGTGTCGTACCGTGGGCGCTTCGCTCCCTCGCCCACCGGCGAACTGCATTTCGGCTCGCTGGTGGCGGCGCTGGCCGGCTGGCTGCGGGCGCGGCAACAGGGCGGCCGATGGTTGCTGCGCATCGAGGACATCGACCCGCCCAGGGAGACCGCGGGCTCGGCGCCATCGATCCTGGCCACGCTGGACGCGTTGGGCTTGCACGCCGACGCACCGGTGCTGTACCAGTCCCGGCGCGGCGACGCCTACGCGGCCGCGCTGCAACGCCTGCGCGACGACGGCCATGCGTTTGCCTGCTGGTGCAGCCGCAGCGACATCGAAGCCAGCGGCACGCCGCACCGCGACGGACGCTGCCCCACCCCGCCCCGCGACGACCGCGAACCCGCATGGCGGCTGCGCGTGCCGGATGGTGAAATCACTTTCGAGGATGGCCTGCAGGGCCGGCAACGCCAGGATGTACGCGCGGCGGTCGGCGATTTCGTGCTGAAGCGCGCCGACGGGCCGTGGAGTTACCAGTTGGCCTGCGTGGTCGACGACGCGTATCAGGGCATCACCGAGGTCGTGCGCGGCGCGGACCTGCTCGACTCGACCCCGCGCCAGGTCATGCTGCAACGATTGCTGGGGCTGCCCACGCCGGCCTACCTGCACCTGCCGCTGGCCGTGGCTGCAGGCGGCGCCAAGCTGTCCAAGTCATCCGATGCCCCGGCGGTGGGCGCACACGCTCCGCGCTCGATCCTGGCGCAGGCCCTGCACTTCCTGGATCAACCCGTACCCGATGCGCCCGACCCCGCGACCCTGCTGCGCAGCGCGGCGCGCGATTTCGACAGCGCGCCGTTGCGCGGCGTGCTCCGCCGCAAGGCAAGCGCAAGCCTGCGAGCGTAGCAGGTTGCAAGGCAGTTCCCGAGGTCTCGCCCGCGCCGCGGCCAAGGCGTAGGATGACCCCACAACAACCCCGCAAGGAGTCGTCATGAGCGCACGCGTCGCACTGGTCACGGGGGGTACCGGCGGCATCGGTACCGCGATCGTTCGCCGGCTGGCGAAGATGGGCTACAAGGTTGCAACCAACTACCGCAACGAGGAAAAGACCAGGGCCTGGCGCGACAAGATGAAGGGCGAAGGCATCGACGTGCTCACCGTCAAGGGTGATGTCTCCGACCCGGAATCGTGCAAGGCGATGATCGCCGAAGTCGAGCAACAACTCGGGCCCATCGACATCCTCGTCAACAACGCCGGCATCACCCGCGACACCACCTTCCACAAGATGACCTACCAGCAGTGGATGGACGTGGTGAATACCAACCTCAATGCCTGCTTCAACGTGACCCGCCCGGTGATCGAGGGCATGCGCGCGCGCAAATGGGGCCGCATCATCCAGATCAGCTCGATCAACGGCCAAAAGGGCCAGTACGGCCAGGCCAACTATGCCGCGGCCAAGGCCGGCATGCACGGCTTCACGATTTCGCTGGCGCAGGAAAACGCCAGGTTCGGCATCACTGTCAACACCGTCTCGCCCGGCTACATCGGCACTGACATGGTGATGGCCGTGCCGGAGGATGTGCGCGCCAAGATCGTCGCCCAGATCCCGCTGGGCCGCCTCGGCGAACCCGACGAAATCGCCTATGCCGTGGCGTTCTTCCTTGACGACAAGGCCGCGTGGATCACCGGCGCGAACCTCGCGATCAACGGCGGGCATTACATGGGGTGGTGACCATTCGCGGTGATGGTTCCATGGCGACAAGCACCGCAGGACGCAACCGATCGCGCGCAAGGCGCGCTCCTACAACGGTTTCTGCAGGAGCCTGCTTGCAGGCGGCCACCGCACAGGGGAAGAACGGACATTGCCATGCAATAATCCGCGATTGCCTGTCGTCATCGACCCATCGAAATGCCCCGCGAAATCCTGGTCACCAGCGCCCTGCCCTACGCCAACGGGCGCATCCACCTGGGCCACATCGTCGAACACGTGCAGTCCGACATCTGGGTGCGGGCGATGCGGATGGCCGGGCACACGGTGCACTACGTCTGCGCGGACGACGCGCACGGCACCTCGATCATGCTGCGCGCGGAAAAGGAAGGCATCACACCGGAAGCGCTGATCGACGGCGTGTGGCGCGAACACACCGCCGACCTGCGCGATTTCGGGGTGGCCTACGACCACTATTCGAGCACCCACACCGACACCAATCGCGGGCTGACGCATGCGATCTGGCGCGCGCTGGAGGCGAACGGCCACGTCGAGGCCAGGCCGGTCAAGCAATTGTTCGATCCCGAGCGGCAGATGTTCCTGCCGGACCGCTTCATCAAGGGCGAGTGTCCGGTCTGCCATGCGAAGGACCAGTACGGCGATGCCTGTGAAGTCTGCGGCAGCACCTACAACCCGATCGACCTGATCGATCCCTACTCGGTGGTGTCGGGCGCCAAGCCGGTCGAGAAGGAATCGCTGCACTTGTTCGTGAAGCTTGCCGACTTCGAGGCGCTGCTGAAGGACTGGCTGGAAGCGCGCCGCGCCGCCGGGGACCTGCAATCGGAAGTGGTCAACAAATTGAAGGAGTGGTTTGCGGAGGGCCTGCGCAGCTGGGACGTATCGCGCGACGCGCCCTACTTCGGTTTCGGGATCCCCGGCCACCCCGGCAAATATTTCTACGTATGGGTGGACGCGCCGATCGGTTACCTCGCCGCGTTCAAGGAACTGTGCGAAAGCGGACACAAGCCCGGACTGGCTGCCGCCGACTTCGACCGCTTCACGCGCCCCGGTCACGACACCGAGATGGTCCACTTCATCGGCAAGGACATCATCTATTTCCACACCCTGTTCTGGCCCGCGATGCTGCACGGTTCCGGACTGCGCATGCCGACCGCCGTGAACGTGCACGGCTTCCTCACCGTCGATGGCGCCAAGATGTCGAAGTCGCGCGGCACCTTCGTCAACGCGCGCACCTACCTCGACCACCTCGACGCGGACTGGCTACGCTATTACCTGGCCTCGATGCTGGGGCCGACCCTGGCCGACATCGACCTCGACCTGAAGGCCTTCGAGGAACGCGTCAACTCGCACCTGGTCGGCAAGTGGGTGAACATCGCCAGCCGCTGCGCCGGCTTCGTGCACAAGTTCTTTGATGGCAGGCTTGCGGACGCACTGCCGGACGCGGAACGGGCACGCTACGACGCGGCCGCGAAGAAACTGGAAGCTTGCGCCGCGCTGTACGGGGCGCGCGATTACGCCGCCGCGATGCGGCTGGTCATCGAGGTCGCGGACGAGGCCAACGCCTACGTCGCCGAACATGCGCCGTGGCTGCTGGCGAAAGACGAATCGAAACGCGCAGGGCTGCACGTTGTACTGACGCTGTCGCTGAACTATTTCCGGCTGCTGGCGATCTGGCTGGCGCCGGTGGTGCCGGCCACCGCGGCACGCGCGTTCGCGTTCCTGGGCGACGCACCCGCGCGCTTCGACGCCACGCACACTCCATTGCTTGGCCACGCCATCCAGCCGTTCAAGGCGCTGGCCACCCGCATCGACCCCAAGCAGATAATCGCCATGATCGAAGACTCGAAGGAATCGCTGCAGGCGAATTCAAAACCAGCCTCGCCCAATCCTCCCCCTGGAGGGAATCGCCAGGACGCGCAAACGACTGCATCCCCCGGTCCCGGGTCCCGGATCCCGAGTCCCGGCACCATCTCCATCGACGACTTCGCCAGGCTCGACCTGCGCGTCGGCAAGGTGCTGGTCTGCGAAACCGTGGACGGCTCGGACAAGCTGCTGCGTTTCGAACTGGACGCGGGCGAGCTGGGCAAACGCCAGATTTTTTCCGGGATCAAGGCCGCCTATCCCGAACCCGGGAAACTGGTCGGCCGAAGCGTGGTGTTCATCGCCAACCTCGCCCCGCGCAAGATGCGATTTGGCCTCAGTGAAGGGATGATCCTGTCCGCCGGGAGCGGAGGCACCGACCTGGCGTTGCTGGGCGTGGATGCCAACGCCGCACCGGGCGCGCCGGTCAAGTGAACGCATCCGCGCCGCCCATGGCAACGACAAGGGCGACGCACCGGCACGCGATCCATTGCGTGACGCTACGGTTCCGTCCGCGCAGCTACGCACGCGGCTATACGCGCTGCAAGCTGCGACTCGATCCTGCCTATGGCGCGATCGCCGATGCGCTCGGCGACAGTCGCTTGCCGCTGCTCGACATCGGCTGCGGCATGGGGCTGCTCGGCCTGTACCTGCACGAGCGCGGGCTTTGTCCCGACTACCTCGGTGTCGACATCGATCCGCGCAAGCTGCGCGACGGCATCGCGGCAATCGGCGCTGCCTCGGCGACATTGCGCCTGCGCGAAGGTGATGCTGCCTGCCTGCCGGCCCACAACGGGCACGTGGTGCTGCTGGACGTGCTGCACTATTTGTCGCCGGCGGTCCAGGAGGGAGCGCTGCGGGGGGCCGCCGCGCGCGTGGCACCGGGCGGGTTGCTGCTGGTCCGTACCTGCCTCGCCGATCGCAGCTGGCGGCATCGCGCCACCGTGGCCGAGGAATGGCTGCTGCATGCCAGCGGCTGGATGCGGAGCGACGGCACCCGCAACATGCCGCGCCGCGAACAGGTCGAACTGGCGTTGCGGCGTGAAGGTTTCAAGGTGACGTCGAGGCCGCTGTGGGGCCTGACGCCATTCAACAGCCACCTGTTCGTGGCCGGGCGCGGAGCAGCCGTTTCCGCCGCCTGACGACAACCGTACCGGTTGCCACGCCACACCCCCGCACGCACTTTGCTATCGTGGGCGGACCCTGCGAACCGGGAGCAACAGCATGCGACTTTCCACCCACGCGGGAATGTTTGCCATCGCGCTGACCGGCGTGCTGCTCGCCGCCTGCAGCGCCTCCACCAGGCCGACCCACTCCGCGACAGCGACAGCGACAGCGGCTGCAGCGGCGAAGCTCCCGCACCCGCCCCGGCACGTGTTCGTGGTCGTGCTGGAAAACGAGCCGTTCCAGGTCACCTTCGGCGAACGCTCGCCTGCGCCCTACCTCGCCCACGAATTGCCGAAGCAGGGCGCGCTGCTGACGCAGTACTACGGCATCGGGCATTACAGCCTGGACAACTACATCGCGATGGTCAGCGGGCAGGCGCCGAATCCCGCAACCCAGGGCGACTGCCACGTATTCAGTGGGTTCGTGCGCAGCCAGCCGGGTTTCGATGCCGACGGCCAGGTCCGCGGCAAGGGCTGCGTGTATCCCGCAGACGTCCCGACGCTGGCCAACCAGCTGCAGGAGGCGGGCTACACGTGGAAGGGCTACATGGAGGACATGGGCGCGGATCCTGCGCGCGAGGCCGCGGCCTGCGGGCACGTGGAAATCGGCACGGTCGACCACACCAACCGGGCCACGTCGAAGGACCAGTACGCGGACAAGCACAATCCGTTCGTGTATTTCCATTCCATCATCGACGACGCGGCCAACTGTGCGGCGCATGTCGTGAACCTGGATGCGCTGCCCGGCGACCTGCACAGCGTGGCGACGACGCCGAACTTTTCGTTCATCACGCCCGGCCTGTGCCACGACGGCCACGACGCGCCATGCAGGAACGGCGAGCCCGGCGGGCTGGTGTCGGCGGACAGGTTCCTGCGCCAGTGGGTGCCGCTGATCCTGGCCGCGCCCGCGTTCAAGCAGGACGGCGTGCTGATCATCACCTTCGACGAGGGCACCGATGCTACCGCGTGTTGCGGCGAGACGCGGCCCGCGGGCGCACCCCAACCCGGCAAGTTCGGCCCCGGCGGCGGGCGCATCGGCGCGGTGGTGCTGTCGGCTCTCGTCGAACCCGGTACCGTGTCGAACGTGCCCTACAACCACTACAGCCTGCTGCGCAGCATCGAGGACTGGTTCGGCCTGCCGCACCTCGGTTATGCGGGCCAGGCAGGGCTGCACGCTTTCGGCAGCGACATTTTCAACCGTGGGCCGGCCACCCAAGGAAATCGCCCATGACGCGCGTTACGGTGATGGTTCCCGCGGTCGCATTGGCGCTGGCTGTCGCCGTGCCGGCCAGCAGTCGCGCCGCCAACGCGGCTGTGGCGAAACCCGCCCCCACCATGCAACAGGTGCTGGATGCATCCAAACCTTCCGACTGGCGGCCGTTGAACCCCGACGACACCCTGTACATGGACCTGCCGCAGGGCCGCGTGGTGATCGAACTGGCTTCGGCTTACGCGCCCCTGCACGCCGCCAACATCCGCACCCTCGCGCATGAACATTACTGGGACGGGCTCGCCATCCTGCGCGTGCAGGACGGTTTCGTGACGCAGTGGGGCGACCCGGCGGCGGAGGCGGAACATCCGCAGCACCCACCGCGTGCGCTCGGCAAGGCCAAGGCAACGATGGCGCCTGAATTCGAACGCGACAGCGCACCCGGCCTGCCCTTCACCAAGCTGCCCGATGGCGACGTATATGCGCCGGAAGTCGGCTTCAGCCGTGGCTTTCCCGTCGCGCGTGACCCGCAGACCGGCAAGACCTGGCTGGTGCATTGCTACGGCATGGTCGGCGCGGGTCGCGGCAACACCGCCGATTCCGGCCCCGGCACCGAACTGTATGCCGTGATCGGGCAGGCGCCACGCCAGCTCGACCGCAACATCGCGCTGGTCGGCCGCGTGGTGCAAGGCATGCAATACCTTTCGGACCTGCCGCGCGGCAACGGGCCCATGGGTTTCTACAAGAACCCCGCGCACCAGACGAAGATCCTGCGCGTGCGGCTGGCCTCCGACCTGCCGCCATCCGGGCGCATGCACCTCGAAGTGCTGCGCACCGATACACCGACCTTCAAGGCGCTGGTCGAGTCGCGCCGCAACCGCTCCGACGCCTGGTACCTCTACAAGGTCGGCAGGATCGACGTCTGCAACGTACCGCTGCCGGTGCGTGAGGCGCCCACGAAACCGCACTGACGCCGTCAGAACATGTGCCGCTCGATCCCGAGGTGCGCCATGATCTTGGAACCGATTTCCTCGATCGAAGTATGCGTGGTGTTGAGCGAGGGAATGCCCTCGTTGCGGAAGATCCGGTCGGCGATCACGAGCTCGCGCTTGCAGCGGTCGAGCTTGGCGTAGGCGCTGCCGGGGCGGCGCGCCTCGCGCACCTGCGCCAGCCTGACGGGGTCGATGGTGAGCCCGTACAGCCGGTTGCGGCAACCCTCCAGGTGCCTGGGCAGGTAGTCGTGCTCCAGGTCTTCGTCGGTCAACGGATAATTCGCGGCCTTCACGCCGTAGTGCAGCGCCATGTACAGGCAGGTCGGCGTCTTGCCTACGCGCGACACGCCGACCAATACCACGTCGGCCTGGCTGTAGTCGACGTTCACGCCGTCGTCGTGGGCCAGCGCGTAATTGGTGGCGTTGATGCGCGCCTCGTATTCGTTGAAGTTCACCAGGCCGTGCGCACGGTTGATCGCCCCGGAGCGCCGGGTGCCGAGCTCCAGTTCCAGCGTGCCGATGAACGGCGCCATCACGTCGATCATCAGCGCCCCGGACTCGGCAATGATCTCGCACAACTGCGGATCGACCACTGTGTTCACCACGATCGGGCGCTCGGCATTCTGCGCATACGCGGTCTTGATGCGCAGCGCCGCGGCGCGTGCCTTCTCGGGCGTGTCGACGAAGGCAATGCGGTGGCCCGCAAAGGTGACGCCTTCGAACTGCGCCAGGATCGAATTGCCGATGGTCTCCGCCGTAATGCCGGTGGAGTCCGAAATGAAGAAAACCGTCCGGTGTCCGTCGCCGTTCAATCCTGTCTCCTTGATCCGAGCCCGGCAGCAGCGCGCGACACGCGCGGCGGCCAGCGGCGAGTTTACCCGCGACAACCGGTCCGGCATGAATGGCTCCACGTTGGATGCCGCTCCGCGGCTTGTCACCCCCGCCCGGCGCGGCGAGAATGGCGATTCTTTCCGGGCGACGGGTCCGGACATGGAGATTGACGTGACCGAGCTCGTCCTCTGGCTGGACCAACTGCGCATGACCGACCT
>DASURP010000065.1:0-3838 GCA_036279975.1 Rhodanobacteraceae bacterium
CGCAGCCAGGTTCTCGATGCGCACGCCGTGCCGGCCGGGCTTGTAGATCCCGGGTTCGATCGAGGTGATCATGCCGACATCCATGGCTTCGAGGTGCTGGCCCTGGCGCGGCGGCCGGATCGACTGCGGGCCTTCGTGCACATTCAGGCAGTAGCCGACGCCGTGGCCAGTCCCGTGGCCATAGTCGATGCCGGCAGCCCAGATTGGCGCGCGTGCCAAGGCATCGAGTTGCTGGCCGGAAGCACCGCGCGGGAACTTCGCTCGCGACAGCGCGATCACGCCTTTCAGTACCAGGGTCACGTCGCGGCGTTGTTCTGGCGTGGTATCGCCAAGCGCCCACATGCGCGTGATGTCGGTGGTGCCGCCGAGGTATTGCGCGCCGGAGTCGATCAGCAGCATGCCTTTCGGCTTCAATTCGGAATGTGATTCCGGGGTGGCCGAGTAGTGCGGCAAGGCTGCGTTGGCTTCATAGCCCGCGATGGTGGAAAAGCTTTCGCTGACGAAGCCGGGTTGCTGGGCGCGCAGCTCTCGCAGCTTCGTGTCCACGTCCAGTTCGGTCAGGTGCTTGCCGGATTTGAGTGATTGCTCGAGCCAGCGCGCGCCGCGCACCAGCGCCACGCCGTCGCGACGCATGGCTTCACGAACATGCTCCAGTTCCTTGCCGCCCTTGCGGGCCTTGGCCGCGCCGATCGGTCCAGCCGCTTCGATCAGTTTGACGTGGCCGGGGATCGCGTGCGCCAGCGCGGCGGCAACCTGTGCCGGTGCGATGAGAAGTTTCGTATCCAGTGGCAATGCCGCCAATGCGTCGCTGGCGGCGGTATAGGGCGCCAGTGCGACGCCATCCAGCGCGATCGTCTTTTGCAGGTTGTCGTCCAGTTTGGTCGACTCGACAAACAGCGTCGCGCCATTGGCGTCGATCAACAGGTGCGCAAGGAATACCGGGTTGTAGTCGACATCGCTGCCGCGCAGGTTCAGCACCCACGCGATCTCGTCCAGCGCCGACACGAAATGATGGGTGGCGTCCGTTTGCTGCAAGGCTTTCCGCAGATCGGCGAGTTTTCCCGCGCGGGACTGAATGGCGTATTCGACGGGGTGTTCATACACCGGTGCGTGTGGCAATGCCGGACGGTCGCTCCAGACCTTCGCCGGCAGATCGTCTTCGACCAGTTGTGCGTCGTGCTTCGCCAAGGCTTCGCGCAAGCCGCGTTCGGACGCCAGCGACAGCATGTCTGCAGCACAGGCGACCTGGTCGCCGGTCTGTACGCGTTCGCACAACCAGGTGATGTGCTCGGGCGTGTGCGGAACCCCCAGCTTCACCAGTTTGACGCCGCTGCCGGCAAGCTGCCGTTCGGCCTGCGAAAAGTAACGCGAGTCGGTCCACAGTCCCGCGAAATCCGCCGTCACCACCAGCGTGCCGGCCGAGCCGGTGAAGCCGGACAGCCATTCCCGCGCGGTCCAGTGTTCCGGCAGGTATTCGGAAAGATGCGGATCGGCAGTGGGGACCACGCACGCTTTGATGCCGCGCTGCTGCATCACGTTGCGCAGGGCGGCGATGCGTTCGGGGATGGTGACAAGGGTCATGGCGGTGTCCAGGGGTGCAGACCACCATTGTGGCGAATCGTTGTGCGTAGTGGAAATGGTAGGGTCAGTATCACCATCGTCATTCCGGGCCGCCCGCAAACAGTGCGGGCGGCCCGGAATGTTGCGGATTGAAGCGTGCTACTGCGGCGTCACGGCGCTGGCAGGCATGACGGTGAGCGCGGCGCGCAGAGGCTCGCCGGGCACGGGCAGGCCGAGTTGCTTGCACAATGCTGCGAAGCGCGGGTCGGCCTTGTAGCGCAGCAGCAGCGGATCACTGAGAAGCGTAGGCACGATCCCTGATCCGGGCTGCCCCGCCGCACGAGCCAGCCATGCGAAGACGGCATCCGGCTGACGCTGCAGAGCGTACAACTGCGCCACGATGTAGGGCTGATCGTTGCCGTACGCGGCCACGAAGGCCTTGAGCGCCGGGTCGGGCTTGGCCCGATCGCCCGCGACAATGCCGGCCGCGGTCTCGAACCATTGCCGGGTCGTCAGATCCTGCACCGTCGCCGCCCATGCCAGCACCGGTGCCGTGTTCCTCTGCAGCAACTGGATGTTGGCGACCTGCACCTGCGCAACCATGCTGTCGGGCTGCAAGGCCAGCCCCTTGTTGGCCACCGTCGCCGCTTCGTCCAGTCGTCCGAGCGCCGCGAGGTTGTTGGACAAGTTGACGTACACGACCTGGCGCAACGGATCGGCCGCGATCGCGCGCCGTTCCATCGCCACAGCTGCATCCAGTTGTCCGACGATCGCCAGCCCGTTGGCGAGGTTGGCCATCGCGCCAGCGTAGTGCGGATTCAATTCCAGGCCACGCTGCAACTCGGCCAGTGCGCCCATGGCGTCACCGTCGGCGCCGTTCAGGACCGCGGCGTGCGCCTGATGGGCTACGCCGAGGTCGGGCGCCAGTTCCAATGCCCGCGCTGCCGCCGCCCGTGCTTTCGCGTAGGCCTGGCGTTGGACCACGCCCGTCAGCTGTGCCGAGAGGCTGACTTGCGCGAACGCCAGTCCCGCGTAGGCGTAGGCATAGCCGGGGTCGATCCCGATGGCCTGGTGGTAGAAGGCGATCGCCTTGCGGAGACCGACCTGGGTGAGCGTTGCGGCATTGGCCTTGCCTTGCAGCAGCGCCGTGTACGCGGCCACGTTGCCGCCGGGCGGGCGATCACTCTGGCTTTCGATGGTGTGCCCGTGCAGCAGTTTCGTTTTCAGTGCACTTGCCACGGCCGCGGTGATCGCATCCTGCAAGGCGAACAAGTCCGCGTTCGAACGCTCGTAGTGCCGCGACCAGATCACGCTGCCATCCACGGTATTGATCAGGTTGGCGTTGATACGCACCTTGTCGCCGGCATACTGCACGGTACCTTCCAGCAGGTGCGCTACACCCAGCTTCTGGCCGATCTGCTCGCTGCTGTCCTTGCTTTTGCGGAACCGAAAGGACGAGGTACGGCCGATCACCTTGAGACCCGCGAACTGCGACAGGGCGGTGATCAGGCCCTCGGAAATGCCATCGGAAAAGAATTGTTGCTGCGGATCAGCGCCTTCGGAGACCCATGGCAGCACCGCAATCGATTGCTCGGAAATCGTGGCGGTGGCGTCGCCCGGGCCGGTGCCCCAGCGCCAGGCAAGCTGGTTGGTCAGCAGCAGCACCACGGCCACCACCAGCACGCCGATGATCCAGAAATCGAGCTTGTGTCCGGCCGCCCGGTGCAGGTCCGGATCGTGTTTGATGGACTTCGACTCGCGCCGCAATCCGGCCGGCGTGAACTTGTAATACCAGGCAAGCGCGATCCAGAACGGAAAGCCGATCGCACAGGCGATCACGAACCAGCGCGTGACCCGGTCGGGCATGCCGAAGGTGGGTCCCAGTTGCGCGATGCCCTGCGCCAGCGCCCACACCCCGCCGATGTACAACACCGCCGCGCGCCACACGTGGCGGTAGGAGAGCTCGGCGATGAGTCCGCGCTTGCGCTGCGGTTCGGCGTCGTTCACCCGATGCCCCGATCTCCCGCCGGCGACAAGCCAGCCTTTAGCCGCCGTAGTGTCGATGCCGCGGCGCCGTGATGCAAGGCACCGGGGCGCGGGGCTTCACCGGTGTGACGACGTGCTCGCGGAAGTGGAGCGTCGCCGCTAGAATGACGCTTTCCACGAACGGTCCGATCATGACCTCCCTGATTTTCGTCACCGGCGGCGTGGTGTCCTCGCTTGGCAAGGGCATCGCGTCGGCGTCGCTGGCGTCCATCCTCGAGGCCCGCGGCCTCAA
>DASURP010000066.1:0-8166 GCA_036279975.1 Rhodanobacteraceae bacterium
GTAGGCGCACACCGGAAACGCCCACCAATGGTCGTACTTGGGCGTCGCCTGGTCGGCTTCGACCAGCTCCCCACCTTCCAGCAACCGTGGCGCCACCACCTCGCCGTACTCGTTCTCGGTGATCGCAAAACTGCGCTGAAGCTTGTCGTCGTCCGCCACCCGCAGCAGGTTCCGCTCGAACATCCCGACGTCCGCTTCCGGCGCCCACTCCCGGATCCGGGACTTCCAATGCACCAGGTTCGGGGTATCCAGCGGGTTGACGGCGAGGAAATGGCGCTTCAGCAACGGAAAGCCGTCGCGGATCAATTCGAAATGCGTCGCCGTGTAGACGGGATGGTACGGATGCAACACCGGCACGAAAGTGTCGAATACGTAACCGCGAGCCATCAGCCAGCAGCTTAGGCCGATCTCGTATTTCAGGATGACCTTGCTTTTCGCGTCCTGCGGGACCACGGCATCCAGCCTGGTCCTGAATCCAGGGTCATCGAGGACGGGCTTGCGAAATGCGATGAAATAGGAACTGATGTGCAGGCTGTTGAGCCAGGTTGCCTCGCGCGCGGGCGGGTATGCGGCACGGGCCTGTTCGATCGGGATGGCGCCATGTTTGACGCTTTCACCCAGGAAATCACGCTTGGTCAGTTGCAGGCCCCACCAGTCGCAGGCCCTCGCATCCATCTTCGCGAGCACCCCATCCAGCGGACGCAGCAGGTAACCGCTGTCGTTGACCAGCAGCAGTTCGTCGTACCGTCCGATCTCCTCCCAGCCCGCATGCTGCTTCGCCAGCGCCGACCACGAACCGAAATCGTAGGCACCGTGACGTTCCGCCCAACGGCCCTTCGTGTACGGCGCGAGCTTGTCCAGTTCCCCTTCCGGCATGAAACCGTCGGCCAGGTAATAGACATCCGCATGCCGGCTCAGCTCGCGCACGTACGCGACCACGTAGTCGTCCACCACGCCATCGCGATCGTAACCGGCAAACAGGCAGATGCGACGCGGGCGATAACCGGCGGGCCAGGCCGTGCCGGGACGCGGGGCGTAGGGTTCGGGGCGGGTGGCGTAACCGGCCGCCTGCCCCACCAGCGCGTAATGCAGCAACGGATTGATCGCCTCACGGGCCGGGTCGAGGTACGTGCACCAGTACCACCACAGGTCGAAACCGGGTCGTGGCAGGCGCAACTCTCGCCAACCATGCCGGCAGAAATGTTCCAGCGGATCGAAGCCCGCGGCCGCAACGTCTGGATTGCCCGCGAGATACCACGTGGTGTCGAACAACCCGGATGCCGCGATCACGGCCATCTCGCACGCCAGGACGTCATCGGCCGACACGACCCCGTCCCTGGATGCTTCAGACCTGGACGACGCGGAGTGCAGGGACTCCGTCACCAACCGTTCGGCGGCCGTGACATCCGCTCGGCGCGTCCGGCTCCACCGCGCCGCAAAGGCAAGCCACTGGCGAACCGTTGTATCGATATCCCCGGTCATGTCCCGCTAGCGCCCCGGTACAGGTACCTCACTTCCTTCGCGACCCGCCACGCATTGCCGTCGTCGACGCGATCGAAGAACAGGGAGCGTTTCCAGCCGTAGTCGTCACTCGCCACGCCCCGACCATCAAACAAGTGGTCGAAGGCGGCCGTGAGCTCCCCGAAGGTCCGGCACACCGGTCCCGGCAAGACCTGCTCCAGATCGTAGAACAAGCCTCGCTCGCGGTTGGCATAACGCTCATGGTCGTACGCAAAACTCACCACCGACCGGCCCGTCAGCAGGAAGTCGACCATGCAGCTGGAGTAATCGGAGATCAGCGCTGCACCCACCCGGTACAACACCTCGATGTTCGGGTAACGCCGTGACGACAGGTCCAGCACCCCCAGCTGCGACAACTGCCGCAGGTACGACTGGCCCGTGTCCGCCATGTGCTCGCGTACCCCCAGCACCGCATCGTGCCTCCGTTGCCAGTCGGCCAGCCACGCCAGCTCCTCGCCGCTGAACCGGTAGGCGCCCTCCGTCTGGTCGTTCCGGAACGTCGGCAGGTACAGCACCAGCGTGCGATTTCCCACCTCGGCCTTCAACCGCGCCTCCTCTTCCCTGAAGTCATCCGGCATTCCCTCCGCCGGTCGCAGGATGAAGTCGTTGCGCGGCAACCCGGTGCACCAGAACTTGCCATAATCCAGCGGATAGAACGCCGCCGTCATCGCCAGCCGGTCCATCGCCGACGAACACACCACCGCCCGGCAGCCTTCGTTCTCGGCGGCGATCGTGCGCAGCATCTGGGGCGATTCCAACCCGGCGTAACCGAACCGCTTCAACGGGATGCCGTGCCACAGGTTGATGAAGTTGTGCAGCTCCGCCGACAGCGGGTAGCCCGTGTTGATGCGCGGCCCGTGCTTGACGAACACCTGCCGCGCCCGCAACAGGTGGTATTGCCCTTCCGGGCTGCGCAACGGCGCCACCACCACGTTCTCGCCGTCGGCCTCGATCCGCTTGCTTCGGGTCAGGATGATCTTCTTGATCGACGGGTCGGCCTTGACCTCCTCGAACACCGCCCGTTCGTTGCCGGCAAAGGTGTGGTCGTAGGCGCACACCGGAAACGCCCACCAATGGTCGTACTTGGGCGTCGCCTGGTCGGCTTCGACCAGCTCCCCACCTTCCAGCAACCGTGGCGCCACCACCTCGCCGTACTCGTTCTCGGTGATCGCAAAACTGCGCCGAAGCTTGTCGTCGTCCGCCACCCGCAGCAGGTTCCGCTCGAACATCTCCACATCCGCTTCCGGCACCAACCCCAGGATCCGCTCCTTCCAGTTCGACAAGTCGGGAACGTCGTAGTGGTTGTTGGACAGCAGATAGCGCTTCAGGAGCGGGAAACCTTCACGAACCAATTTGAAGTAGTGCTCCGTGAAGATTGGGTGGAACGGGTGCAGCTTGTCGATGAAGGTGGCGAAATCGAATTGCCGCCCAATCAGATAATGGGTCACGCCGATTTCGTATTTCTGGATGGTTTGCAACTTTCCCCTCTGCGGCTTCACCGAGTTGAGCAGTCGACGAAAGCCCGTGTCGCCCAGCACTTGCTGCCGGAAAATCAGGAAGTACGAGCCAACGAGGAAGTCGTACAAGGCATCGCTCTCGAAGCCATCGAGCAGGCGCCCCTTCACTTCCTGCAACGGAATCGGCCGATCGAACAGGTTGGCCGGGTTGTCGCGCGTGCGCGCAAGTCCCTTGGTAGCCTGCAGGCCCCACCAGTCGCAGGCCGTCGCATCCATCCTCGCGAACACCCCGTCCAGCGGACGCAGCAGGTAACCGCTGTCGTTGACCAGCAGCAGTTCGTCGTACCGTCCGATCTCCTCCCAGCCCACATGGTCCTTCGCCAGCGCCGACCACGAACCGAAATCGTAGGCACCGTGCCGCTCCGCCCAGCGGCCTTGGGTGTACGGCGCCAGCTTGTCGAGTTCTGCCTTGGGCATGAACCCGTCGGCCAGGTAATAGACATCCGCATGCCGGCTCAGCTCGCGCACGTACGCGACCACGTAGTCGTCCACCAGCCCATCGCGGTCATAACCCGCAAACAGACACACTCGCCGCGGCCGATAACCGGCGGGCCAGGCCGTGCCGGGACGCGGGGCGTAGGGTTCGGGGCGGGTGGCGTATCCGGCCGCACAGCCAACCAGTGCGTAATGAACCAGCGGATTGACCGCCTCCTGCGCAGGATCAAGGTAGGTGACCCAATACCACCACACATCGAAATCGGACCGTGGCTTGCGCAGCTCGCGCCAGCCGTGTTCGCAGAAATGCCGCAGTGGATCGAGCTCCGCCTCGGCCACGTCAGGGTTGTGTTGCAGGTACCAGCGAGCATCGAACAGGCCGCAGGCATCGAGCAAGGCGGCTTCGGAGTCAACCTGTCGCGCGGCAGCCGCTTCGGTTTGCGGCCCTGCGCGATCCACAATCACTCCGGCGGCCAGTCCCCGGGTTACGGGTGGATCCGCCATCGCATCATGAACGCGGTGCAAGGCGTCGATCCAGGCATTCGGACCCAGGCCTTCGCGGACGCCATGCTCCAGATAGTGGACCAGCGGGTCCTGCGCGTTGCGCGCAGCCGGGCAACCTTGCACATACCATCCGGCATCGAACCAGCCCGTGTCGCACAGGAATGCCACACGGGGGTCGGGTACCGGAGACGGGCCGACGCCTGCCATCTCAGGCATCCCGCGATTGCAGCCAGTGCAACAATGGATTGGCGTCCGGCGCCAGATCGGGGTGCTGGCGACGATAGGCCTTGCTGTCGAAATCCGGACCGGGATCGCGCCCTTCGGCGCCTCCGCTCAGCAGGTAGTGCAACGCCGGATGGGCGCCTGCTTCGGCCACATCCGGGTTGTGTTCGAGATACCAGCGGGCATCGAACCGGGGTGATGCCTCGATCATCTGCACCAGCCGCGTCTCGGCCAGGACTTCCGGCGAAGGCTGACGGCCGACCAGCTTGCGCAGACGCGGCCAGCGCGCGGCAATGAAATCACGCAGGGAGCCGGGCGGGATTCGCCCTCGACTGTGCCAGTAGGCATCGGCCAACGGACGCGCCAGCATGCCGGCCAGTTTCGTCGAGCGCTCAGCAGCGCCCCGTGCCTCGCTCCGGAGCTGGCTGAACTTCTCTTCCCACCCTTCCTGCTGTTCGCGCAACTGCGCCAGCTCGCGCTGGCACAGCAACAGCGCCTCCGACAGCTTGAGGATCTCGGCCTGTGCGCGGTCTGTCGTGTCGTTCAAGAATCCTCCTCGGGGGCGGCGGCATCCGGCAACGTCAGTTCCCGGCGTTCGCCAATGCCTTCTGCACCGACAGCGCCACGCGCAACGGCCGCCCCGAAACCAGCGACACGGTAAACCCGCGCCGCCCCAGTTCGGCCAGCGACTGGACTTCCGCACCCTGCAGCGTAATGGAGTAGCCAAGTTGCGCGTGCGTGCACTTCAGGTGCCGTTTGACGTCTTCACGCACACGCGCGGTGCCCGTATCGACGATGATCCGATCGGCGCCCACGCCCACGACCAACTGCGATGGAAAGACCCCGTTCTCGTCGATGGCCCAGCCGCGAATCTCGATCGCTCCCGGGGCCGCCACGACCGCGTCCACGTAACCCGCCGCACCCGCGGCGTCGGCAAAGGTCATCGACGGCGGCGGTTCAGCCTCGCCCAACGAGCGGTAGAACGCATCGGCCTGGCTTGCCAGCGCATGACTCCCCATCAGCGGAAGCGCCGGACGTTTCCAGTCCAGCTGCACCGGCAGGTATCCAGCGTCGGCCAGCGCCGCCTCGACCTGGGCGTGATACTCGGCAGGCACGAAAGCGTCGATCGCGAGATCACCCCCGTCAACGGTAGCAAGCCACGCCTGGACCAACGCCGCGGCGTGCCCCTTTTCAAAAATGCGTCGAACCGTCTGGTCGGCCGCCAAGGCGGAGTACTTCGCCTGCACGGCCTTGCGAAGCTTCTCGGGTACCCGGGATTTCCCCAAGGCGATGTCCAGCAGCACGGCATCGCCCGATACCACCTTCACGCCCGCTGCCGGAAACAGGTGTCGGGCGATGCTGGTCTTGCCCGACGCCGGCGGCTGCAACAACAGATACGCAAGTGGATGCCTGCGCGACACATGCACAACGTGGCGCGGCACCGGGTCGCCGGACTGCCGGACACTTGGCCCAACCCATTTCCATGCGTAATCATCCAGCAAGCTCGCCAGCAGCGGCATGGTCGGAAACTGGCGCTGGTCGATTCCGCGCTTGACAGTGATCCACTCGGGCTTGTCGGAACGGAAAATGCCAAGCTCGACCACCAGCACGCCACCAGGCGCCAAGGCATCCACCAAACGCCGAATCAGGGCCGGCTGGTCGTCTGCATAGTGCAGTGCGGACGCAAGCAGGATCACATCGAACATGCCATCGGGCAGCCGATCCCAGCCCTGGACCAAGAACTCGCAATCCGGAAAGCGTGCCCGCGCCCGCCGGAGGAACTCGTCATTGTTGTCCACGCCGACCGCGCGACTGGCGCCGGCGAATTTTGCGAATCCGCAAAAGAACCCCTCGTTGCACCCCACGTCGAGAAACGTCCGGCCGTTGAGATCCGGCAACTGCAACGACTTCAGTTTTTCCAGCGTGCGCGAGTCGCCGGAAGCATCGGGGAACGATTGGTACTGGGCCATGTCAGGGATTCCTACGCCACCCGTTCAGCCGCGCTCAATGGCGGCAAGCACCGCGGGACCGAGCCGCAGGGACACGTTGGTATCGCCGCTGCTGGTTCCGCCGTACACGCGCAAGGTACCGCGGAGCTCGTGCAGCGACTTGAGCTTCGGTATCGCAAAACTCGCACGGAACCCGCATCCATCCTCGACCAGACCGAGGTGCTGCACCACATCCGGACGGTTGTAGCGTTCGATCCTGCGGCTGGGGAAACGCGCGCCATCCACCTGGACCGCGATGTGCCGGGGCGTGGGGCCGTCGGTACGCGCCAGCCAGCCCTTCAACTGCAACACACCCACCTCCAGCACGATGTTCTCGACACAGCCGTAGATCGACTGCCCCTCCGGCAACCCCGCCGCCTCGGCATCGATGGAAGCCTGTTCCCGCAGGCGCGCCAGGTGCTGGTGGTAGAACTTGAGCGACGGTTCGATGTCGCCCGAGTGGATCAGCCGTCCCTGCTCCAACACGATGGCCTTGTTGCACAAGCCACGCAACAAACCGTCGCTGTGGCTGGCCAGCACCATGATCGTGCCCTCACCCATCTGGGATTTCATCCGCTCGCCCGCGCGTTGCGTGAAGTTGGCATCGCCGGCGCCGATCCACTCATCCATCAGGATTACATCGCTCTGTACGCAAGTTGACGTCGCAAAACCCAGTCGCATTTTCTGGCCCGTCGACAGCGTGTGCAGGCGATGGTTGGCCTTTTCCACAAGCCCTGCGAATTCCAGGATTGGCAGCAGCTGTTCACGCAGATGGCTCGAAGGGATGCCCATGGCCGCACCACGCAGGAAAATGTTTTCACGCACGGTGGCTTCGCCGTTGAAGCCCAGCGAAATGTTCAACATCGCCGACCGGCTGCCGCGCACCTCGACCTTGCCCGAGGTCGGCGCGTACACGCCATTCAGCAGTCGCAGCAGCGTCGATTTGCCGGCGCCGTTGCGTCCAAGTATTGCCAGCCTGTCGCCTGCATTGACCTCGAAGCAAAGGTCATTCAGCAACGTCACGTAGCGGCGGCGCGGTGGATCCAGCACCGCGCCGGCGAATACCGACAACCAGCTTCGTGCCTGACGGTCCGGCTGCAGGTAGATGGGCACTTTCAGCGCCGCGTGCTCGACCTTGATATGTGCAGTCATTGCGTACCACTCAGATCCATATCGGTACGAACCGCGCCCATCGCCGGTAGGCGAGGATCGCGACCAGCCAGCCCACCACCGCCAGTGCACCGGCGACCAGCAAGGCGCGCACATCGTAATGACCGTCCATTATCGGGGCCCGAACCGTCTCGATCAGATAGTAGAAAGGGTTCCACGTCACCAAACGGCCCCGGACGCTGCCGGGCGGCATCTGCTGTGCCGACCAGATGATCGGTGTGAGCAGGTACAGAAACATGAACATGTTGGGAACGACGTGGCTGAAATCGGGGTGGCGGGCGCCGATCAGCGAAAACACGACCCCGATCCACAATATGTTTACCAGCACCAGCGGCAACGCGGCGATGCCCAGTACCAGCCCCACTGCACTCAGGTGCGGATAGACGGCTATCGCCATCGCAGCCGCGGGCAACGACATGATGAAGGCGAACACGGCCTTGGCGATGACCCGCAGGACAAAATCGCTGAGTCGCGTATGGCCATCCATGATGAATGAGGAAGACGCCTTGTGCGCCGTCGTGGACTCCACGATCACACCGGTTATGAGCCGGAACACGATCGTTCCGACCGCGATGTAAACCGCGAAGTCGCGCATCTCATGGTGCTGCAGCAGCGCGAAGAAGCTGCCCACTCCCCAGATGTACAGGAACGAGGGCAGCAGCAGCCACAGGATGCCCATGCGCGACATGCGCGAGCTCGCCACGATGTCCAGCCATGCCGAAAACACCCAGAACCGGGCGTGGTGGAAGCTTTGCCACAAGTCGCGCAACAGGGATTGCATGGTGTCGATCGTCTTCCGTAAACAGGTC
>DASURP010000067.1:0-30362 GCA_036279975.1 Rhodanobacteraceae bacterium
CGGCAGGTTGACCCGCGCCCGCGGCGGCACCACCTTGAATTCACCTTCGATGATCGCCGGGTCGGACGTCCGGGTCGTGCGCCGTGCCCGCCAGCGGCGCACCGCCAGTGCGGTGGCGGCGACGGCCAGCGCTGCGGCGCCGACCACCAGTCCCAGCGTCAGCAGCCCGACCAGCACCAGCGCGATGCCGGCCAGCGCCAGTACCCGCAGCAACGGATGGCGGGGCAGGGTCGGGAATGTGAACAGTGCGCGCATGTACTGGACCTGCGTGGCAAAATGGCCCTTCAACGATGCGGCCGCAGCGCCGCTGAAACAAGTGCCGGGAGTATTGGATGGACATGACCGCCCCGAATGAGTTCCTGTGCCGCCTCGACGATATCCCCGATGGCGGGGTGCTGGGTGTCGATCCGCCGGACCCGGAAGGCGAGCCGCTGCTGCTGGCGCGCCACGGCAATTCGGTGCAGGCGTGGCTGAACATCTGCCCGCACGCCGGTCGCCGCATGGATTACGCGCCGGGCTTGTTCCTGGTCAAGGACGACAAGCTGACCTGCGCCGTGCATGGCGCGACCTTCGCCCTGCGCGAGGCGGGCCTGTGCGTCGCGGGCCCCTGCCGCGGGCAGTCGCTGGTCGCGGTGCGCGTGCAGGTGCGCGACGGCGTGGTGTCGCGCGGGTAAAAAGCCGGCATTCCCCCGCGCCTGCGGCGCGACCCCCTTCGTTCCGAAGGAGGTGAGCATCCCTCCGCGCCTGCGGCGCGACCCCCTTCCTGCGAAAGGGGGTGAAGACGTGCGTGCGGTTGCTTG
This sequence comes from Rhodanobacteraceae bacterium, assembly GCA_036279975.1. Taxonomy (GTDB): domain Bacteria; phylum Pseudomonadota; class Gammaproteobacteria; order Xanthomonadales; family Rhodanobacteraceae; genus 66-474. Next base: position 801 of record DASURP010000067.1, read on the forward strand.
TCTTCCCCCTTCCATGGGAAGGGGGATCGAGGAGGATGGCTTTCAACCGGTTGGAGCGAAGACGCGAGATTACCCCGCGAACGCGCGGGCGTTGCGGAAGATCCGCATCCACGGTGAATCCTCGTCCCATTCGCGCGGGCGCCAGCTCATCTGCACACTGCGGAACACGCGTTCGGGGTGCGGCATCAGGATGGTGACGCGGCCGGACGCCGCGGTGAAACCCGCGAGTCCCTCGGGCGAACCATTGGGGTTGTACGGGAAAACCTCGGTCGGCTTGCCGCGGTTGTCCACGAAGCGGACGCAGGCGGTGGCCTTGCCCGACTTGTTGTCATCGGCGAACACCGCCTGGCCCTCGCCGTGCGCGGTGACCACCGGGATGCGCGAACCGGCCATGCCCCGGAACAACACCGACCCGGCGTCCAGCACTTCCAGCGTCACCAGGCGCGCCTCGTATTGTTCGGAACGGTTGCGCTGGAACGTCGGCCAGCACTCGGCACCGGGGATGATGGATTTCAGGTGCGCCAGCATCTGGCAGCCGTTGCACATGCCGACCGCGAACTTCCGCTCGTCGGCGAAGAACGCGGCGAATTGTTCGCGCAGTGCGTCGTGGTACAGGATCGACGCGGCCCAGCCGCGGCCGGCGCCAAGCACGTCGCCGTAGGAAAATCCGCCGCAGGCGGCGAAGCCGGAGAAATCCGCAAGCACATGGCGGCCGGCGACGAGGTCGCTCATGTGCACGTCGACGGCATCGAAACCCGCGCGCGTGAAGGCGGCGGCCATTTCGACCTGGCCGTTGACGCCCTGTTCGCGCAGCACCGCGAGGCGCGGGCGCACGCCTTTCGCGATGTACGGCGCGGCGATGTCCTCGTCCGGTTCGAAGGTGAGTTTCGCCTGCAAACCAGGATCGTCGTCGTCGCAGCGCCACGCGCGTTCGGCGTCGGCACTGGCCGGGTTGTCGCGCAGGCGTTGCATCGCGTGGCTGGTTTCGTGCCAGGCGCCGATCAGTTTCTGCCAGTTCCACTTGGCGATGGTTTCGTCGCCGCCGTACAGCTTGATGCCGAGCTTGACCTTGGGCCGCGCGATCACGCGCGCCATGCCGGCCAGGCCATGCGCTTCCACGAGGGCTGCGAAGGCGGCGTGGTCGTCCACGCGCACCTGCACCACCGCCCCGAGTTCCTCGTTGAACAGCGCCAGCAACGCGTTGTCGGCCCAGCCGTCCAAAAAGATCTCGAGGCCGCAGTGCCCGGCGAAGGCCATTTCCAGCAAGGTCACGATCACGCCGCCGTCGGCACGGTCGTGGTAGGCGAGCAGCAGGTTGTCCCGGCGCGCGGCATTGACCAGGTCGAACAGGCCGCGCAGGCGCTCGGGGTGCTCGAAGTCGGGCGGCATGCCGCCGCCGCGGTTGAAGGCCTGGGTCAGCGCCGAGCCGCCGAGGCGGTCGCGGCCGGCGCCGAGGTCGAGCAGCCACAGTTCGCTGTCGCCCGCGTCCATCCGCAGTTGCGGCGTGAGCGTGCGGCGCACGTCGCCGACCCGCGCGAACGCGCTGACGATCAGCGACACCGGCGCGATCGTGCGTTGTTCGCGTTCGCCGTCATGCCACAACGTGCGCATCGACAGCGAATCCTTGCCGACCGGGATCGACACCCCGAGCGCGGGGCACAGCACGGACACCGCCTGCACCGCGTCGTACAGCGCAGCGTCCTCGCCGGCGTGCCCGATCGCGGCCATCCAGTTGGCGGACAGCCGGACTTCGCCGAGTTGTTCGACCGGCGCGGCGGCGAGGTTGGTGATGGCTTCGCCCAACGCCATCCGGGCCGAGGCCGCGCCATCCAGCACCGCGAGCGGCGAGCGCTCGCCCATCGCCATCGCCTCGCCCGCGTAACCCTCGAAATCGGCCAGCGTCACCGCGCAATCGGCCACCGGCACCTGCCATGGGCCGACCAGCTGGTCGCGTGCACACAGGCCGCCGACGCTGCGGTCGCCGATATGGATCAGGAAGCCCTTGCCGGCCACGGAAGGCATCCGCAGCACGCGCTGCACGGCGTCGTCGAGGCCGATGCCGGTGAGGTCCGGGATGATTTCGAGCTGCGGCGTGACGCGCGCGGCATCGCGCTGCATCTTCGGTGGCTTGCCGAGCAGCATCGCGAGGTCGAGATCGATGACGGTGATGCGGGGCTCTGGACTCGGGACTCGGGATTCGGGCGGTTGCGCGACTTGCGAGCTCCCGCTCCGGGTGACAAGCAATCGTTGTTCTTGCGTGGCCGTTCCCACCACCGCGAACGGGCAGCGTTCGCGTTCGCAGATCGCGCGGAAGCGCTCGAGGTCGGCGGGATGCACGCCCAGCACGTAGCGTTCCTGCGCCTCGTTGCACCAGATCTGCATGGGCGAGAGTTGCGGGTCGTCGGTGGGCACCGCGTCGAGGTCGATCCCGCCGCCCACGCCCGCGTCGTGCAGCAGTTCGGGGATCGCATTGGAGAGCCCGCCCGCGCCGACGTCGTGGATCGCGACGATCGGGCTGGTCTCGCCGAACGCGCAGCAGGCGTCGATGACTTCCTGGCAGCGCCGCTGCATTTCCGGGTTGTCGCGCTGCACCGAGGCGAAGTCGAGCGCTTCGCTGGAAGCGCCGGCCGCCATCGACGAAGCCGCGCCGCCGCCAAGCCCGATCAGCATCGCCGGGCCGCCCAGCACGATCACCGCGTCGCCCGGTACGAGCTTGTTCTTCTTCACCAGCATCGGGCGCACATTGGCGACGCCGCCCGCCAGCATGATCGGCTTGTCGTAACCGTGGCGCATGCCGGGCTGGCCGGTTTCGAGTTCGAAGCTGCGGAAGTAACCCGCAAGGCAGGGCCGCCCGAATTCGTTGTTGAAGCCGGCCGCGCCGAGCGGTCCGTCGCGCATGATCTCGAACGCGCCGGCGACGCGCGGCGGCAGCGGGCGTTCGGCTTCCCACGGCCGCGGCAGGTTCGGAATGCGCAGGTCGGAAACCGAGAATCCGGTGAGGCCGGCCTTGGGCTTGCCGCCGCGTCCGACCGCGCCCTCGTCGCGGATCTCGCCGCCGGAGCCGGTGGCCGCGCCCGGCCATGGCGAGATCGCGGTCGGGTGGTTGTGGGTCTCGACCTTGATCGCGTACGGGATCGCTTCGCGGTGCGCGCGCCACACCCCGTCGGCGTCGGCGAAAAAACGCGCGCCGGCCGAGCCTTCGATTACCGCGGCGTTGTCGCTGTACGCCGACAGCGTGTGCGCGGGCGAGGCCTTGTGGGTCGCGCGGATCAGGTCGAACAGGCTGGACGATTGCTTGGCGCCATCGACCGTGAAACTGGCGTTGAACACCTTGTGCCGGCAATGCTCGGAGTTGGCCTGCGCGAACATCACCAGCTCCGCGTCGGTGGGGTCGCGGCCGAGCTTCGCGTAGTTTTCCGCGAGGTAGTCGATTTCGTCCGGCGCCAGCGCAAGGCCCAGTGCGGCGTTGGCGTCCTGCAGCGCGGCGCGTGGATCAGCGCCCAGCGCGACAGTGTCCAGCGCGCCGGCCTCGCCCGCGCCGAAGATCTGCCCCGCGTCCGCGAGCGTCGTCAGCACCGATTGCGTCATCGGATCGTGCAGCACGTTGGCGATGGCGGCGAACGCGGGGCCATGCGCGTCCGGCAGCCTGTCGATCAGGAACGCCGTGCCGCGCTCGACGCGTGTGACGTGGATGCCGATGTGGCGCACGATGTCGGTGGCCTTGGACGACCACGGCGAGAGCGTGCCCAGCCGTGGCACCACCCACAGCGAGGCATCGGCAGGTGGGGCTTCGGCCGCATCCAGCACCGCGGCGAGCCGCTGGTGCAGTGCCGGCGACAATGGCGCCCTGGCCTGCACGAAATACACGAAGCGCGCCCCACGCACGCGGGCGCGCGGGACGATCGCGCCGATGCGCTGGTTGAGCCGGTCGAGGCGGAAATCCGACAGGGCACTGCGCCCGTCGAGGACGATCATGATGTGGGGACGCGGGTCCGAGGGAGCCGGGCATTATAGATGCGATCGCCGGCGGTCGCTGGCGGTGCGCAGTCTGCGGAAGCCGGGCATTTCGATCAAAACGGCTTTTGCGCGGATGCCTGGCGAGGCCGGCATCCCCCCCGGTGCTTCGCACCGACCCCCTTCGTATCGAAGGGGGTGGACAGGCACGGCGCGCCACCGCTCGTCTTCCCCCTTCCAGAGGAAGGGGGACCGAGGGGGATGGCCTTTTGCTTGCGTCCGAATCCACCGACGCATGTCATTGATCGCCACGTGTCGGCGGTACCCCGGAGCGCTTTGCGTTTTTTGCGCGAGCTGCTTCGATCAGGGCGACAGTTGCGCCGCAGGGGTGGAGTGCACGGTCTCGAGGCGACGCAGCAATTCCTTCGGGTCGATGTAGCCGCCCAACACCACGCCATTGTCGGCGATGATGGTGGGGGTGCCGCCGACGCCGAGGTCGACACCGAGGTTGAAGTCGTGCGCGACCGGGGACTGGCACTGCGCGTAGCGTGGTTGCTCGCCCTCGAAGGCGCGGGTCAAGGCGTCCTTGCGGTCCGCGGCGCACCACACGTCCACGGCCTTCTGCGCCGAGGGCGTGCCGAGGCCGGTGCGCGGCCAGAACAGGTAGTCGACCGCGATGCCGAGCTTGTTGATCGCGGCGATGTTGGCATGGAAGGCCTTGCAGTAGGGGCAGTCGATGTCGGTGAATACGGTCACCGTGTATTTCGGGCTGGCCGGTGCGAAGCGGATCATCTGCGCGGGCGACAACTTCGCGATCGCTTCGCGGCGCAGCCGGTTCATGCTGTTGCCGTTGAGCGGCGTGCGGGTCTTGACGTCGAACGCTTCGCCCTGGATTACGTAACGGCCGTCGCCGGTCATGTACAGCACCTGGCCTTGCACGACCACCTGGTACAGGCCGGCGATCGGCATCGCCGCGATGGCCTGCACGCGCACGCCGGGGGCCAGTTCACCCACGCCGGCGGTGATTGCCTGGCGCACGGCCGGAGCCACGGACGCCGCCTGCGCCGGCACGGCCGCGTCGTGGGCGGCGCTGGCCGGCTGGCTGGAAGAACAGGCGCTCGTTGCGAACAGGGTGAGGACGAGCGTGCACAGGAGTCGGGACATGACGAGGGAATGATGCGCAAGTTGGCGCAACGGCAGGGTGTCGCGATGCTAGCACGGGGTCTGCTTTCGGAGCGTGCACCAGCAGTGCTTTCAGAACGTCAGCCACCAGCAGCCGCCGAATTCGCTGATGCCGAAGTCGCGGGTGGCGCCATCGCCGGTCGCGACTTCGAATCCGATGGGCGGCGCTGAGGCGCTCGCGGTTCCGGTGGGACCGGCAACGGGGGGCGGCGCCGACGCCATCAATGGCGGCCCGGTCGCGTACGCGGTCGCGATTCCGGTGAGGGGTTGCTGCAGCCACGCCGCGAGCGACTGCAGGGTGACGCGCGCGGAAGCCTGGTCCATTCCTTGCCACAGGATGAACCCGGCCAGCCGGTTCACGTCGTGGCCGCTGAAGGCTTGCGCAAGCGATTGCCGGAGTTCCTCCGGCGAGGCCGCGCACACGCCGCCGAAGTTGCTGCCGGCCGCGCCGGTGACAGGTGGCGGCGCCGGGGCGCCGCACGGCTGGCCCGAGAACACCGGTTCGCCGTGGGCGCCGATGCAGCGATAGACCTGCGCCCGCGTCAGCGGCGCGCAGGCCAGCAACGCGATCAGGCACAGCCAGTTCAGGAGCACGCTTCGCATCGCCGCGAGTTTAGCCGGCGTACCCGCTCAGGCCGTGGCGCCAGCGAGCCGTTGCAGCACGGCGGTCGTCGCCCGCGCGCGATTCAGCGTGTACACGTGCAGGCCCGGCGCGCCGCCTTCGAGCAGGCGCCGGCACATCGCGGCGACCACGTCCGCGCCGAATTCGCGCACGGCTTCGGCGTCGTCGCCGTAGGCGAGCATGCGCTTGCCGATCCAGCGCGGGATCTCCGCGCCGCACATTTCCGAGAAGCGCTTGAGCTGCGCGAAATTCGCGATCGGCATGATCCCCGGCACGATCGGGATCGTGACGCCCGCGGCGCGCGCGTCGTCGACGAACCGGAAGTACGCGTCGGCGTTGAAGAAGTACTGGGTGATCGCGCCGTCGGCGCCGGCTTCGACCTTGTTGCGGAAATGCTTCAGGTCGGCCTGCGCGTGGTCCGACTGCGGGTGGCATTCGGGGTAGCAGGCGACCTCGATGTGGAACCAGCCGTCGTGCTCGCGGCGGATGAAGGCCACGAGATCCGAGGCGTAGCGGAAATCGCCGGGCGAGGCCATGCCCGAAGGCAGGTCGCCACGCAGCGCGACGATGCGCTTGCAGCCGAGTTCGCGGTAGTCGGCGAGCAGCGCGCCGATTTCCCCGCGCGAACCGCCCATGCACGACACGTGCGGCGCGACTTCAAGGCCGTGCCTCGAGCGCAGGTGTTCCACCGTGCGGGGGGTTTGCGTCAGGGTCGAGCCGCCCGCGCCGAAGGTGACGCTGACGAATTCAGGCGCCAGCGCCTTCAGCTTCGGCAGCGCGCGTTCCAGTTGCGCGCGCTGCTCGTCGGTCTTGGGCGGGAAGAATTCCAGCGAAATCGAGGTCATCCGTTGCGGCGTCCATATATCTTTCCATCAAGATAGAGAGAATGCTTGGTGGATGCAACGTCCAAACCCGAACCGCCGGCTTGCGCCGGTGGTGTGTGAGCAAGCCCTCCCCTTCAAGGGGAGGCGGCCGAATGCCGGGCGCGTAGCGCTGGTGGGGATGGTTTCAGCAACACCATCAACCCCCTCCCCCACCCAGCCGCCAGCCGATCTCGCATGCGCAGCGGCTGTTGTGAAAAGTCAGGCCAAGGATGGCCGTTCTGGTCTTCATGACCATGGAGCGGCTTCGCTGCTCGGTCGACTCGGTGAAGCAGCGATCAGGGATGATCGCACAAATCAGGCCGCCTTCTTCCACTGTCCCAGCGCGGCCAGGCCGTTGTCGCGCGCGCGTTCGACCACGATCTTCTGGGCGGCGGCGAAGTTGCCGTCCATGTCCCTGGCCCACAGGTGCAGGGCGGCCTGCTGCATAGCGCGGCCGTAGGAGAACGACAACGGCCATGGATGCGGCCCGAGCCGGTTCATCGTGTTGAGGTGTGCGGTGGCGTCCTCGTCGCTCTGGCCGCCCGACAGGAACACGACGCCCGGGAGCACCGCCGGCACCGACGATTTCAGGCACAGGATGGTGGATTCGGCGACTTCCTCGGCATCGGCCTGCTCGGGGCAACCCTTGCCCGACAGCACCATGCTGGCTTTGAGGATGGTGCCTTCCAGCATCACGTTGTGTTCGTACAGCGCCGCGAACAGCGAACGTAGCGTGGCCTCGGTAACCTCGTAGCAGGTTTCGATGTCGTGGTCGCCGTCCATCAGCACCTCGGGTTCCACCATCGGCACCAGCCCGGCTTCCTGGCACAGCGCGGCGTAGCGGGCCAGCGCGTGGGTGTTGGCGTCGATGCAGGTGGAACTCGGCATGTCCTCGCCGATCGTGATCACCGCACGCCACTTGGCGAACTCGGCGCCCAGCTTCACGTATTCGGCCAGCCGGCCGCGCAGGCCGTCGAGGCCCTCGGTGACCAGTTCACCTGGAAAACCGGCCAGCGGCTTGGCGCCCAGGTCAACCTTGATGCCGGGGATGATGCCGGCGTCCTTCATGACCTTGGTGAACGGCACGCCGGCCCTGGTGGACTGGCGAATGGTTTCGTCGTACAGGATCGCGCCCGAGATGTGCTGCGCGAGTCCAGGCGCGGTCAGCAGCATTTCGCGGTAGGCGCGGCGGTGTTCCTCGCTGTCGGCAACGCCGACCGCGTCGAAGCGCTTCTTGATGGTGCCCGAGGATTCGTCGATCGCGATGATGCCCTTGCCGGGCGCGACCATCGCCTGTGCGACGGCTTCCATTTGGTCGATGCTCATGACACGTTTCCGGTGGTGTCGGCGGGCCCCGAAGTATAGGCGAACCGGGTCTTTTTTGCCCTCAGCGGTAGCCGTTGGGAAAGTCCTTCAGGATGCAGGCATCGGTGATCCGTTTGCGCGTGGCCGGATCGGCGGGCAGGTTGAACGGAACGACGAGGTAGGTGAACACGGGTTCGCGCGCGGCGTTGTCCGCGCCGGGGGTGTATTGCATGTCCTTGACCGCGCTGGCGGCGACAGTCGCAAGGTCGCCGGCGGGGATGGTCTTCACCACCATGATGTCGCGGGTCACGCCGTCCGAGCCGATCATGTAGGTGACTGCCGAACAGGTGGGTTTTTCCAGGTTCACGCCGCTGTTGGGCACGTCCACCGTCAGTGAGCTGTTGGTCATCACCCAGTAGCTGGCCAACTGGCCGGGCATGACGGTGCGCACGTTGGGGCCGACGGCGGCGAAGGAGGTGGTGGTCAATGTGGCCCCGATGAGTGCAAGCAAGGCGCCTGTTTTGCGGTCAGTTTTCACGGCGCGTGACTCGAGCTGGTTGGGCCTCCAAACAATTTCTGCATATCTTGTGCAAAGTTGGATACCGCGCATTTCGCCTGCATCCGGGCGGTCATGGTTTTTTGCGCGGATGCGCTCGGTTCGCCCAGTGGGAAAAGAGTGAATGTGGTCACTGTGTATGTGAGCAGTGGTGCGCGCGATACGTTCTGCGGTGCCGGTGTGAAGCGCCATTGCGCGACGCTGTGGATCAAACGGCGGCTGAATTCGGCGCTCATGCCGGGCTTGCGTACCGTCCAAGCACTCTTGAGCAGCTCCACGGGCGTTACGCTGCCGTCCGCGTGGATGGCAAACGCAATGGCAATGCAGCCCTCCATGCCGTAGCGGGCAGCCTCCCGTGGGTAACGCGGGGCGGGATTCTTGGAGTCCGCAACCCACCATTGCTCGGTCTGGTTCTCGGGAATGATCCGAAAGGTTTCTGCTGGAGCTGCGGACGTGGCGGGTGCAGGCGGCATGGGCGGCGCCGCATGGACATTCCCCGATGATGGTGCAGACGCTGCCTGCCCCAATGCCGGGGTAACGCAGATTCCAACAACGAGACCGATGACTGCCCAGTGACTAATCTTGATCATGTTTGAACCCGTTCCTTGGTGTCCATTCGGATTACAAGTCCCGCAAACTTTCGGCGATCCCGTCGGCGTCGACGCTGAGCAGCTTCAGTGTATTGGTGCCGCCGCCGCGGCCGGTGTGGTCACCGTGGGTCAGCAGCACGCGGTCGCCTGCGGCGATGTCGCCGCTGCGGAACAATTGCTGGACGGCTTCGCGAACCACCAGGATCGGGTAATCGACGCGGGTACCGAACGGCATCGGCTTCACGTCGCGCAGCAGCAGCATCCGCCGGCGCGCTTCGGCGCTGGGGGTCAGCGCGTAGATCGGCACCGAGGAACGGTAGCGCGACAGCCACTGCGCGGTGGTGCCGGATTCGGTCAACGCCACGATCGCGCGCACCGGCAGTTGCGTGGCCAGGAACATCGCCGCCATCGCCACCGCCTGGTCGGTGCTGTCGAGGCGGTGGGTCAGCGCGGAAATATTTTCGGACGGCTCGAACTGGCGTTCGGCGCCGAGGCAGATCCGGCACATCGCGGCGACCGCGACATCGGGGTGTTTGCCGGCCGCGGATTCCTGCGACAGCATCACCGCGTCGGTGCCGTCGATCACCGCATTGGCGACGTCCAGCACTTCGGCGCGGGTCGGGATGGGCGATTCGACCATCGACTGCAGCATCTGCGTGGCGGTGATCACCACGCGGTTGCGCGCCAGCGACTCGCGGATGATCTTCTTCTGCAGGCCGGGCAGGGCGGCGTCGCCGACTTCCACGCCCAGGTCACCGCGCGCGACCATCACGGCATCGGAGGCGTCGATGATGGATTCCAGCCGGTCGATGGCCTCGGCGCGCTCGATCTTGGCCACCAGCCAGGCGTCGCCGCCGGCCTCGCGCAGCAGTTTGCGCGCCTCGCGGATGTCATCGGCGGAGCGCACGAACGAAACCGCGAGGAAATCGGCCTTGAGCTGGGCCGCGAGCTTGATGTCGGCACGGTCCTTGTCGGACAGCGCGCCCAGCGACAGCCCGCCGCCCTTGCGGTTGAGCCCCTTGCGGTCGGACAGCTTGCCGCCGATCGTGACCTTGCAGTGGATCTGCGCGCCGTCGATCTTCTTTACTTCGAGTTCGACCAGGCCGTCGTCCAGCAGCAGCTGGTCGCCGGCTTGCAAGTCCTTCGGCAAGCCGAGGTAGCTCACGCCCACCCGTGTCGCATCGCCCGCCGGCGCGTCGGCGCGGCAGTCCAGCGTGAAATCGGCGCCCGCTTCAAGCAGCACCGGCCCGTTCGCGAAACGCTCGACGCGGATCTTGGGACCCTGCAGGTCGGCCAGCACGCCCACCTCGCGGCCGAGTTTCGCGGCGGCGGCATGTGCCTCGCGCGCGCGCCGCAGATGATCCTCGGCGTTGCCGTGGGACAGGTTCAGGCGGACCACGTCCACGCCTTCGTGCAAGGCACGCTCCAGCATGCCGGGGGCGTCGGTGGCGGGGCCGAGGGTGGCGACGATGCGGGTGCGGCGGGTGTTGTTCATCCCGTCACGCTAGCACAGCGGCTCGTGGGCAGGGCCGCCCTGACTCTGGGAAAACCGGGGTCAGGGTGCAATTTCGGCTGAGGCGGTTGTGTTGCTCGGGGAGCCTGCCCGAGTGCACTCTGGCCCCCGTTTTCGTTCCGCGGGTCACCAGCCGCCGCCCCCGCCCCCGCCCCCGCCGCCTCCGGAGCCGCCGCCTCCGCCGGAACCGGGCGCGGTCGATGACGAGGCGATCGCGCCGCCGAGGCCCGAGGACAGGTCGTTGGCGAAGCTCGCGAGTCCGGCGCCGCTGAACGCGCTGCCGTTGCCGCTGTACCAGCCCGGTTGCGCGGCCTGCATCTGCGCCGGCGTCAGCGCGTCGGCAAAGCGCCTGGCCCACGCGTTGCCGACACCCAGCGCCAGCGCATACGGCAGGTACTCGGCGAACAACGCGGGGTTCGACTCCGGCCGGTAGCGGGCGTCCAGTTCCTGCTTCTCGGCCACGCCGAGGTACCAGCGGAAGCCGCGGATGCGATCCAGCAGTTTCGCGCCGCGCACGGTCGGCGCCTTCATCCAGTATGCGAACGCGAGCAGGGTGGCGATCGCAGGGATGACGATGGCCGCCACGATGATCGGGGATCCACTCTTCGTGGCCAGCCACGCGGCCACTGCGGCGATGACGAAGCCCGGCAGCATGTACGCCGTGTTGGTGAGGAAGTAGGCCTGCTGGAACGCTTTCTTCAGCGCGGCCTGGAACGCCGAACTCGCCGCCTGCACCCGCACGTGGTTTTCCTTCTTGAACTCGAGCTCGTCGCCGCCGGCGAACAGGGCGGTGCACAGGGCCTGCTCGGGTGCGGTCAGCGCGGTGGCGCTGCCGGCGTTCGCGCGTTGGACCACCCAGGTGTCATGGTGGGTGCCGATCCAGCTGTGCTTGCTGCGGCGCTCGATGGTCAGGGCCTGCTTGACGGCCAGGCCGAGCACGCCGGCGGTGAAGCAGGTGCTGTCGTAACCCATCCGTTCGACGTAGCGCAACGCCGCGGCCGAATCGTTGTCGGGTGGCTCGTATGCGGCCACCAGCGGGCCGGAACGCGGGTCGCGCCCGTGGCGCCGCCACACGCTGAGGAAATAGCCCCACAGCACGACCAGGCCGATGAGCCCGTAGAGCAGGTAGCGGTTGTCCTGCAGCAACCAGGCGATGCGGCGCAGGGTGGAGGGCTCGGTGACGATGCCCTTGGGGAAATCCAGCACGATGCTGAGGTTCTCGTGCGGCTGCAGCGCGCGGGTGGCGGTGAAGTCCGCACCGCCATCCACGATGCGCACGTCGAGCGCCTGCTCGAGCGATCCGCGGCCACCGGTGTAGCCGTGCGCCTCGAGGTCGGCGGCGGGAACCATCTGCGGCAGCCTCACGCTGGCGCTGATCCGCTCGACCGGGAAGGCCCAGCCGGTTCCGTTGACGTTCCAGAACAACTGGTCGTGGCCGGCAAGGAACCCGAGTTCGCGATTCACGCTGTAGCGCAAGGTGAACCGGTGCGGCCCGTGCGGAAGTTCGATGGTCTTGCTGCCGAGGTAGACGCGCACGCCGTTGCTGCGCTTCTCGATATGCCAGTCCTCCAGTTGGCCGTCACGGCTGGCGCCCAGGAACACGAAGTGGATGTGGACCCGGTTGCCGAGGCGGTCGCGGTACTCGGTGGGAAAGTCGCGGTAGATGCCGTGGCGGATCGCCTGGCCTTCGGCCTGGGCGCGGATGTGTTCGGCGACGGTCATGGTGCCATCGGCCGCGATCGCGATGTCGGCGTGGTAATCGAGGATGCGCTCTTCTGCGCAGGCAGCGCCCGCCACCAGCAGCGGCGCCAGCACGAACAGTGAAACGCGGGCGAGGGCGGAAAGGCGCATGGCTCGGCTACGGTTCGGGGTCAGTCGGACGGTGGCGCGCCAAGCGCGACCTGGACGTTGGCGCGCGCATCCTCTTCAGCGGCGAAGAATTCCGCCGGCTCGAAGCCGAACGGGCGTGCGAACAGCAGGGCCGGGAAGCGCTGGATCGCGGTGTTGTATTCGCGCACCGAACCGTTGTAGAAACGGCGGGCGTGCTGGATGGCGTCCTCGACCGCGACCAGTTCGTCGGAGAGCTGGCGGAAATTGCCGCTGGCCTTGAGGTCGGGGTAGGCCTCGGCGACGGCGATCAGGCGGACGAGATCCTCGCCGAGGGCGGTTTCCGGTACGCCGCGCGCCGCCGGCGACGGCGCTGTTTGCGCGGCACGTCGCTCGCTGGCGATGCGCTCGAACAAATCCCGTTCGTGGCTGGCGTAAGCCTTGACTACTTCGACCAGCATCGGCACCAGGTCGTGCCGGCGCTGCAATTGCACGTCGATGTCGCTCCAGGCCACGCGCACCTGGTTGTGCATCCGCACCAGCCGGTTGAACAGCCAGATCGTGGCGCCGGCCAGCGCCAGCACGACCAACGCGACGATGATGCGCATTCCTTTCCCCATCCACGCACGCCGGCTGGCATTGTGGCATGCAAAAGCCCCGCCGCCGGAACCGGCAGCGGGGCGGGTGGCAACCCCATTGAGGGTTAGCTGTCGTGCCGCGGGTGTCAGTGCACCGCCAGCAGCGGGATGATCAGCAGCGCCACGATGTTGATGATCTTGATCAACGGGTTGACCGCCGGGCCCGCGGTGTCCTTGTACGGATCGCCCACGGTGTCGCCGGTGACCGCGGCCTTGTGGGCCTCGGAACCCTTGCCGCCGAAATTGCCGTCCTCGATGTACTTCTTGGCGTTATCCCAGGCGCCGCCGCCGGCGGTCATCGAGATGGCCACGAACAGGCCGGTGACGATGGTGCCGATCAGGACGCCCCCCAGCGCCTTCGGGCCCAGGATCAGGCCGACCAGGATCGGCACGATCACCGGCAGCAGGGACGGGATGATCATTTCCTTGATCGCGGACTTGGTCAGCATGTCCACGGCACGGTCGTACCTGGGCTTGCCGGTGCCTTCCATGATGCCCTTGATCTCGCGGAACTGGCGACGGACCTCCTCGACCACGGCGCCCGCGGCGCGGCCGACCGCTTCCATCGCCATCGCCCCGAACAGATAGGGAATCAGGCCGCCGATCAGCAGGCCGATGATCACCATGTGGTCGGACAGGTCGAAGGTGAATACCTGCCCGGGGTTGCTGGCCGCCAGGTTGTGGGTGTAGTCGGCGAACAGCACCAGTGCCGCCAGCGCCGCCGAACCGATCGCGTAACCCTTGGTCACCGCCTTGGTGGTATTGCCGACCGCGTCCAGCGGATCGGTGACGCCACGCACCTCGGCGGGCAGGTCGGCCATCTCGGCGATGCCGCCGGCGTTGTCGGTGATCGGGCCGTAGGCATCCAGCGCCACGATCATGCCGGTCATCGAAAGCATCGCGGTGACGGCGATCGCGATGCCGTACAGGCCGCCGAAATGGAAAGCGGTCCAGATCGCCGCGCAGATCGCCAGCACCGGCCATGCCGTCGCCTTCATCGACACGCCGAGGCCGGCGATGATGTTGGTGCCATGGCCGGTGGTGGAGGCCTTGGCGATGTGCCGCACCGGCTTGTAGTCGGTGCCGGTGTAGTACTCGGTGATCCACACGATCAGGCCGGTCAGGACCAGTCCGCACAACGAGCAGTAGAACAGGGCGTTGCCGGAGATCATCACGCCGTCGTCGCCGGTCAGTCCGGCCGGGAACATCGAGTGGGTGATGAACCAGAACGCGACGGCCGCCAGCACCGCCGAGACGATCACGCCCTTGTACAACGCGCCCATGATCGAGCCGCCCTGCTTCACGCGCACGAAAAAGGTGCCGACGATCGAGGCGATGATCGAGGCCGCGCCCAGCACCAGCGGATACAGCACCGCGTCCGGATTGGCGGCGAAGGCCAGCCCGCCCAGCAACATGGTGGCAACCACCGTCACCGCGTACGTCTCGAACAGGTCGGCAGCCATGCCGGCGCAGTCGCCCACGTTGTCGCCCACGTTGTCGGCGATCACCGCCGGGTTGCGCGGGTCGTCCTCGGGGATGCCGGCCTCCACCTTGCCGACCAGGTCGGCGCCGACGTCCGCGCCCTTGGTGAAGATGCCGCCACCCAGGCGCGCGAAGATCGAGATCAGCGAGCTGCCGAAGGCCAGTCCGACCAGCGCGTGCAGCGCGGTCTCGCCGGTGACGCCGAAGTGGCCGAGCACCAGCCAGTAGCCGGCCACGCCGAGCAGGGCCAGGCCAACCACCAGCATGCCGGTGATCGCGCCGCCGCGGAACGCCACGTCCATCGCGGCGCCGAGGCCGCTGCGCGCCGCCTCGGCGGTGCGCACGTTGGCGCGCACCGAGACGTTCATGCCGATGTAGCCGGTGGCGCCGGACAGGATCGCGCCGATGGCGAAACCGATCGCGGTGGCCCAGTTGAGAAAGAAGCCGACCAGCAGGAACAGCACCACGCCGGCAATGGCGATGGTGCCGTACTGGCGGTTCAGGTAGGCGCGCGCGCCTTCCTGGATGGCGCCCGCGATTTCGCGCATGCGCTCGTTGCCGGCCGACTGCTTCATGATCCAGCCGGCCGAGCCGACACCGTAGAGAATAGCGATGATCGCGCAACCCAGCGCGACCCATATGCCGTACTGCTGCAACATCGGGAGACCCCTTTCAGCGAACCCGCAACGGGCAATCCGGCAAGTATAGCGGCAGCGCGCCACCGCGGCAGCTTCGCGGCGCAGGGTACCGGTGCCGTTGCCGGCCTAGAATGGCCTGTTGGCCCCGCATCCGGGGGCGCTCAAGGAGCTTGCATGGATACCCATCGTTTTGCCGCCCGCCGCGCAGCCTTCCGCAAGCTGCACGAAAGCGGCTGTTTCCTGGTCCCGAACCCCTGGGACGCCGGTTCCGCGCATGCGCTGGCGTCGCTCGGCTTCAAGGCGCTGGCCACCACCAGTTCCGGCTTCGCGTGGTCGCGCGCGCAACCGGACCACGCGCCCGACATCGACATGGTGCTGGCGCATTGCCGCGAGATCGTCGCGGCCACGCCCCTGCCGGTGAATGCCGATTTCGAGCACGGCCACGCCGAGTCGGTCGACGGCCTGAAGAAGAACGTGCGCCGCTGCGTCGAGACCGGGGTGGCGGGCCTCTCGATCGAGGACTCCACCGGCGATGCGGCGCAGCCACTGTACGGCTTCGACGAAGCCGTCGCACGGATGCGAGCGGCACGCGCGGCGATCGACGCGGCCGGCGGCGACGTGTTGCTGGTCGGTCGCGCCGAATGCTTCCTCGAAGGCCACCCCGACGCCTTGAACGAGTCGATCAGGCGCCTGCGCGCCTATGCCGAAGCCGGCGCCGATTGCCTGTATGCGCCAGGCGCGGGCAAGCCGGACGACATCCGCGCGATCGTCGCCGCCGTGGCCCCCAGGCCCGTGAACGTGTTGGTCGGGCGCCCAGCGCCCTACACGCTGGCCGACCTTGCGACAATGGGCGTGCGCCGTGTCAGCGTGGGCGGCGCGCTGGCCGGGGCAGCGTGGGGTGGCTTCCTGCGCGCCGCACGCGGGCTGGGCCAGGGGCGCTTCGATGGTTTCGCCGACAACGCCACCCACGCGGAACTGGATGGTTTGTTCGCAAAATCCCGATAACGTCCTGGAATCGCCTCGCCACCAACGGGAGACATGCGATGGGATCGGACCACAGCGTCATCGTCGAGGCCTGGAATACCGTCCTCTACGACAAGTTCCACCGGTTCCGGCACCTGCTGGTGGAAGGTTTGTCGCAACACAGCGACGCAGCGCTCGGGCGCTGCGGCCATCGCGCCGGCGAACGCGTCCTCGACGTCGGCTGCGGCTTCGGCGACAGCACGGTGCGCATCGCCGGCCTGGTCGCGCCGCATGGCGAGGCGATCGGCATCGACTGCGCCCGCAATTTCATCCGCGACGCCCGGGCGCTCGCGCAGGAGGAGGGCGTGGACAACGCGCATTTCTTCGTCGGCGACGTGCAGACGGATGACCTGCATGGCCCGTACGATCATGCATTCGCCCGCTTCGGCACGATGTTCTTCGAAATGCCGGGCGCGGCCATGCGCAACGTGCGCAAGGCGCTGAAGCCGGGCGGTGGCTTCATGCAGATCGTCTGGCGCCGGCGCGAGGAAAACCCGTGGCTGCACGAGGCCGAGCTGCGGGTCAAGGAAATCGTGCCGGTGGTCTCGCACCAGGACACCGACCAGGTGCACTGCGGGCCGGGGCCGTTCTCCATGGCGGGCGCCGACACGGTGAGCCTGATGCTGCGCAGCGCGGGCTACGAGCGCATCACCTTCGAACGCCACGACTGCGACATCTGCATCGGCCGCGACATCGACGATGCGATCGACTTCACGATGGCGATGGGCCCCGCCGGCGAGGTGATCCGTCTCGCGGGGGCGGAAGGAGAGCGGCTCAAGCCGCAGGTAGTGGTGGCGCTGCGGGAAACCCTCGCACCGTTCGTGCGGACGGACGGCGTCTGGGCGCCGTCGAGCACCTGGTTCATCAGTGCGGTCAATCCCGACTGAACACCGGGCGTGCAGGGCGAACGTGCGGTCGCGGAGGCCCTGTTCCGTCAGGCGTCGGACTCGTATGGCGGCAGTTTTTTCCTGACCGGCGGGTTCTTCAGCGTGACGTATTCGGGCAAGCCATCCTTGCCATAAGGCGGCGGCGCTTCACCGTGGACCAGCGGCGCGAGGTAACGGCGCGCGGCGGCGGTGATGTGGAAGCCGTCCTTCGCGATGAAGGACGCGGGCAGTTTTTTCTCGCGATTGGCGACCTGCCCGAGCCTTGCGGTTTCGATCCTCCAGCGGTACGGCGAATCGGACACCCGCTCGATCACCGGCATCACGGCGTTGGCGCCGGAAAGCGCCAGTTCGACCGCAGCCTGGCCGACCGCGAGCGCCTGCTGCAGGTCCGTCTTCGACGCGATGTGCCGTGCCGAGCGTTGCAGGTAATCGGGCATCGCCCAATGGGTCTTGAGCTTCAACTTGTCGCGCACCATGCCGGCCAGCGCGGGCGCGACGCCGCCCAGCTGCGTGTGCCCGAACGCGTCGGTGCCGGCGTGCGCGTCGGCGACGAACTTGCCGTCCGGGTAGCGGATGCCCTCGCTGGCCGCGACCACGCAGCAGCCGACCCGGTCCACGGTCCGGCGCACCCGCTCGAGGAACGCATCGGTGTCGAAGCTGCGCTCGGGGAACAGGATGACGTGTGGTGCATCGTCGCGGCCCGCGCCGGCAAGCCCCGCCGAGGCCGCGATCCAGCCGGCGTGGCGGCCCATCACTTCCATCACGAACACCCTGGTGGAGGTGTCCATCATCGACATCACGTCCAGCGCGCATTCGCGCAGGCTGACCGCGGTGTACTTGGCGACCGAGCCGAAGCCCGGGCAGCAGTCGGTGACGGCGAGGTCGTTGTCCACGGTCTTGGGCACGCCGATGCAGCGGATGTCGTAGCCCGTGGCCTTGCCGAGCTGCGAGAGTTTCAGCGCGGTGTCGGCCGAATCGTTGCCGCCGTTGTAGAGGAACCAGCGGATGTCGTGGGCGCGGAAGACGTCGATCAATCGCTGGTAGCGCGCGCGGTCCGCGTCCAGTGACTTGAGTTTCACCCGGCACGAGCCGAACGCGCCGCCCGGCGTGTGCTTGAGTGCGCGGATCGCCGGGGCCGATTCCCGCGAGGTGTCGATCAGGTCCTCGCGCAGGGCGCCGAGGATGCCGTTGCGCGCGGCGTAGGCCGTGACCTTGTGCCTGCGGCAGGCCTCGATCACCGCGGCGGCGGTGGCGTTGATGACGGCGGTGACCCCGCCGGACTGCGCGTACAATAGCCTGCCTGTGGGTTTGGGAGTCGCGTTCATGCGGGCAAATCCGTGTGGGGGCGCGGCGTTGACGAGGTGGCTGCGCAGCCGCTAGCGTAACTCCCAAAGCAGGATTTGTTAAAGAAGGCGCCGCCGCTCCCGCGGGCCGAAGAGGAGTCGCATGCGGATCGTATTGCTCGGCGCGCCCGGTTCGGGCAAGGGCACCCAGGCCAAGCGGCTGAAGGTGGAACTCGGGATCGCGCATGTTTCCACCGGCGACCTGTTGCGTGCCGCGGTCAAGGCCGCCACGCCGCTGGGATTGCAGGCCAAGGCCGTGATGGAAGCCGGGCAACTGGTTTCCGACGGGATCGTGCTGGGCTTGCTGGAAGAACGCCTTGCCCAGCCCGATACCCGCAGCGGCTTCATCCTCGACGGCTATCCGCGCAACCTGGCGCAGGCGAACGCGCTGGAGGCCCTGCTCGCGCGCCTCGGCCAGCCCCTGGATGCGGTGGTCAAACTGAACGTGCCCGACGCCGCCATCATCGGGCGCGTCGAGATCCGCTTCGAGCAGGAGCATCGCGCCGACGACAACCCCGAAACCGTGCGCAGGCGCCTCGCGGTGTACGCCAAACAGACCGCGCCGGTGGCGGATTTCTACGCGCAACGCGGACTGTTGACCGAAATCGACGGCGTCGGCGAAATCGAGGCGATCGGCGACCGGGTGCTCGCCGCGCTGCGCGCCCGCGCATAGAAACCTGGCGCCTGCTTGCCTGCGTTCCTCGCCAGCCTCGCCGATCTGTGCCGCTTCCGGGGCGGACCGGAAGACCTGCCGTACGCGCCGCGCCTGCTGGTCGCGTTGCTGGTCGCCTGCGGCGTGTTGCAGGCCCTGTTCAACCTGCACCAGGGGGCCAGTCCGGCGTTGGCCGCGGCCGCGTTGCCGGGCGGCCTCGCGGCCCTCGGCATGCTGTTCCTGCTGCTGCGCGGGCGCGGCAAGGTCGAACGTTTCGTGCAGACCGCGACGTCGCTGACGGCCGTGTACCTGTTGTTCGGCATCGTCACCGATGCGCTGGCCCTGCTGTTGCCGTTGCAGGCGTGGCGCGAACAGCTGCTGGCGCATCCGGAGCAGCCGCCGGCCTTCACGGGCCAGCAGATCCTGGTGTTGCTGGTGATCTTTGCGCTGGGCATATGGCAGCTTTGCATCTGGATCCGCATCCTGCGGCGGTCGCTGGATGCCTCGCTGGCGGGTGCGATCCTGGTGTTCCTGTTGCTGCTGATCGTCGACTGGGTGGTCGTGCGGCTGGCAGCCGCGGCCGTCGGCGTGGCTTGACCGGGGCCTGTCAATGCCATGCCACGTGGCCGCGCCGCCGGCCCTTTGCCTGCAGGGCAAGGAAGAACGAGGAGGATGTATGTCGATACATCGACGAGTGATGACACAGCCATGCGGGCAAGGGACCACGGACCGCAGGGTTGCTCCGCAGCGGCTGCCATACGCCGGCGCGCACCTTGTCCGGCAGCCGCTGCGGAAGCAACGCGGTTCACTTGGCATGGCATTGACGGGGCCCTAGCCGCGAAACATCATGCGCCTCCACATCCTCGGTATCTGCGGCACCTTCATGGGCGGCATCGCGGCGCTGGCGCGCGAGCTTGGCATCGAGGTGGAAGGCTCCGACGCCAACGTCTATCCACCGATGAGCGACCAGTTGCGTGCGCTCGGCATCACGCTCGAGGAAGGCTGGTCGGCCGATCACCTGCAGCCCGCGCCCGACCTGGTGGTGGTGGGCAATGCCTTGTCGCGCGGCAACCCCGCGGTCGAATACATGCTGGATGCGGGGTTGCCATACGTTTCCGGACCGCAATGGCTGGGCGAGAACGTATTGCGTGGGCGCGAGGTGCTGGCCGTCGCGGGTACCCACGGCAAGACCACCACCAGCAGCCTGCTCGCGCACCTGCTCGACTCCGCCGGGGTGGCGCCGGGATTCCTGATCGGAGGCGTGCCGGGCAATTTCGGGGTATCGGCGCGGCTGGGCGCTCTTGAACCCCTCTCCCTCCGGGAGAGGGGCAGGGGTGAGGGTTCGGCGACACCCGGCGCAGGTTGGCGCGAATCCGTACCCTCATCCGGCGCTGCGCGCCACCACGGAGCTCTTGGCCATGGACGGCAGATTTACCCGCAGGGAGAAGGAAACTATGTGCCGCCTGCGGCGACTCCATTCGTTCTGGAAGCCGACGAATACGACACCGCGTTCTTCGACAAGCGCTCGAAGTTCGTGCACTACCGGCCACGCATCGCGGTCCTCAACAACCTCGAATACGACCACGCCGACATCTTCCCCGACGTCGCCGCGATCCAGCGCCAGTTCCACCACCTGGTACGCACCGTGCCCGGCAACGGGCGCCTGATCGTGAACGCGGAGGATGCGCGGCTTGCCGAAGTGCTGGCGATGGGCTGCTGGACGCCGGTCGAGACTTTCGGCATCGACGCGGGCGACTGGCGCGCGCGGATGCTGGAGCCCGACGGCTCGGTGTTCGCGGTGGCCCGCTCGGGCGCCGCGATCGGGGACGTCCGTTGGGGACTCACGGGCCGCCACAACGTGATGAACGCGCTGGCCGCGTTGGCGGCGGCGCACGCCGCGGGTGTCAATCCACGCGCGCTGCTGCCGGCCTTCGCCGCCTTCGATGGGGTGAAGCGCCGGATGGAATCGCTGGGCGAAACCCATGGCATCCACGTGTACGACGATTTCGCCCACCACCCCACCGCGATCGCGACGACGCTTGCGGGATTGCGCGCGAAGGTCGGCAAGGCGCGCATCCTGGTCGCGCTGGAACCGCGCTCGAATTCCATGCGCGCCGGCGCGCATGCGGCGGCCCTGGCGCCCTCGCTGTCCGACGCCGATGCCGTGGTGTTGTTGCAGCGCCCGGAATTGCCGTGGGACGCGCATCGGGTGACCGATGCGCTCGACGGTCGCGGCGTGGCCGTGCCGACGGTGGCGGCCCTGGTCGCCGCGTTGCACGACCGGGCGCGGCCCGGCGACCACGTGGTCTTCATGTCCAACGGTGGTTTCGAGAACGCGCCCCGGCGGTTCCTCGAGGCATTGCGCCACGGTTAGACTCGGGGCGTGAAGCGCAACGAGATACCGTTGTTCCCGCTCAATGCCGTGCTGTTCCCTGGCAGCACGCTGGGGCTGCGGATCTTCGAGGCGCGTTACCTGGACATGGTCCGCGAGTGCGCGCGCGGCGGTGGTTTGTTCGGAGTGTGCCTGATCATGGATGGGCAGGAGGCCGGCGATCCCGCGTTGCCGGCGGCGGTCGGCACCTTCGCGCGCATCGTGGACTTCGACACGCTGCCCGACGGGCTGCTCGGCATCAGCGTCATCGGCGGTGCGCGGTTCCGCGTCCTGAAATCCCGCATCCGCGGCAACGGCCTGGCGATCGGTGAGGTGCGCGCCTGGCCGGACGAACCCGGGGTGCCGATACCGGTCGAATACGCGCTGCTGCCGGCGATCCTGGAGCGGCTTGCGGAACAGGCCGGGTTGTCTTGGCGCAACGGTCCGCGCGAGCGTTACGACGACGCCAGCTGGGTCGGCTTCCGGTTGGCGGAACTGTTGCCGTTGGGGAACGCCGAACGCCAGCACCTGCTGGAGGTGACCGATCCGCTGGAACGGCTGGCCGCGTTGCGCGACGCCATGCCGCACTTCCAGAAACCATGACTTTTGCGATCGTCCCTGATCGCCGCGACATGGGTTGCATGGTTTGCATCGGGGTTTGCGTGTCCGGCAACATCACCGCGGCCATCCTTGGCCACGGTTGCCACGGGAGTTGCTCAATAGATGCCATGGATTCTTTACACATATACATATTTACTATATGTTGTAAATGTCCATGATGGATGGGTCGCCATCAGGCGATTGACCATCAGGAGAACCAACATGAAACCGCTTTCGATTGCCTGCGCGCTTGCGCTCGGGCTTGCATTCGCCGTCACCGCGCCGGTCGCGCTGGCACAACCCGCCCAGCCCGCGGCCTCGGCGTCCGCCGCGGTACCGGCGGCCCCGCAGCTGCACGCCGCCTTGCGCTCGCTGTGGCATGGCCACATCGTCGCCACCCGCGACTACGCGCTGGCCGTGCATGCCGGCAACCAGGCCAACGCAGGCAAGGCCGCCGATGCGGTGGTCGCCAATGCCAAGCAGATTGCCGATGCGGTCGCCGGGTTTTACGGCAAGGACGCGGGCGCCGGCCTGCTGAACTTGCTGGCCGGACACTGGGGCGGCGTCAAGGCCCTGACCGACGCCACCAAGGCCGGCGACGCGGCCGGCGAACAGAAGGCCATGAATGACCTTGCGGGCAACGCCACCGCCATCGCGAAGTTCCTCGCAGGCGCCAATCCGAACTGGTCCGAGGGCACGCTGCAAGGCGCGTTGATGATGCACGTCAACGACCACAAGACCCAGCTCGACGAGCTGATGTCCAACGCGCCGGCCGCCGAGCAGGCGAAGTCCTGGACCGGGATGCAGCAGCACATGGACATGATCGCGGACACGCTGTCGGACGGCATCGCCAGGCAGTTCCCGGACAAGGCGAACTGATGAAACCCGCGAACGCCCTGCGCCAGCTCGGCAGCACGCAACAGAAGTTGCTGCGCAAGCTGTTGCTTTCGCCGCAGGGCGCCACCGTGGAAGAGTTGTGCAAGGCGCTGGGCGTCACCCACAACGCGGTCAGGCAACACCTGACCGCGTTGATGGTGCAAGGCTTCGTCGCGCGCGGTGAATCGATCCCGAGCGGCGGCCGGCCGCGCGCCTGCTTCGTGCTGCTGCCGGCCGGGCGCGAACTGTTCCCGCGCAATTACGCGCTGATCGCGGACGGCATGCTCGAGTACCTGTACGCACACGCGGGCGTGGCGGCGGTGCAGGCCCTGCTGGCGGACATGGGCGCGAAGCTGGGTGAGGATGCGGCCTCGCGGATCGCGACCGCGTCCGATACGGCGGAAGCCACCCGGCTTCTGGCCGAGCAGCTGGATACCCTGGGTTACGAGGCGGAGGTCGTCGAGGTCGGCGACCACACCGAGGTGGAGGCCTGGAACTGCGTGTTCCATTCGCTGGCCAGGACCCACCCGGATGTCTGCAGGTTCGACCTCGCCTTCATGAGCGCCGCCACCGGGCGCCCGGTGCAGCGCACCCAATGCATGTTGCATGGTGCGCCGGCGTGCCGGTTCCGGATCGCAGCGCGGGAGAAGACCGCGGGTGCGGCCGGTACGGTTGTCGTGGAAAGCCAAGGCAGGAAGCTGCTGGCGAGGAGCGGCGGCCCCGATGACCGTCCCGGCGTTGCTTGATCGAGGTTGTCCCGGCGTGCCCGAACCGGAGCGACGCGGCGGTCAGGGAGGATCGCCGGCAAGTGCCTGGGCCAGATCCGCGATCAAGTCGCCGGCATCTTCCAGGCCGACCGACAGGCGTACCAGCGCGGGCGGTGCATGGGTGTGTGCACCTTCGGCCGAGGCGCGGTGTTCGATCAGCGATTCGCAGCCCCCGAGCGAGGTTGCGTTGGTGAAGAGTTTCGTCCCCCGCGCCAGCGCCACCGCAGCGGCGTAGCCGCCGGCGAGTTCGATGCTGAGCATCGCGCCGAACATGCCTGCGTGGCCCCGCATCTGGCGGGCGGCAAGCGCGTGGCCGGGGTGGGTCGCCAGGCCCGGCCAGTTCACTTGTTTCACGGCCGGGTGTTGCGCGAGGAATTCCGCCACCTTGCGTGCGTTCGCGCAGTGCAGTGCCATGCGTGCCGGCAGCGAGCGGCAGCCGCGCAGGGTCAGCCAGGCACTGAACGGCGACAGGATCGCGCCGGTCAGCAGGCGCCGCGCCGCGATGCGTTCCGCGAAGTCGTCGTTGCGGGCGAACACCAGTGCGCCGCCCAGCACGTCACTGTGGCCGCCGAAATACTTGGTGGTCGAGTGCATCGCGATGTCCGCGCCCAGTTCCAGCGGGTGTTGCAGGACCGGTGTGGCAAAGGTGTTGTCGCAGGCGAAGCGTGCGCCGCTGGCGTGCGCGAGTTTCGCCAGCCCGGCCAGGTCGCTGATCCGCATGCGCGGATTGGAGGGCGATTCCGCCCACAACAGTGCGATGCCGTCCTGGCAGGCAGCGCGCACCGCGTCGAGGTCGCTGGTGTCCACCGTGGTGACATCGACGCCGCGCTCGGGCAATACCTCGGTCACGTAACCGCGCGTGCCGACGTAGCAATCTTCGGGGACCAGCACGCGCTGGCCGCGTTGCAGGGTGTCCAGCACCGCCGCGACCGCGGCCATGCCGGAGGCGAAGGCCAGCGCGCGCTCACCGCCTTCCAGCGCTGCCAGTGCGGCTTCCAGGCGCCGCTGGGTCGGGTTGTCCGCACGCTGGTAGGTGAAATCGTCCGGCCCGCCGGACGGGGCATGCACGAAGGTGGTGGAGAGGTGGATCGGCGGCGCCACCGCGCCGGTCCCGACCTCGGGTTCCGCGCCCGCGTGCACGGCGAGGGTGTCGAATTTGTGCGTCACGCTGCCACCTCCGGGCTTGCATGTGCAGGATCGTCGCGGCCACGATAGCCGAATCGCCAATGATGCATGGCGTCGTCGTGGAGGAAGGAGCATGCAATACCTGCACAGCATGGTGCGCGTGCGCGACCTGGAGGCGTCGCTGCGCTTCTACTGCGAGGGCCTGGGATTGCGCGAGGTGCGTCGCAAGGAAGTTCCCGCGGGCAAGTTCACGCTGGTGTTCCTGGCGGCCCCCGACAGCCCCGGGGCCGAGCTTGAACTGACCTGGAACTGGGACTCGGACGAGGACTACGGCAGCGCGCGCAACTTCGGCCACCTCGCGTTCCGCGTGGAGGACATCTACGCAACCTGCGCGCACCTGCAGGGGATGGGCGTGGCCATCAACCGCCCGCCGCGCGACGGCCACATGGCGTTCGTGCGTTCACCCGACCTGATCTCGATCGAGCTGCTGCAAAAGGGCGATCCGTTGCCGCCGGCCGAGCCCTGGGCCTCGATGCCCAATACCGGCGTCTGGTGAGGCGACACGGGTGTTTTGCGCGACAAGCTTTTGGTAGGAGCGCGCCTGCACGCGATGAGGACAAGCATTTGCTCGATCAGGCGACGGTCGCCTGCAGGCAGGCTCCTACGAGAACACGTTGCGGGCAGCGGGGTCGACTGGCGCGTTCAAGGGTGTCGTGCAGCGGCAAATGCGCCTCGCGCGGCTTCCAGGGTCGCCGCGATCACGTCGTCGGCGTGGGCCGTGGACATGAAACCCGCCTCGAACGCACTGGGCGCGAAATACACGCCGCGTTCCAGCATCGCGTGGAAGAAGCGATTGAAGGCTGCGCGGTCGCAGGCCATGGCCTGCGCAAAGGTTTCGACCTTTTCGCGGTTGAAGAACAGGCCGAACATCCCGCCCACGCGATTGGCGGAAAACGGCACGCCGGCCTCGCGCGCAAGTGCGGCCAAGCCGTCGCAGAGGGCCTGGGTCTTGAGCGACAGGCGTTCGTGGAAGCCGGGCTCGCGCACCAGGCCCAGCATGGCAAGGCCGGCCGCCATCGCCACCGGGTTGCCGGAAAGCGTGCCGGCCTGGTAGATCGGTCCGGCCGGTGCGATCTGTTCCATCAGGTCGCGGCGGCCACCGTAGGCGCCCACCGGCATGCCGCCGCCGATGACCTTGCCGAGCGTGGTGAGGTCGGGGGTGATCGCGTAGAGCTGCTGGGCGCCGCCCGGCGCGACGCGGAAGCCCGTCATCACTTCATCGAAGATCAGCAGCGCGCCGTCGCGCGTGCACAGCTCGCGCAGGGTTTGCAGAAAACCGGGACGCGGCGGCACGCAGTTCATGTTGCCGGCGACGGGTTCCACGATCACGCAGGCAAGTGTCTTGCCCATCGCGTCGAACAGGTGGCGCGCCGCGTCGATGTCGTTGTAGGGCAGCGTGATGGTGAGGTCGGCCAGTGGCTTCGGCACGCCCGGTGAGTCGGGTACGCCCAGGGTCAGGGCTCCGGAACCCGCCTTCACCAGGAACGAATCGCCGTGGCCGTGGTAGCAACCCTCGAACTTCACGCAGCGCTCGCGCCCGGTCGCGCCGCGCGCGAGCCTGAGCGCCGACATCGTGGCCTCGGTGCCCGAGTTGACGAAGCGCAGCATCTCTAGCGAAGGCATCGATGCGCGGATCGCTTCGGCAAGTTCCGCCTCCGCCGCGCACGGCGTGCCGAACGACAGGCCGTCGCGCACCGCCCGTGCCACGGCCTCGCGCACGTGCGGGTGGTTGTGGCCAGCGACCATCGGTCCCCACGAGCCCACGTAGTCGATGTAGCGCTTGTCCTCGACGTCCCACAGGTACGGGCCGTCGGCACGCGCGGCGATGAAAGGCTCGCCGCCGACCGACTTGAACGCGCGTACCGGCGAATCGACGCCGCCGGGCAGGACGTCCAGGGCGCGCTGGAAAAGCTCGTGGTTGGTGGTCATGTTGGATCTTGCGAAGGAGTTTCAAACAATGCCGTGAACCGCCGTGCCTGGGCGTGCACATCTCGCGCCGCGAACAGGGCCGAAACCACGGCCAGGAAATCCGCGCCGGCCGTGACCAGCGCCCTGCCATTGTCCGGGGTGATGCCACCGATCGCCACCAGCGGCAAGGCGAACTGCCGCGCTTCCCGGAGCAGGCCCGGGGTGGCGCGGCGGGTAACCGCCTTCGTCGAAGTCGGGAAGAACGCGCCGAAGGCCAGGTAGTCGGCGCCGGCACTTGCGGCATCACGCGCGCGTTGCAGCGAGTCGTAACACGAAACCCCGATGATCGCAGCGGCGCCCAGCGCGGCCCGCGCGTCGGCGATCGCGGCGTCGTCTTCGCCAAGGTGCACGCCGGTCGCGCCGCAGGCCGACGCGAGTTCCAGGTCGTCGTTGACGATCAGCGGCGCCCCGGCCGCGTGGCAGATTGCCGCCAGTGCGCGCGCCTCGCGCAGCCTTCGTTTCGCCGCACGCGTCTTGTCGCGGTATTGCAGGATGGCCGCGCCGCCCTCCAGCACGGCACGCGCGCCCGCGAGGAGGCCGTCGCGGGGGCCGTCGGTGATGGCGTACAGGCCGCGTGGCGGCAAGCGTGGCAACGGCAGCGGGGGTTTGGACATGGTTCGGATTGACGTGGATCAAGGGTCCGCTTTCATGCCGGGCCTCGACTTGCGACAATAGGCAACATCTTCTCCCGTGTCACGCAAACCATGAGTGCTTCTGCAGAAACCGTCGTCTACCGCAAGTTCATGTGCGTGGTGTGCGGTTTCATCTATGACGAGGAAGCCGGCCTTCCGGAAGAGGGCATCGAGCCGGGCACCCGCTGGGAAGACATTCCCGATACCTGGACCTGCCCCGACTGCGGCGTCACCAAGGACGACTTCGAGATGATCGAGGTGGAGTAGGGCCGGGCGCGGCGTGGCTCCGTCCACCGCTCCGGCGGGGGCGTGGCCGGGACCCGGGTACCGGAATGCAAATGGCCACACCGTTGCCTTTTTTGCGTCACGCCATGTTCATGCCGTTGTGCTTGCATGAAACCCTGAAGGATCGGGGAGGCGCACAAGATGCTCGAGTTCGTGCCGTTCGATGACCGCTGGTTCGACGACCAGCCGCCGGGGCCGCTGGTCCCGCTGCCGCTGAATTTCACCTGCGTGCGCTCCCGGGACGGCGTGTTTCACTGGGTGCCGGAAGCCAGGTCGGAGAACGTGATCACGTCGCCCTTGCGCAGCCCCAGCCTCGCCGCGGTGCCGGCGTTGAGTTCCAGCACGTAACGCGCGGGCGCGCCGCTCGGATAGAGTTTGCAAGGATCGGCCTCGCACGGCTGCGCGTCCTGCTGGACGGCCACCAACCGGTGCGCGCCGTCGAAAAACAGCATGTCGAGCGGAATCAGGGTGTTCTTCATCCAGAACGTGCGCGGTTCGTCATCGGAAAACACGAACAGCATGCCGTGATCGGCCGGCATGGCGGTGCGAAACATCAGCCCGCGCTCCTGTTGCGCGGGGGTCGTGGCGATTTCCACGCCGAACCGGTGCCCGGCGAGCGTCACGCTGGGCGTGGCCGCCGGCGCGGGCGGCGCCGCGGCGCAGGCCTGGCAAGCCAGGGCGGCGGCGAACAGGGGGGCGCCAAGCAGCGGGAACGCGCGCATCGGATCAGGGCCTGTCAACGCCATGCCAAGTGAACCGCGTTGCTTCCACGGCGGCTGCCAGACAAGGTGCGCGCCGCGGCGCCATGGTGGTTCCATGGTCAAGGTGCGCGCCGCCGTATGGCGGCCGTTGCGGGGCAACCCTTCGGGCCGGGGCCCTTGGCCCGCATGGCGGTGTCATCACTCGTCGGTGTGTCGACATACATCTTCCTCGTTCTTCCTTGCCCTGCAGGCCAAGGCCGCCGGCGCGGCCACGTGGCATGGCGCTAACAGGCCCTGGTCTTTTGCGGGTGGAGGCCGCAGTGTAGCGCGGCTTTGCGCGGGGCCACTTCCCAAGTGAAAAGACGCGCGCTATCCTTGTCGGCCCGCGCGGCGCGAGTCGTCGTGCAGGCGTTTTCCGGGCAGCAGAACTTTCCCGGGAAGTTGTTGACAGGCTCGAAAAGCTGGTTACAATGGGCGGCTCGCGTGACGAAACGTCGCGCAACGCGAAACCGCAAGGCGACGCACCGCGAAGCTCCTTGACAGTGTGCACAGGTGACTTGTGTGGGCGGCTTGCAGGTGGACGAAAGTTCATCGATGCAAGACGTCCAAACCTTTGAACCTTAGTGATTCAGCGATGAATTGCAGTTCAGGTTTCGGACTCTACTCAGAATAGACAGCCTTCGGGTTGTCGAAACCTTAAGTGAAGAGTTTGATCCTGGCTCAGATTGAACGCTGGCGGCATGCCTAACACATGCAAGTCGAACGGCAGCATGAGAGAGCTTGCTCTCTTGATGGCGAGTGGCGGACGGGTGAGGAATGCATCGGAATCTGCCCAGTCGTGGGGGACAACGCAGGGAAACTTGCGCTAATACCGCATACGACCTTCGGGTGAAAGCAGGGGATCTTCGGACCTTGCGCGATTGGATGAGCCGATGCCGGATTAGCTTGTTGGCGGGGTAACGGCCCACCAAGGCGACGATCCGTAGCTGGTCTGAGAGGATGATCAGCCACACTGGGACTGAGACACGGCCCAGACTCCTACGGGAGGCAGCAGTGGGGAATATTGGACAATGGGGGCAACCCTGATCCAGCAATGCCGCGT
>DASURP010000068.1:0-3492 GCA_036279975.1 Rhodanobacteraceae bacterium
CCCCTTCCCTGCACGACCTCGAGCAGCACGATGCGTTCATCGCCCGCCACGTCGGTCCGGACGATGCCGAAATCGCGCATATGCTGGAAACCGTCGGCTACGACTCGCTCGACGCCTTGGTCGATGCGATCGTGCCCGCCACGATCCGCCAGAAGAACCCGCTGGCGCTGCCACCGGCCATCACCGAAACCGAGGCGCTGGCGAAGATCCGTGTGCTGGCCGACCAGAACGAAGTGTTCAAGAGCTTCATCGGCCAGAGCTATTACGGCACCCATACGCCGCTGGTGATCCTGCGCAACGTCCTCGAAAACCCCGCCTGGTACACCGCGTACACGCCGTACCAGGCAGAGATTTCGCAAGGCCGCATGGAAGCGCTGCTCAACTTCCAGACCATGTGCGCGGACCTCACCGGCATGGAAATCGCCAACGCCTCGTTGCTCGACGAGGCCACCGCGGCGGCCGAGGCGATGACGCTGGCCAGGCGCTCGTCCAGATCGAAGTCGAACGTGTTTTTCGTGTCGAAGCATGTGCACCCGCAAACGATCGAAGTGCTGCGCACCCGCGCCGAACCGCTCGGAATCGAGCTTGCGATCGACGCTGCAACGAAGGCCGCGGACGCCGACTGTTTCGGCGTGCTGCTGCAATACCCCGACACCTTCGGCACGATCCGGGATCACAAGTCGCTGTGCGAGGCACTGCACGCGAAGGGCGCGCTGGTCGCGGTGGCAACCGACCTGCTGGCATTGACCTTGATCACGCCGCCCGGTGAATGGGGCGCCGACATCGTGGTCGGCAATTCACAGCGCTTCGGCGTGCCGTTCGGCTTCGGCGGCCCGCACGCTGCCTTCATGGCCTGCCGCGACGCGTACAAGCGCTCGCTGCCCGGGCGGCTGATCGGCGTGTCGGTGGATGCGCAGGGCAACAAGGCCTATCGCTTGACCTTGCAAACCCGCGAGCAGCA
Source organism: Rhodanobacteraceae bacterium (assembly GCA_036279975.1). Classification (GTDB taxonomy): domain Bacteria; phylum Pseudomonadota; class Gammaproteobacteria; order Xanthomonadales; family Rhodanobacteraceae; genus 66-474. Next base: position 962 of record DASURP010000068.1, read on the forward strand.
CATCCGCCGCGAAAAGGCGACCAGCAACATCTGCACCGCGCAGGTGCTGCTGGCGGTGATGGCCGCGATGTACGCGGTGTACCATGGGCCGGAAGGGTTGACCCGCATCGCGCGGCGCACGCACCGGCTGGCCGCGATCCTGGCCGCCGCCCTGCGCAAGGCCGGCATCAAGGTGGACGGCGATTTCTTCGACACCCTGCATGTCACCGGCTGCGATGCCCACACCATCCATGCGATGGCGCGCGCCGCGCACATCAACCTGCGCCACATCGACGACACCTCGCTCGCAATCAGCCTCGACGAAACCACCACCCGCGACGACGTGCACCGGCTGGCGGCATTGTTCGGCGCGCGCCTCGACGACATCGACGCACTCGACCGCGCAACGCCGGATGCGCTGCCGGCCCCGCTGGTGCGCCACTCGGCCTTCCTCGCCCATCCGGTGTTCAACAGTTACCGCAGCGAACACGAAATGCTGCGCTACCTGCGCCAGCTCGCCGACAAGGACCTGGCGCTCGACCGCAGCATGATTCCGCTCGGTTCGTGCACCATGAAATTGAACGCGACGGCCGAGATGGTGCCGATCACCTGGCCGGAATTCGCCGACATCCACCCATTGGCGCCGGCCGAGCAGTGGCGCGGTTACCGCGCATTGATCGACAGCCTCGAAGCACAGCTGATCGCGATCACCGGCTACGATGCGGTCAGCCTGCAACCGAACGCCGGCGCGCAGGGCGAATACGCGGGCCTGCTGGCGATCCGCGCCTACCACCGCGCCCTCGGCCAGGCGCAGCGCGACGTGTGCCTGATCCCCGAATCCGCGCACGGCACCAACCCGGCGTCGGCGCACATGTGCGGCATGACGGTAGTGGTCATCAAGTGCGATGCGAACGGCAACGTCGATATCGGGGACATCCGCACCCAGGCCGAGAAATATTCCGGCCGGCTCGCCGCGATCATGCTGACCTATCCGTCCACCCACGGCGTGTTCGAGGAAGAAATCGCGCAAATCTGCGAGATCGTGCACCGCCACGGCGGCCAGGTCTACACCGACGGCGCCAACTTGAACGCGCTGTGCGGCGTGGCGCGCCCCGGCCGCTGGGGTTCGGACGTCTCGCACCTCAACCTGCACAAGACCTTCTGCATCCCGCACGGCGGCGGCGGCCCGGGTGTCGGACCGTGCGCGGTGAAGTCGCATCTTGCGAAGTTCTTGCCGCGTGCCTTTCCCCCTCTCCCTCCCGGAGAGGGTCGGGGTGAGGGTCCGGACGCGCGTGAAGGGGGGATGGTCTCGGCGGCAACTTTCGGCTCGGCCTCGATACTGCCGATCTCGTGGATGTACATCACGATGATGGGCCGCGAGGGCATCCTGAAGGCGACCCAGGTCGCGCTGCTCAACGCCAATTACCTGTCGAAGCGGCTGGCCGCGCACTACCCCACCCTCTACACCGGCCGCAACGGCCTGGTCGCGCACGAATGCATCCTCGACGTCCGCCCGCTGGAGAAGGCCAGCGGCGTCAGCGCCGAGGACATCGCCAAGCGCCTGATCGATTTCGGCTTCCATGCACCCACGCTGTCGTTCCCCGTGGCCGGCACGCTGATGGTGGAACCTACCGAATCCGAATCGTTGCACGAACTCGATCGCTTCATCGATGCGATGATCCAGATCCGCGACGAGATCCGTGCGATCGAGGACGGCCGCCTCGACCGCGAGGACAACCCGCTCAAGCACGCGCCGCATACCGCCGCCGCGGTCTCGGCCAGCGAATGGACACATGCCTATCCGCGCGAACTCGCCGCCTACCCGCTGGCATCGCTCAAGCAGGTGAAGTACTGGGCGCCGGTCGCACGCGTGGACAACGTGTACGGCGACAAGCACGTGTTCTGCTCGTGTCCCCCGATCGAAGCGTTCAAGGAAGAAGACGAAGCGGCCGCATCGTAGGAGCCAGCCTGCTGGCGACCCGGAGGCACCGGCACGCCGGACGATGCGATCGCGCGCAGGCGCGCTCCTGCATGGGTCCCCGCGTCCCCACCCATATGCGCGCCCTGTCAATGCGTGCGGCGCACGGCTTCGCTTAGCACCGCGCCGCACTCGCCATCCAATTTGAATGCGAACAGGTCGTCGGCGCGGGTGCGGCCGCGATTGACCGCTACGACTTCGACGCCGCGCGCGACCGCCGCGCGCACCAGCCGGAAACTCGACCACACCATCAATGACGAACCGGCCACCAGCACGCCATCGGCCGATTCCACCGCGGCCAGTGCCGCTTCCGTGGTTCCGCGCGGCACGGATTCGCCGTAGAACACCACGTCGGGCTTCAGCACGCCGCCGCAGACTTCGCAGGCGGGAACTTCGAACACGCCGAAATCGACGCCCTCCAGTTCCGCATCGCCATCCGGCGCGATCCGCGCGGACGCCGCGTTCCAGCCCGGATTCGCCTCGCGCAGGCGCGACTGGAACCACTCGCGGTCGAAGCGATGCCCGTGCGCAAGGCAACGCACCACGTCCAGCCGCCCGTGCAGGTCGATCACGT
>DASURP010000069.1:0-31616 GCA_036279975.1 Rhodanobacteraceae bacterium
CGGTCAGGATGCCGATGTCCTCGAGCATCGCCTTGCGGCGATCGCCGAAGCCCGGTGCCTTGACGGCCGCGACCTTGAGGCCACCGCGCAGCTTGTTGACCACCAGGGTGGCTAGCGCCTCGCCCTCGATGTCCTCGGCAATGATCAGCAGCGGCTTGCCGGATTTCGCGACGCCTTCCAGCACCGGCAGCAGGTCGCGCACGGTGGAGATCTTCTTGTCGTGCAGCAGGATGTACGGCTCCTCGAGCTCGAACTGCATCGACTGCGGGTTGTTGATGAAGTACGGCGAGTGGTAACCGCGGTCGAACTGCATGCCTTCGACGACGTCGAGCTCGTTCTCGAGGCCCGAACCGTCCTCGACCGTGATGACGCCTTCCTTGCCGACCTTGTCCATCGCCTCGCTGATCAGCTTGCCGATGTGCTCGTCGCCATTGGCGGAGATGGTGCCGACCTGCGCGATCGACTTGGAATCGGCCGACGGCTTGGAGATCTTCTTGAGTTCCTCGACGGCGGCGGTCACGGCCTTGTCGATGCCGCGCTTCAGGTCCATCGGGTTCATGCCGGCGGCGACCGCCTTCATGCCTTCGCGGATCATCGCCTGCGCCAGCACGGTCGCGGTAGTGGTGCCGTCACCGGCGGCGTCGGAAGTCTTGGAGGCGACTTCCTTCACCATCTGCGCGCCCATGTTCTCGAACTTGTCGGCCAGCTCCACTTCCTTCGCGACGGACACGCCGTCCTTGGTGATGGTGGGAGCGCCGAAGCTCTTCTCGAGCACGACGTTGCGGCCCTTGGGGCCGAGGGTGGCCTTGACCGCGTTGGCCAGGGCGTTGACGCCGCGCACCATGCGGCTGCGCGCGTCTTCGGAGAAACGGATTTCTTTGGCTGCCATGGTTTTATTCCTGTAATGCCTGTCTTTTGATCGTCATCCCGGCAAAGGCCGGAATCCAGTGCGTTCGCAATGGGTCCCGGCCTGTGCCGGGGCGACGGCTAAGGGGTTCGGCGGGCTTCGATCAGCCCTCAAGTACCGCGACCAGGTCGTCTTCGCGCATGACGAGCAGTTCCTCGCCATCCACCTTGACTTCGGTGCCGGAATACTTGCCGAACAGCACCTTGTCGCCGGCCTTGACGGCCATCGGACGGACCTTGCCGTCTTCCTGGATCTTGCCGGTGCCCACGGCGACCACTTCGCCCTTGATGGGCTTCTCGGTCGCGGTGTCGGGGATGACGATGCCGCCGGCGGACTTGGTTTCCGCCTCGAGGCGCTTGACGATGACGCGGTCGTGCAATGGACGAAGCTTCATGGTGACTCCAGCTGCGTTGGGGGGGTTGGGGAAAGGATTGGCGTTGTTAGCACTCAACAACGACGAGTGCCAATTGTAAGGTCGGATTGCGCGGATTCAAGAGCCATCCCCCTCGGACCCCCTTCCTGCGGAAGGGGGAAGACGAGCGAGACCACTCAGGAGTTCGAACCCCCTTCCGCAGGAAGGGGGTCGCCTTGCCTGTCTTGGTGGGCAAGGCGGGGGGATGCCCAATCCGCTACGCTCGCCATTCCACCCAGATCCGAGCCCATGCCCCTGCTCTGCCTGTCCACCTGTCCCGACGCCGAAACCGCCGCGCGGATCGCGCGCACGCTGGTCGGGGAGGGCCTGGCCGCCTGCGTGAACTGCGTGCCGGGCGTGCAATCGACGTATCACTGGCAGGGCCGAATCCACGACGATGCCGAGGTGCTGTTGCTGATCAAGACCCGGCGCGAACGCTTCGAGGCGCTACGCGCGCGGCTGGTGGAACTGCACCCCGACGAGGTTCCGGAACTGGTCGCGCTGGACATCATCGCGGGCCATGCGCCGTACCTGGACTGGATCGTCCAGGAGACGCCCGACCGCAACGCGGACTGATGGCACGGTCCCCGCGGCATGGGCGCAGTGGAACGCACCCCGGCCCCGGAGTGGCGGCCCGGCTGCGCGCCTGCCAGAATGACGGCACGTGCGGACCGGTTTGCCTGGTTCCACCCGGCTCGATGGTTGTCCTGATGTTTCCCCGACGATTCCTTGCCCGCCTGCTGATCCCGGCGCTGTTGCTGCTCGCCGCCACGGGCGCGCACGCGCAAAACGCGGGCCCCGGCGAAGGGCTGTTGCCGGTGACCCGGGCGTTTGCACTCACGCCGACCATTCCCGAACCCGGCACGATTGCGTTGCACTTCGACATCGCGCCGCACTATTACCTCTACCGCGGCCGCATCGAGGCGAAGATCCTCACCCGCGGCTTCGCGGCCGGCAAGCTGGCACTGCCGCCCGGCACCAGGGAACACGACCCGTACCTCGGCGACGTCGAGATCTATCACGATCGCGTGGACGGCTCGCTGCCCTACACGGCGACGGGCGCGATGCCGGCCACCCTGGAGCTCGAGGTGACCTATCAGGGTTGCCACGAAGTCGCGCCCAAGATCTGCTATCCACCCAACACCGAAACCTTCACGCTGCCGACCGCGGGCGGTGGTCCGTTCGTGGGTGCGGGTGCGGCCGGCAACGCACCGCCGCGCAATCCGATCACCGCATCCTTGCATGCCCCGGGCGCAGGCGCGCAGCCAACGATTGCCGCGGGGGCGTCCATGCAAGCCATCGCGGGCCCGCTCTCCACCGGTCTCGCCTTCGCGCTGCTGCTGGCATTCGTGGGCGGCCTGATCCTGAACCTGATGCCGTGCGTGCTGCCGGTGCTGGCCATCAAGGCGGTGGGTGTGCTCGAGGGCGGCGAATCGCGCCAGCGCTCGCGCGCCCATGCGCTGGCCTATGCCGCGGGCGTGCTGGGTACCTTCCTCGTCATCGGCGCCGTGATCCTGGGCTTGCGCGGGGCCGGCCAGGCGATCGGCTGGGGCACCCAGTTGCAGCAGCCGGTGATCGTCGCGGTGCTGGCCTGCGTGCTGTTCGCGGTCGGGCTGTCGATGTCGGGCGTGGCGCAGTTCGGGTCGCGCCTCGGCAACTTCGGCAACGGCCTGACCCGGCGCGGCGGTGCGCTCGGACATTTCTTCACGGGCGTGCTGGCGGTGGTCGTCGCCAGCCCCTGCACCGCGCCGTTCATGGGCGCGGCACTGGCCTACGCGTTCGTCGCGCCGCCGGCGCACGAACTGCTGGTGATGCTGGCGCTGGGCGTGGGACTGGCGTTGCCGCTGACCCTGATCGGACTGGTACCGGCGCTGGCGCGGCTGTTGCCGAAACCGGGGCACTGGATGGAAACGCTGAAGCAGGTCCTGGCGTTCCCGATGTATCTCTCCGCGGTGTGGCTGGTGTGGGTGCTGGCCCACCAGCGCGGCGCCGACGCGGTGGCGCTGGTGCTGACCGCGATGGTGCTGCTGGCGGCCGCGCTGTGGTGGCACGGCCGGGCGCACGCCGGGCGCAGGCTCGGGCATGCGTTCACCGTGGTGCTGGCGCTGGCGACACTGGTTTCGCTGTACGGCGTGGCGCAGGTCGCGCCACCCGCCCGCGCAGCCGCCGCGACCGACGCCGGCACGGTGGCCTTCAGCCGTGCGGCATTGCAGTCGCTGCGCGACGCCGGCACGCCGGTGTTCGTAGGCATCGGCGCCGACTGGTGCGTCACCTGCAAGGCCAATGAATATGCCGTGCTGGACACGTCCGCGTTTCGCGCGCTGCTGGCGCAGACCGGCGCGGTGTACATGCGCGGCGACTGGACCGATGTCGATCCCGAGATCGGCGCCTACCTGCGCGAGTTCCACTGGCCGGGGGTGCCGCTGTACGTGGTGTATCCGCGTGGCGGCGGCGCCGGGCACGCCTTGCCGACCGTGTTGACGGCATCCTTGGTGCGCAACGCGCTGGTCCGTGCCGACGGGGAACCGACCGCGCGATGATGGATCGCCGCACGATCCTGATCCTGGTGCTGGCCTGCCTTGCCGCGGCCGGGGGCTGGTGGCTGCAGCACCGCTGGGCCGACCAGCCGCCAGCGCAGCCACCCGCACCGGCGGGGGTCAAGACCCTGGCGGTCGGCGACGCGGTGGGCGGGTATGCGCTGCCCGACCTTGCCGGCCAGACCACGGCGCTCGCCAAATGGCGCGGCAAGGTCGTGTTGCTGAACTTCTGGGCGACCTGGTGCGCGCCCTGTCGCAAGGAAATGCCGATGCTGGCGCGACTGCAACGCGAACACGCGGACGACGGCCTGCAGGTGGTCGGCATCGCGATGGACCAGCCGCAATCGGCGGCCAGGTTCCTCGGGCAAATGCCGGTAGGCTATCCGATCCTGATCGGCATCGACGCGGATCCGGTGCCCACCACCACCTTCGGCGACACCGCGGGCCTGTTGCCCTACAGCGTGCTGATCGGGCGCGACGGCCGCATCCTCGAGACCAGGCTGGGAGTGCTCGACCCGGCCACGATCAAGGCGTGGCTGGCCGAGGCCAAGTCACGGAAATCGTAAAACATGTGACGATCGTCGCTTATCTGCTGCGATTCACAGCGTAACGCTGGACAATGCCTGAATGACGGTTCAGACTGCGCGGCTTCCGGTCCGGCCGCAGGCACTGCTGAAGCGTGGCACAGATTCTGGTCCTCCACGGTCCCAACCTCAACCTGCTCGGTGAACGCGAGCCGGACGTGTACGGCCGCGCCACCCTGGCTGGAATCGACGCGTCGCTGACCGCGCAAGCCAGGGCCGCGGGGCACGCGTTGCAAGGCTTCCAGTCCAACGCCGAACATGCGCTGGTCGAACGGGTGCATGCGGCCAGGACCGACGGCACCGCTTTCATCCTGATCAACCCCGCCGCTTTCACCCATACCTCGGTGGCGCTGCGCGATGCGCTGGCCGCGGTCGCGATCCCCTTCATCGAAGTGCACCTGTCCAACCCGCACGCACGCGAGCCGTTCCGCCGCCAGTCGTATTTTTCCGATCTGGCCGCGGGCATCGTCGCCGGGTTCGGCGCCGACAGTTATCGCTACGCGCTGGACGCCGCGCTCGCGCGGCTGGCCACCCACTGAGCCCAACCAACCTTCAAGCGAGACCGTCATGGATCTGCGCAAAGTCAAGAAACTGATCGAACTGCTGGAAGAATCGAACCTCTCGGAACTGGAAATCAAGGAGGGCGAGGAAGTCGTCCGCCTGTCGCGCTTTCCGTCCGGAAGCATGCCCGTACCGCAGGTGATCGCTGCACCGCAACCCGCTGTCGCGGCCTCCTTCCCGGCACCCGTGCCGGCGGCAACCACGGCCGCGGCGCCCGCAGCCGCGGACACCGGCCTGCCACCGGGTACCGTGGTGCGCTCGCCGATGGTCGGCACCTTCTACGCCGCCGCTTCGCCCGGCGCCGAACCGTTCGTCAAGGTCGGCCAGCAGGTCAAGACCGGCGATCCGCTGGGGGTGATCGAGGCGATGAAGATGTTCAACCAGATCGAAGCCGAAATCGCCGGCACCGTGGTCGCCATCGTCGCCGAGAACGGCCAGGCGGTGGAATTCGACCAGCCGCTGTTCGTGATCGGCTGATCGCCATGCTCGACAAGGTCCTCATTGCCAACCGCGGCGAAATCGCGCTGCGCGTGTTGCGCGCCTGCCAGACCATGGGCATCAGGACGGTGGCAGTGCATTCGACCGCCGATCGCAACCTGAAGCACGTCGGCATGGCCGACGAAGCCATCTGCATCGGCCCGGCGTCTTCCGCAAAGAGTTATTTGAACATCCCCGCGATCATCGCCGCGGCCGAAGTCACCGACGCCACCGCGATCCATCCGGGTTACGGATTCCTGTCCGAGAACGCCGACTTCGCCGAGCAGGTAGAGCAATCCGGCTTCGTGTTCGTGGGCCCGACCGCGCCGGTGATCCGCATGATGGGCGACAAGGTCGAGGCCATCAAGGCGATGCAAGCCGCGGGCGTGCCGTGCGTGCCGGGTTCCGACGGCCCGCTCGACGACGACGTCGAACGCAGCCTCGCGATCGCCCGCAAGATCGGCTACCCGGTGCTGATCAAGGCCGCGGGCGGTGGCGGCGGGCGCGGCATGCGCGACGTGCACACCGAGGCGCACCTCGGCAACGCGATCGCGACCACGCGCGCGGAAGCGCGCGCGGCGTTCGGCAACGATCAGGTGTACATGGAGAAGTTCCTCGAGAACCCGCGCCACGTCGAGATCCAGGTGCTGGCCGACGGCCAGGGCAACGCGATCCACCTGTGCGAACGCGACTGCTCGATGCAACGCCGCCACCAGAAGGTCGTGGAAGAGGCCCCCGCGCCCGGCATCACGCCGGAAATGCGCGCGGAGATCGGCAAGATCTGCACCGACGCCTGCCTGCGCATCGGCTATCGAGGCGCCGGCACCTTCGAATTCCTGTTCCAGGACGGGCGCTTCTATTTCATCGAGATGAACACCCGCATCCAGGTGGAGCATCCGGTCACCGAGATGATCACCGGCGTCGACCTGGTGCGCGAGCAATTGCTGATCGCGGCGGGCGAACCGCTGTCGATCCGCCAGCAGGACATCGTCCCGCGCGGCCATGCCATCGAATGCCGCATCAACGCCGAAGACCCCGATACTTTCATGCCAAGCCCCGGCACGGTGAAGCGCTTCGAAGCGCCGGGCGGGCCGGGCGTGCGCATCGACACGCATCTCTACGACGGATACCGGATCCCGTCGAACTACGACTCGATGATCGGCAAGCTGATCGTGCATGGCGTCGACCGCAAGACCGCGATCATGCGCATGCGCACCGCGCTCAGCGAAACCGTGATCGAGGGCGTCAAGACCAACCTGCCGCTGCAGCAGCGGATCATGGGCGACTCGGGTTTCAAGCACGGCGGCCGCAACATCCACTACCTTGAAAAACGCATCCGCGAGCAGAAGGAAAAAGGCATCGGGTTGGGGAGCTGAGGCTCCGGACCCGGGGCTCGGATAAAGCGAAACGTGCCCCCCTTCCGCAGGAAGGGGATCGCTGCGCAACAGCGGGGGGATACCCCCGGGCGGCAAAAGCCACCCCCCTCATCGCGCTGCGCGCGCGTTCGCCACGCTCCGCCCTGCGCAGGCGAAGGGAAAGACAAGCAACGCGTATCGACGCATCCTGATCATGCCCTGGCTCGAACTGCAACTGACCATCCGCGCCGAACAACAGCCGCGTGCCGAGACCGCGCTGGAAGATCTCGGCGCGTTGTCGGTGACGCTGCTGGACGCCGCTGCCGACACGCCCGACGAAGCCGCGATCTTCGAGCCGGGTGTCGGCGCAACACCGCTGTGGGAATCCCTGACCCTGCTGGCCCTGTTCGCGGCCGACGCCGACCACCGCGGACTCGTGCATCTTCTGCACGACGCGTTGCCGGAACTTGCGCCCGACCGCATCGCGTTCCGCGAAATCGCCGACCAGGATTGGGAGCGCGCGTGGCTGGACCGCTACCAGCCGATGCGGTTCGGCAAGCGGTTGTGGATCCATCCTTGGAACATCGAACCAGCGGGCGACCTGGACGCAGCGGCGGTCGTGGTCCGCCTCGACCCCGGCCTCGCCTTCGGCACCGGCACCCACCCGACCACGGCGCTGTGCCTTGAGTGGCTGGACGGCCTCGATCCAGTCGGCAAGACCGTCGTCGATTACGGTTGCGGCTCCGGCGTGCTCGCGATCGCCGCCCTGAAACTTGGCGCCGCGCACGCCATCGCGGTGGACAATGACCCGCAGGCGCTCACCGCCACGCGCGACAACGCCACGCGCAACGGCGTCGCCGGACAGTTGCAGGCTTGCCTGCCGGACGCGCTTGCGCAAGCGGTGCAGGCCGACATCTTCGTTGCCAACATCCTCGCCGGGCCGCTCGTCGAACTGGCGCCGCGCTTCGCGGCGCTGTGCCGGCCCGGTGCGCCGTTCGCACTGTCCGGCATCCTCGCCGGGCAGGAGGACGAACTGCTGAAACGTTATCGTGCGTGCGGCTTCGGCGAACTGCACGTCACACGTCGCGAGGGCTGGGTTCGCATCAGCGGATGCTTCGACAATCCCTGACGCGACGCACGCTCCTGGCGCGTCTCGTACCTGCCGGCGCAGCGCAATGTTGTTACGCTTCACCCCCGTCCCCGTCTCCCATCCCGTCCATGTACACCCAGTGTCCGCAGTGCCTGACGATCTACGAGATCGAAGAGGATGCCTTGCAGGCGTCGCTCGGCATCGTCCGCTGCGGAAACTGCCTGGAACGCTTCGATGCCCTGCGGACCCTGAGCGACACGCTGCCCGCGGAACCCGGCACGGCGTTGTCCGAACAGCTCCCCGAGGCCATGACACCGATCCTGACCGAGGCGATACCACCGGATGTCCTCAAGGCCGCCATCGAGCGACAACACAAACAGTCCGTGCCCGGGACAACACCGAACACACCGGTCTCCACAACCCCCGCGGCGAGCCGACCCGACGATGCCTGGTTCGAGCCGCTGTCGGGCGAGCGAGCGCGCGCGCTGATCGCCGACGCCGCCGGCATCCCGGCGGATGCCCTGATGGGTGATCCGGCCTGGCAGGTCACCGAGTTGCCGGTGCAGACCCGCTTCACCGAACTGGACATCGTTCCGGCCGGGTCCGGACAGGCCACGCCGACGGACCCGGACTTGGCGCCACCTGCAAATCCCGAGCCGCCTGCCGAAACCGTCGAACCCGAAGCCGCCGATGAACCATGGAGTGTCGATGTCCCGGTTTCCGAACCCGCGGCTCGCCAAATGCCTGCCGGGGAATCGCCACCGGAAGACAGCACGCCTGCGGACAGCGGCGAGGACTCCTGGAACACGGCGCCCGTGGGCGACGGCGGGCTTATGCCCGCAACCGTGGAGCCGGTTCCTCCAGCCGCGGAGCCCGGCCCGCAAGCCAGTGCAGAGGATACGGCGTGGCCCGGCGACGAGTTCGCCGGCGAACTCCCGTTCCCCGACGAAACCGGGATCCCCGCGCAACCCGAACCGGTAGAGCCCCCGGATACGGTGCCTGCCGGGACTGCCGACACCGACACGCCGGTGCCTGCAAGCGGCGCTGCCGGACACGTGTACGTGCCGCCACGCAGACGCCGCCTCCGCCACGGCGCCTGGTTGTGGGCGCTCGGCAGCCTGATCCTCGCCATGGTGCTGGCCGCGCAACTGGCCTGGGCCCAACGCGTGAACCTCGTCCGCGATCCCGCGACCCAGGCCTGGGCGCTGCGGGCGTGCACGAAACTGGATTGCCGGCTGCCGCCGATCCGCGACGTCGCGAAGCTGGAACTGCTGTCGCGCGACATCCGCCCCGACCCCGACACCGCCGGCGCCCTCACGATCACGGCAACGCTCCGCAACAACGCGCCGTTCCGGCAGCCGTGGCCGGTGGTGGTGGTCGAGTTGACCGACCTGGACAACGACCCGGTCGCGATGCGTCGCTTCCGTGCCGCCGAGTACATGCCCGACCCCGCGCGGCGCGCGGCCGGGATCGCGCCGGGCGCGACCGCGGCGGTGGCTTTCGAAGTGGTCGATCCGGGCAAGCGCGCAGTGTCCTTCCACTTCGGGTTCCAGTGATCCACGCGGGCTGCGCAGCGTGACACGGCGCTGCTAGACTCGCCTGTTCACGCTTGCATACGCGGCGTGCACGCCCGCTTCGGTTCCCCGCAAATCGTGGACAACCACCCCCCGTACATCGCGCCAGTCCCCCATGCCGAATCGCGCAGCGTCGCCGGTTCAACGCTGGGCGAGTGCATGGCGTCGAGCGCGCGCCGCTACCTCGCCGACCTCAACGGCACGCCTTGCCGCGAGGGCATGTACGCGCGCCTGCTGCGCGAGGTCGAGGCGCCGCTGCTGCGCGAGGTGCTGGCATGGAGCCACGGCAACCAAAGCCGCGCGGCCGAGGTGCTCGGCATCCACCGGGCCACCTTGCGCAAGAAACTGCGGGAACACGGCATCGCTTGACCAACGGGGAAGCTCCAGGCACATGACAGGATCGGGCATCATCACCGCGCGCCGCGCGCTGCTCAGCGTTTCCGACAAGACCGGCCTCGCCGACGTGGGCCGCGCGCTGCACGCACTGGGCATCGAGATCGTCTCCACCGGCGGCAGCGCGAGGGCCTTGCGCGAAGCGGACGTGCCGGTGCGCGACGTCAGCGAGCTGACCGGTTTCCCCGAGATCATGGACGGGCGCGTCAAGACCCTGCACCCCAAAGTGCACGGCGGCCTGCTGGGCCGGCGCGGCACCGACGACGCGGTGATGCTGGACCAATCGATCGCGCCGATCGACCTGCTGGTCGTGAACCTGTATCCGTTCGCGCGTACGGTCGCCCACGCCGGCGTGACCTACGCGGATGCGATCGAACAGATCGATATCGGCGGTCCGGCGATGCTGCGCGCCGGCGCCAAGAACCACGAGCGCGTCACCGCGGTCTGCGAACCGGCGGACTACGGCGAACTCATCGAAACCCTGCGCCGCGACGGCGGCACGTCTTTCGAGCAACGCCGGCGTTTCGCCGCGAAGGTGTTCGCGCATACCGCACGCTACGACGGCATGATCGCCGACTGGCTGTCGGCGCGCGCCGACGGCGAGCCCGGCGAAGCCTACCCGCCGACCCTGCACCTGGCCCTGCGCCGCGCACAGGAAATGCGCTACGGCGAAAACCCGCACCAGGCCGCCGCGCTGTACCTGGACGGCCGCCCCACTGCCGGCACGGTCGCCGGCGCGACGGTGCTGGCCGGCAAGGAAATGTCCTACAACAATTACGTCGACGCCGATACCGCGCTGGAGTGCGTCAAGGCTTTCGACAAGACCCCCGCGTGCGTGATCGTCAAGCACGCCAACCCGTGCGGCGTGGCGCTGGGCCAGGATCCGCTGCGGGCCTACGAGCGCGCCTTCGCCTGCGACGCCACCTCGGCCTTCGGCGGCATCATCGCGTTCAACCGGCCGCTCGACGGCGCGCTGGCAGGGAAGATCCTGGCCAACCAGTTCGTCGAGGTGCTGGTGGCGCCGGCCTTCGACGAGGAAGCGTTGGCCGCGTTGCGCAAGAAGCCCAACGTGCGCGCGCTCGCCACCGGCGAATGGCCGGTTGCAACGGGCACCGTGCAGCGGCAACTGCGCAGCATCGGCGGCGGGGTGCTGGTGCAGGATGCCGATGCCGACACGCTGATGTTGTCCGACCTCAAGGTCGTCACCCGGCGCGTGCCCGACGCCGGGCAACTGCGCGACCTGCTGTTCGCCTGGCACGTCGCGATGTATGTGAAATCCAACGCGATCGTGTACGCGAAGGAAGGCGCCACCATCGGCATAGGCGCGGGCCAGATGAGCCGCGTGATCAGCGTGAAGATCGCCGCCATGAAGGCGGCCGATGCGAAGCTTTCCACGCAAGGCAGCGTGATGGCTTCGGACGCGTTCTTTCCGTTCCGCGACAACGTGGACCTCGCCGCCGGCGCCGGCGTGCGCGCGCTGATCCAGCCAGGCGGATCGATGCGCGACCAGGAAGTGATCGACGCCGCCGACGAGCACGACATGGCGATGGTGTTTACCGGAACCCGCCACTTCCGCCATTGATTCCGGGACTCGGGATTCGGGGACGGGGGACCGGAAACCGGGGACCGGAAAGCGTATGCCAGATGCCGCCCCGCGCAAGCATCCCGGGTGCTACGCTCTGCCCGTGAGATACGAACTGTATTACTGGCCGGGCAGCCAGGGCCGCGGCGAATTCATCCGGCTTGCGCTGGAAGACGCCGGTGCCGATTACGTGGACGTCGCACGGCTGCCCGAGGGCGCGGGCGGCGGCACGTCCGCACTGTTGCAGATGCTGGACGAGCCCTCGACGGGTCACCCGGCGTTCGCACCGCCTTTCCTGAAGGCCGAACGGCGCCTGGTCGGACAGACCGCGAACATCCTGCTGTTTCTCGGCCCGCGCCTCGGGCTCGCGCCCCGCGACGAGGCGGGCCGGCTGTGGGCGCACCAGTTGCAGCTGACGATCACCGACCTTGTCGCCGAGGTCCACGACAGCCACCACCCGATCGCGGGCAGCCTGTATTACGAAGACCAGCGCGCCGAAGCGAAACGCCGCAGCGGCCACCTGCGCCGCGAACGCCTGCCGAAATACCTCGGTTATTTCGAGCGGGTGCTGGCAGGCAACGCCCGCGGTCGGCGCCGTTCCCTGGTCGGCAGCGCGACGAGTTGCGCGGACCTCTCCCTGTTCCAGGTCATCGAGGGCCTGCGTTACGCGTTTCCGCGCACGCTGCGCCGGCTGGAAAAGTCACTGCCGTTGTGCGTCGACCTGCACGACCGCGTGGCCGTGCGCCCGAACATCGCGGCGTACCTCGCCTCCACGCGCCGCATCCCGTTCAACAACGACGGGATCTTCCGACGTTATCCGGAACTGGATGGGTGAGGCGACGCGTTTGGCCGATGCCGGGGGCATCGGCTGCGCAGCCGAACGCCCGGCTACGGATGGCCGGGCCGGCGCCCAGCACCATGGATGGTTGCCTGCATGAATGGTTTCCGGATTGCTACCCGCCGCTCGTTGAGGCTGCGGCAGGCGCCGCCACGGTGCTGCCGGCGGCAGGTTTTTTCGGGCCGCCCCACTTGTAGATGTCGTAATAGACCGGCGCTACCGGACCCTGGTTGGGATCGCGCACCAGGCTGCCGCTGGCGTTGTCGACCTTGTAGGTCTGGGTGACGCCGTGTCTGGGTATGACGCGCACCATGATCACCTGGCCGCCACTGCGGTATTCCTCGATGGTGTCGCCGCTGGCATCGGTGCGCGTGGTCACGTTGGTGCTGTCGCGACCGCCATCCCGTGCGGCCGGCGCCAGCGAGGGCCGGATGCCGGTACTGGGCAACGGGACCGATCGCGGCTTGGCGCCGGGCTCGTCGATCCCTGGTGGTGGCAGGGCCGAGCCGGGGGGCGGCGGCGCCGATCCATGCGCCAGCACCTGCTGCGCGCGCGCCACCGGCTGGCCCAGCAGCAACGCGATCGCCGTCATCCATGCCAGTGCTTTCACCACACATCTCCCAACGGGCAGTCGCCACGGCCAGCATACACGCATCACGTGAATGCAGCGTGCGTGCGACAATCCGCACATGCCGAAATTGACGCTGATTGACGGTTCCAGCTACCTGTACCGCGCCTTCCACGCGTTGCCGCCACTCAGCAACGCCAGCGGCGAGCCGACCGGCGCGCTGTTCGGCGTGGTCAATATGCTGCGCGCGACCCTGAACGAAAATCCCGACTACACCGCGTTCGTGATCGACGCGCCCGGCCCGACCTTCCGCGACGAGTTGTACCCCGCCTACAAGGCCAACCGGCCGCCTATGCCGGACGACCTGCGCGCCCAGGTCGAGCCCATGCTGAAGATCGTCGAGGCGCTGGGTTTCCCCATCCTGCGCGTCCCCGGCGTCGAGGCCGACGACGTGATCGGCACGCTGGCGACGCACGCCGCGGCGGACGGTCTTGCCGTGGAGGTGTCGACCAGCGACAAGGATTTCGCGCAACTGGTCGGCCCGCGGGTGACGCTGGTCAACACCATGACCCACACGCGGATGGACCGCGACGGCGTGATCGACAAGTTCGGCGTGCCGCCCGAGCGGATCGTCGATTACCTGGCGTTGACGGGCGATGCCATCGACAACATCCCCGGCGTGCCCAAGTGCGGTCCCAAGACCGCAGCCAGGTGGCTGAACGAATACGGTTCGCTGGACGACGTGATCGCGCATGCCGACGCCGTCAAGGGCAAGATCGGCGAGAGCCTGCGTGCCACGCTGCCGCAATTGCCGTTGTCGCGGCAGCTCGCCACCATCAAGACGGATGTCGAGCTGGACGAGGGGCCGCGCGAACTGAAATTGCACACGCGCGACGTCGAGACCTTGCGCAAACTGTACGCGCGCTATGAGTTCCGGCAGGCGTTGGCGGAACTCGACAAGGCGGGACCCGGGACAGGGAACAGGAACCCCCCCCCTGGCGACGGAGCAACGGGCCCCGCACGCTCCGTTTCGGCCGAAGCGAAAGGCAAGGCGCCAACACCGGCAGCGATCCCGTCCGATCACGGGTCGCCGGTCACTGGCGCCGGAACCTACGATCTCGTCACCACCAGGAAACAATTCGAGGCCTGGCTCGAGAAACTGCGCAAGGCCCGCCTCGTCGCGTTCGACACCGAAACCACGGCGCTCGACCCGATGCGGGCGCAACTGGTGGGGCTCTCGTTCTCGGTGGAACCCGGCAAGGCCTGTTACATCCCGGTCGGCCACGACTATCCCGGCGCGCCGCGGCAGCTCGCGCTGGATGAGGTACTGGCGGCCCTCAAGCCGATCCTCGCGGACCCCGACCGGCCCAAGCTCGGCCAGCACGTCAAATACGACTGCAACGTGTTGTCGCATTACGGCATCGCGGTGCGCGGGATCGCCTTCGACACCATGCTGGAATCCTACGTGCTGAACGCAACCGCCAACCGCCACGACATGGACACGCTGGCCAAGCGCTGGCTGGACTACGACACCGTGCATTTCGAGGACGTCGCCGGCAAGGGTTCGAAGCAGATCCCGTTCTCGCAGGTGGACCTCGACACCGCCTGCCGCTATTCGGGCGAAGACGCGGACATCACGCTGCGTTTGCACCACGCGCTGTGGCCGCAACTCGAAGCGCAACCCGGCTTGCGGAAAGTCTTCGAGGAAATCGAGATGCCGCTGGTGCCGGTGCTGGCGCGGATGGAACAACGCGGCGTGCTGATCGACGTGGCCGCGCTGCGCAGGCAGAGCCAGCAACTCGGCAAGCGCATGCACGGGTTGCAGGCCGAGATGCAGAAAATCGCCGGGCGCGAGTTCAACGTCGATTCGCCCAGGCAGTTGCAGGCGCTGCTGTTCGACGAACTGGGCCTGCCAGTGGTGGTGAAGACCCCGACCGGGCAGCCATCCACCAACGAGGAAGCGCTGGAAGCGATCGCCGACCGGCACGAGCTGCCGCGCCTGATCCTCGACTACCGGCAATTCGCCAAGCTGCGTTCGACCTATACCGACAAGCTGCCGGAGATGGCCAACCCGCGCACCGGACGCGTGCACACCAGCTACCACCAGGCCGCGGTGGCGACCGGCCGGCTTTCCTCGACCGACCCGAACCTGCAGAACATCCCGGTCCGCAGCGAGGAAGGCCGGCGCATCCGCGAGGCCTTCATTGCACCGGATGGCTGGTGCGTGCTGGCCGCGGATTATTCGCAGATCGAGTTGCGCATCATGGCCTCCATGTCGGGCGACCCGGGCCTGACCCGGGCCTTCCGGCACGACCAGGACGTGCACCGCGCGACCGCCGCCGAGGTATTCGGCGTCAAGACC
The DNA here is from genome assembly GCA_036279975.1 of Rhodanobacteraceae bacterium. Taxonomy (GTDB): domain Bacteria; phylum Pseudomonadota; class Gammaproteobacteria; order Xanthomonadales; family Rhodanobacteraceae; genus 66-474. The sequence goes on from DASURP010000069.1 coordinate 15,241, forward strand.
GCGGAGGTCACGGCCGAACAACGGCGCGTGGCCAAGATGATCAACTTCGGGCTGATGTACGGAATGAGCGCGCACGGACTCGCGCAGCGGCTCGGCATCCCCCGCAGCGAAGCGGCGGGCTACGTGCAACGTTATTTCGAACGCTATCCGGGGGTGAAGACGTACATGGATTCGACCCGCGAGCGGGCGCACCGGAACGGTTACGTGGAAACCCTGTTCGGGCGGCGCCTGTACCTCGACGCCATCCGCTCCCGCAACGCCGCGCAACGCGCCGGCGCCGAGCGCGCCGCGATCAACGCGCCCATGCAGGGCACCGCGGCCGACATCATCAAGCGTGCGATGGTGGCGATCGATGGCTGGCTGGCCGATCGCGGTGACGATGCGCACATGCTGATGCAGGTCCACGACGAACTGGTGTTCGAGGTTCGCGCCGGCGCCCTCGCGGCGGTTCGCGACGGCGTCAGGGAACGCATGCAGGCTGCGGCGGAACTCTCGGTGCCGCTGCTGGTCAGTGTGGGGTCCGGGGCCAACTGGGGTGAAGCGCACTGAAGCGTGTTTGACGCTTCCATAACAAATCGATTCGAGGGGCCTTCCACGCGGCCCGGGCGGAGGCGCTGCCCGAATTGTGATTTTTTCGTGGCGGCACCGCACGGATGGCCGCCCGGGCTTTGATACCGCCGGGCTTCGATCCCGCTCGATGCAGGCGCGTGCCCATCGCGTGGCGCATGGTTTGGACGTCCAAACCGTGACTAAAGTCATGCATGGACAGGCGTGTGAACGCTCTCTGAATCCGCCCGAAAAAAGAGTTTGAACTTCCCCCTGTCAGCCCCATCTAAGTTTTCGGACGCACGCAACGGCGTCCCGGTTCACTCACCTCCCTGAGCGAACCCCCGGTGCCGAACCCCTCCCCAGGCTCGGCATCGCCCGCCCCGAGAGCTCCCCCCTGGCTCTCGGGGCATTTTATTTTCAGGACCCGCGTTTTCAATCCATCCCTGCCGGATTCGGTGGCGCCCGTCCCGAGAGCTCCCGCGTGTCTTCGGGACATCTTCTTTTACGGCCACGAAAACGCCGGCGCCGGATACCACAAGCGCTATCCGGCGTGTGTACGCACCACGCGCTTCAAGCCGAGATCGCGAGGCGTTCCGAGCGGTACACGAAGGCGGTGACGAGGCCGATGAGCACGGCGAACGCAAGCCCGCACACCAGCGCGAGTCCGACCTCGCCCGCCGACACGGGGACGCCGCGCAGCAGGTCGGTGATGCCGACCTGCTGGCCCAGCAGCGGCACCGCGTACATCCAGCGCGCGGGCTTGACCGGCATCAGCATCATCAGGATCGATGGCAGGATCGGCACGATCATCAGCAGGCTGAGATAGGTCTGGGCTTCGCGGTAGCTCTTGGCGAATGCGGCGACCAGGGTTTCCAGCACCGCGAACACCGCGATCAACGGCAGTTCCAGCAGGATCGCGTCGGCGATGAAGCCCGGCCCGAGGTCGAAGGCCATGCCCAGCTTTTCGGCCGGCAGGAACCTGCCCGCGATCGAGAACGCCACCGCGGTCAGCACCAGGCTGGCCAGCGAGAACGCGCTGATCGCACCAAGCTTGCCGAGCAGGATCCGCCAACGCGCCACCGGATTGGCGAACAGCGGTTCCAGCGACTGCCGTTCGCGTTCGCCCGCGGTCAGGTCGATCGCGAGATACATGCTGCCGATGTAGATCGCGAGCACGAAGAAATACGGCAGGATGCTGAGCAGCATGCCCGCACGCGATTGCGGAGTGGACTGGTCGCGCTCACTGACCACCAGCGGCACGCCCACGCTCGGCGACAGGCCGCGCGCCAGCAGCCGCAGCGCGCCCTGCTCGCGGTTGTACTTCTTCAGCATGCCCTCGAGGCGCCGGGTCGGGGTGCTGCTGCCCTGCTGCGAGGCATCGAAGATTACCTCGACCTGTGCAGGCTCGCCGCGGGTCCAGGCCTTGCCGTAATCGGCGGGAATGCGCAGCACCACGTCGGCGTTGCGTTCGCGCACGGCCCGGTCCGGATCCGCGAGCGGCGGCTGCGGCACGAGGCCCTGCTGCCTCAGCGCGTCGATCAGGTTCGGCGCGTACTCGGCGCCGATCACCGGCACCTTGAGCGGACCCTCGGCCTTCTTGATCTCGCGCCCGACCATGGTGTTCATCAGCACCACGAACAGGATCGGTCCGAACAACGGCCCGTAGACCAACGCGCTGAACACCGTGCGCTTGTCGCGCAGGTTCTCGCGAACCTCCTTCCACCATACCGTCAGCATCGCGCTCATGCGGCCAGTCCTTCTTCGGTTCCGATCAGTTTCACGAACGCATCCTCGAGGTTGGCCTCGCCGGTCTGCGCGCGCAGCGCATCCGGGGTTTCGTCGGCAACCACGCGGCCGTTGGCGATCACCACGATGCGGTCACACAGCATCGCCACCTCCTGCATGATGTGGCTGGAGAACAGCACGCAGCGCCCTTCGGCCTTGAGGTTGCGCATGAAGGCGCGCAAACCGCGCGTCGCCATCACGTCGAGGCCGTTGGTGGGCTCGTCCAGGATCACGTTCTTCGGGTCGTGCACCAGCGCCCGCGCGATCGCGGTCTTGACCCGCTGGCCCTGCGAGAAACCCTCGGTGCGCCGGTCGAGGATGTCGCGCATTTCCAGCGCCTCGACCAGCTTCTCGCGGCGCTGGCGCAGCAGCGCGTCGTCGATGCCGTGCAGGCGCGCGAAGTACTCGATGTTCTCGCGCGCCGTGAGCCGCTTGTACAGGCCGCGCGCATCGGGCAGCACGCCGAGGCGCCGGCGCACCGCGATCGGATCGACGGCGGCGTCGATGCCGTCCACCAGCACCTGCCCGGAATCGGGCTTCATCAGCGTGTACAGCATGCGCAGGGTGGTGGTCTTGCCGGCGCCATTGGGACCGAGCAGGCCGGTAATCTCGCCATCGCGGGCGCTGAAACTGACGCCGTCGACGGCCTTCACGGCGCCGAATGCCTTGTGCAGGTCCTTGACTTCGATCATGGCGCGGCTCCATTGAAATTCACGAATGCCGGGATCGGCCCCAGCTTGTCGAGGCACTGCGCGTCGAGTTGTTGCGGGTGCAACCCTGCGATGAACTGGTCCACCAGGTCCGGCATGCAGCCCGCGTTGATCGCCTCGGCATGGCCCATCCCCTTCACCACCAGCGAGCGCCCGTCGGACAGCCCCTCCAGCACTTCATCCGCAAACGCAGGCGGGGTGACCGGATCGCGTTCTCCCGAGATCAGCAGGGTCGGGATGGACGACTTGAAGGGCGCGTGGAAGTCCTTCGGCATCGGCGCGTGCGGCCATACCTTGCACTCGGCGATGGACGCGTCGATCAACTGGTTGCCCAGTAACAGGCCGGCATCCTGCGGGCGCGGTTTCAGCAACGGCGCGTCCTCGCTGCAGATCACCGACATCTGCATGCCACCCTCGATCGAAGCCGACAGGTCACCCGTGATCAACTGCGACTGCCCCATCAGCGGCGCGTAGTTGCCGTGCGCAGCCTCGTTCACCGCCAGCGGCAGCAGGGCCTGGGTGGCGGCACTGTAGGAAAACAGCCGCACCACGCCTGCCAGCGTGTCCGCACCCAGCGTCTTCGTCACCGGCTCGTAACTGAAGGGATCCGCGAACGTGACCTGCTGCGGCGGGCCGGCCTTCAATCGGGCGTACAACCGGTGCAGGGTTGCGTACCAGTCGCCGAAGGTTTTCCGGCACGCGGGTGCGGCGTTGCACGCGGTGGCCTGCAGTTTCAGCGAATGTTGCAACGACTCGGCGAAGGTCTCGCCCAGCACCAGCGGGTTCGGCACCACGCCGTCCAGCACGATGCTGCGCACCGCATCGGGATGTGCGCTGGCGTAATGCTGCGCCATGCGCGTGCCGTAGGACACGCCGACGAGGTCCAGCCTGGGCGCGCCGAGCGCCTGCCGCACCGCCTCGAGGTCGGCCACCGCGTCGCTGGTGGTGTAGTAGCGCGGGTCGGCGGTCTTCTGGACTTCCTGCGCGCACTGGCCGACCCATTCGACCCGCTGCGCGATTGTCGGCGCCGCGTTTGCTTCCTTTTTGAGCCGCTTGTCGAGTGCGGGGCACGCCAGCGGATGCGACTGGCCGGTACCGCGCTGGTCCAGCAGCAGTACGTCGTGGTGCTTGCGCAAGGGTGCGAACGCCGGCGCGAGCTCGGGATAGGTCTGGGTCGCGGATTGCCCGGGGCCGCCTGCGAGATAGACCACCAGGTCCTTGCCTGGCACCGCCGAATCGCTCTTGAGGATCGCGAGCTTCAGGTCGATCGTCCGGGCTCCGGGATCGGCGCGGTTTTCCGGCACCGGAAATTTCGTGCAGAACGCGGCCAGGGTCTGGGCGGAATACGGGCGCTTCAGCTCGCAGGCCGTCAGGCTGAGCTTGCCAAGCTGGATGGTTTCCGGTGGCGCCGGTTGTACCGGTTTGGCCGGCGCGGCGGCGACGCTGGCGGGCGCCGCGGCATCGGGCTTCGGGTGATTGCGCTTCGACCACCACTGCCAGCCGAAGACAGCCAGCACGACCACCACGGCCGCGATGCGCACGCCCGTACGCGGATTGATCTTCATTCAGTGTCCCTCGTCCGGATCAAACATCGATTCAATGCGTTGCCTGAACAGCCGCGCCAGCTTGAAGGCCAGTGGCAGGCTGGGGTCGTACTTGCCGGTTTCGATCGCGTTGATGGTCTGACGCGACACATCGAGGCGTTCGGCCAGTTCACCCTGCGACCAACCATGCTTCTCGCGCAGGACGCGCACGCGGTTTCGCATCAGCAAGCCCAGAAATTCCAGCTGCCGGTGAGCTTGCGCAATAACAGGACGTGCGACACCCCGTACACGCCGCACAACGCGGGAAACACCCAGACCAGGACGCCGCCGTCGACCGGCCAGACCCCGGCGATGGCAAGGAACGCGCCCACGACGCTGGCCACGCTGACCACCGCCACGGCGATGCTCAGCGCCAGCAGGTGCAGGCGCTGTTCCAGTTCGTCGCCGCGCATCACCATGCGCGCCGCCAGCACGACCACGAGCACGATCGGCAGGGTGGGCAGCAAGGCCAGCACCGTCCGCCAGGCGAGGTCGGGGGTTCTCCCGACCAGCGGCCATTCGAACAGCATCAGGGCGACGTAAACCGCCATGATCGCCACCACCAGCAGGTTGTATTTCAGCCTGGATGCCCGTGCCACCGTGGTTCCCCGCCATGTCAAGTCAACTTGACACGGCGAAGATACCGGCCGGCCTGGAATCTGTCAAGCGCGCTTGACAGACCCAAAAACCGGCACCCGGCATTCCTAAGTGGCAGCTAAGCGTCGGCCGCCATCCTGCGACGATGCCGAAACATCCGGTTCATGCCCCCTGCCTGCTCGCTGGCTTCTCGGCCGCATTGCTGGCAGGTTGCGCCGTTTACCACCCGCTGCCACTGGACATGCGGCCTGCATCCCGCGGGATCGCCGACATCACGGTGTCCGCCGCCTCGATGCCGACGCCGGCACTGCGTGCTTATGGCTTCGACCCCTCGAACGGCCTCGACGTTACCGAGGTCGCGATGCTGGCCGTCGCCAACAGCCCGCAGCTCAAGCTCGAGCGCGACCAGGCCGGTGTCGCGCACGCGCAGGCATATGCCGCGGGGCTGCTGCCCGATCCGCAGTTGAACTACGAACATGATCGCCCGGCCGCCGGCAGCCCGCAGGGCGCGACCACGGCCTCCACGACGGGGCTGACGTTCGACCTAGGCAATCTCGTCACGCGCTCCGCGCGCGTGCAATCCGCCCGCGCCGGTGCGCGGGAAGTCGACCTCAACCTGTTGTGGGGCGAGTGGCAGGCAATCGCCGAGGCGCGCACGCTGTTCGACCGCGTGCAGGCCTTGCACGCACGCGTGGTCCGGCTGGAAAGTGAACGCGCGGCGCTGGCGCCGATGCAGGCCGCGATCACGCGCGCCTTGCGGGCGGGAGACCTCACCTACGATTCCGCCAGCGCGGGCCTGGATGCAGCGTCCGACGCCGCCAACCGGCTCGGTGACGCACAACGGCAACTGCATCAGGCCGAACAGGACCTGCACGACCTGCTCGGCCTCGATGCCGGCGTGCCGCTGCACCTCGCCGGCGCGCCGTTCTCGGTCGATCCGGATCGGGTGGAAGTGCAGCGTGCGCTGCAGGACATGGCGAAGCGCCGCCCCGACCTGCTGGCATTGCAGGCGGGCTACGCATCGCAACAGGAAAAACTGCGTGTAGCGATCATGGCGCAGTTTCCCGCGATCACCGTCGGGTTCGTGAAGGCGCGCGACAACGGCAACATCTCCAGCAACGGTTTGTCCATCTCGCTGTCGCTGCCGCTGTTCGACGGCAACCGCGGCAACATCGCGGTCGCGCGTGCAACCCGCCGGCAACTCCACGACGAATACTCCGCGCGGCTTTTGACCGATCGCAACGACGTGCAACGGTTGCTGCAGGATCTGCAAACCGAGCGCGCGTTGCACGCGACCCTGGCGGCGCATGCGGCGCAACTCGCCACGGCGCGCGAGGCCGCCGCAACCAGCTACGCCGCCGGGCGCCTCGCCTGGCCGACCTATCTCGCGATCCGCGCCAGTTCGCTGGGCGCCGACACGGCCTTGTCGACACTCGACGGGAACCTCCACGAAACGGCGATCGCACTGGATGCCCTGGTGGGCGACTGGCCTGCCGCGAACGCCACCGACCAGGGGAAATCGTCATGAGCTTCCTGCCGCGCGCCGCCACGGGCGCAATCGTGCTCGCACTGGCCGCGTGTTCCGGCGGACCAGGTGGCGGGCAGGCACGGCCGGCCACCGCGGTCGAGGCCGTGCTGCCGGCGCGGTTGACCTTCCACACCAAGGTCGCCGCGTTCGGGCAACTCGCCGCCGACAGCCGCAACGCACTGTCACTCAGCCTTCCACAAGCGGGCGAAGTCATCGCGACGGACGTGATCGCGGGACGGCGCGTGCGGCGCGGCACGCCGCTGCTGAAACTTGCCACCGATCCCGCAACCCGCAGCGCATACCTGCAGGCGCAGAGCGCGCTGACGGTCGCGCGTGACGACCTGGCCCGCAGCCAACGGCTGCACGCCGAAAAGCTCGCCACCAACGCGCAACTCGATGCCGCGCGCAAGGCGTTGCTGGATGCGCAGGCGGCGCTCGCCGCGCAGGCGAAACTCGGTGGCGCCGAAGCCGTCGCCAGCCTGCGGGCGCCGTCCGACGGCGTGGTGACCCGGCTCGACGTGCAGCGCGGACAACGGACCGCGGCGGGGGCGCCACTGGTCGAATTCGCCCCGCAGGCGGCGCTGGCGGCACAGCTCGGCGTCGAACCCGCAGCGGCCGCAGGAATCCGTGCCGGGATGCCGGTCGCGATCCGCCCGGTGTACGCCACCCAGGATGCGCCCCCACTGCATGCCACCGTGGCAATGGTCGGTGATGCGGTGGATCCGCAAACGCACCTGGTCGACGTCGTCGCGACGTTCGACGGGCGCGCCCAACTCGCAGCCGGCAGCGCGCTGTCGGCGAGCATCGACACCTCCGGCTTCGAGGCGTGGGCGGTGCCGCGCGACGCGCTGCAGAGCGACGATCAGGGCGACTACGTGTTCCAGATCGAACGCGGCAAGGCCAAACGCGTGGCCGTGAAGGTGCTGGCGCCGGACGGCAGTCCGATCGGGGTCGAAGGCGCGCTCGACCCGCGCGCGCCCGTGATCACCGTCGGAAGCTACGAGCTGGCGGATGGCGATCCGGTGCGCGGCGCACCCGCGTCCGGCGGCCGCGGGGCTGCGGCCCGATGAACCTCGTGGCGTGGTTCCACGCGCACCGGCGTTCCCTGCTTTTCCTGATCGCCATCCTTGCACTGGGTGGCCTGGCGTCGGTCTTCAACCTGCCCGTCGCGTTGTTTCCCGACGTGTCGTTCCCCCGCGTGCGCGTCAGCGTGGATGCCGGCGACCGCCCCGCCGACCAGATGGCCATCGCGGTGACCCGGCCACTCGCGGAAGCCATCCGGCGCGTGCGCGGCGTGCGCAACGTGCGCTCGACCACCAGCCGCGGCAGCGCCGAAATCAACGTCGGCTTCGACTGGGGCGCGGACATGGGCCGTGCCCTGCTGGACGTGAACGCGGCCATCAGCCAGGTATTGCCGGACCTCCCGCCGGGTACGCGGGTCGGCGCGCGACGCATGGATCCCACCACGTTCCCGGTACTGGCATACAGCCTGCGCAGCAAGACCCTGACCCCGACCCAGTTGTACGACCTCGCGCAGTATCAGTTGCGGCCATTGCTCTCCGGCGTGCCCGGGGTGGCGCGCGTGGGGGTGCAGGGCGGCGCGGTCGGCGAGTTCCATGTCGACATCGACCCCGCGCGGCTGCGCGCGCAGGACCTGACGGTGCAGGACGTGGTCACCGCGGTCTCGCAAGCCGCGGACATTTCCGCGCTCGGGCGCCTCGCCGACCACTACAAGCTTTTCCTGTTGCTGGCGAACAACCAGCCCTCCGACGTGCGGGCGTTGCGCGACGTGGTGGTGCGCGCAGGCCCCGGCGGCGTGGTGCGCGTCGGCGACATCGCCACGGTGCGGATGGGCAGCAAACCACAATGGGTACGCGTGGTTGCCGACGGCAGGCCCGCGGTATTGCTGCAGGTTTTCCAGCAGCCTTCGGCCAACAGCATCCAGATGGCCGATGCGGTCAAGGCACGCCTTGCCGCCTATGCACCGCAGATCCCGAAGGGCGTGGCGATGGCGACCTGGTACGACCAGACGCAACTGGTCAAGGGCGCGGCCGGCAGCGTGCGGGACGCGATCCTGATCGGCATAGGCCTCGCCGGCCTGGTGCTGTTCGTGTTCCTGCGCAACACGCGGGTGATCGTGATCGCGATGCTGGTGGTGCCGGCGACGCTTGCGATCACCGTGTTGCTGCTCAAGGTGCTGGGCATGAGCTTCAACATGATGACGCTCGGGGGCATGGCGGCCGCGGTCGGCCTGCTGATCGACGATGTGGTGGTGATGCTGGAACACATCATGCGCCGGATCGGCGCCGAATCCGGACATGTACGCGAACGGGTGATGCGTGCCGCGCGCGAATTCGCGCGCCCGCAGGCCGGCTCGTCCTCCGCGACCATCATCATCTTCTTGCCGCTGGCGTTCCTGTCCGGCGTGACCGGCGCGTTCTTCAAGGCACTGTCGCTGACGATGGCGAGCGCGCTGGTGATCTCCTACCTGCTCACCTACATCGTGGTGCCGCTGCTGGCCGAACGCCTGATCGACGAACGCCATGCCAGGCCGCAGCTACCCACCCGCCTGGGCCGGGGCTTGACGCGTTATTACGAGGACGTCCTGCTGCGCGTGCTGGAGTGGCCGGTCCTGCTTCTGGTCGGCGTGATTCCGCTGGTCGTGGTCGGTTTCATTGCCTGGAAATCGGTCGGCAGCGGCTTCATGCCGAAAATCGACGAGGGCGGTTTCACGCTCGATTACATCGCACCGCCGGGAACCTCGCTGGAAGAAACCAACCGCCTGCTGGAGGAGGTTGGCGCGATCCTGCACGCCAATCCGCACGTCGATACCTGGTCGCGGCGCACCGGCCTGCAGCTGGGCGGGGGGCTGACCGAGGCCAACACCGGCGATTTCTTCGTGCGCCTGAAGGACGGCGCGCGGCCCCCGACTTCGCTGGTCATGGAACGGATCCGCGAACGGATCGAGGCCAGGGTACCCGGCCTCGACGTGGATGTTTCGCAGTTGACGGAGGACCTGATCGGAGACCTCACCGAAGTGCCGCAGCCGATCGAAGTGAAGCTGTTCTCCGACAACGTCCGGGAACTGGACGCGACGGCGAAGAAGGTCGCCGCCCAGCTGGCCGGGATCCGGGGCGTGGTCGGAGTCCGCAACGGCATCAATCCGGCCGGCGACGCGCTGGAGGTGCGGGTCGATCCGGTCAAGGCCGCGTTGCTGGGACTGGATCCACGCGGTGTCGCCAATCAGGTTGCCGCTGCGGTCGCCGGCACCGTCGCCGCGCAATTGCCCAGCGGACCCAGGATGGTCGGGGTGCGGGTGTGGGTTCCGCCGGGCGAGCACGCCGAGATCGAACAGCTCGCGGCGCTGCCGATCAGCGACAGGCACGGCCACGTGTTCCGGTTGTCACGGGTGGCAAGCTTGCAGCAGCAACGCGGTCAACCGGAAATCGACCACGAGAACCTGAAGCGCATGGTCGCGGTCACGGCCCGCATCACCGGGCGCGACCTCGGCTCGACGATGCGCGACGTGAAGCGGGTGCTGGGCAAGCACGGCGAGATGCCGCGCGGCATGTACTACGAACTTGGAGGGCTCTACCTGCAGCAGCAGATCGCCTTCCGCGGCCTCACCATCGTGCTGCTGGCCGCGATCGCGCTGGTGTTCACGCTGCTGCTGTTCCTGTACGAAAGTTTCCGCGCCGCGATCGTGGTGCTGGTCCAGCCCTTGCTGGCGATCTGCGGCGTGTTCATCGGCCTGTGGGCAACCGGAACCGAACTCGACATTTCCTCGATGATGGGCATGACCATGACCGTCGGCATCGTCACCGAGCTGTCGATCTTCTATTTTTCCGAGCTGGCCGAAATCCAGGAGCAGGCCGTGCGTGACGCAAGGCCACTGGGACTGCGCGAGGCGCTTCTGCAGGCCGGGCACCGACGCATGCGCGCGATCCTGATGTCCGCCATTGCCGCGATCCTGACGCTGTCGCCGCTGGCGCTGGCGATCGGACGCGGCTCGCAGATGCAGCAGCCGCTGGCGATTGCGATCATCGCCGGCATGCTGGTGGCGGTGCCGCTGGTGCTGGTGGTGATGCCGGCGCTGTATTCGCTGGCGATGCGGCAGCGGACGCCGGACTAGCCTGCTTCGTTCGCGACGGCTATCCGGGCGTCCGCGCCAGCCGCGAATCCGCTTCATCGCCCCAACCTAACCTCGCGTGCAAGACGCCTTCGTGCAATTCGAATGACAGCGTCATTCGCAGCGCCTTGGCTGCGGCAGCGGCCAGTGCCAGCCCCAAACCTGCGTGCCCCGCGCCTTGCGCCTCCTTGCGCCAGAAGCGCTGTCCGAAATTGGCCAGATCGTCCGCGTGCAGGCTGGGCGCCGAATTGCTCACCGTCACCCCCGACCGTGTCATCAGCACCGCAACCATCGATCCGGCTGGTGCGTAGGCGACGGCGTTGCCGAGCAGGTTGTCGAGCACGATTTCCAGCAATGCCGGGTCGGTCTCTATCAAGCCGGCGCGGTTGCCTGCGACATCGGATTCGATGCGGACGCCACGTGCGTTCGCGACTTCCTGGTGCCTCGCGCAGATGCGTGCCAGCAGTGGTGCCAGCGGCACGCTTTCGAATTGCGATGGTTCGAGGCCGGACTGTATGCGCGTCAATTGCAGCAAGGCGGTAACGGTTGCCTCCAGCTCCACGCCGATGTTGCCGACCTCTCCCAGCAGGCTGTGGACATCCCGCCCGCTGGGATAGCGCCTTTCGACATCCACCAGCATGCGCAGCTCCGCCAGGCGCGTGCGGAATTCGTGGGCGAGCCCGGATGCGAACTGCCGTTCGCGCGCAAGGCCGCCGTCCATCCGCGCAAGCACTTCATTGAAACGCGCAACCAGTGGCGCCAGTTCCCTGGTGCCGCTTGCCGGCAGGCGTCCGCCCGGTGTCTCGGGGCCGATCCCGGCCATGGCGTGGTCGAGCACCGACAACGGCCGCAAGCCGCGTCGCACCAACCAGGGCGTCAGCAACAGGACCAGCAGGCATGCGCCAAGCAGGCTGCCGAGCAGGATGAAGTCCAGATTGTCCAGGAGTTCGTCGAGGGGTGCGCGGTCCAACCCGTAACGCAGCACGCAGGATGGGGCTTCCGGGCGGGCCATGCTTGCATCTTCGCGAGCCGGCGCGAAGCGCAGCGCGACCACGCGCAACGACCTGTCGCCGGGCAATTCCGCGTCCGTGAAGCTCGGCGTGTCGCCCACCGCCAAAGCCGGCGGCGCCAGTGCCGTGCGCGCCACCACCGCGCCGCCGCACTGCAACACGTACCAACTGGCGCCGGCGTGGCCGGGGAATGCGGCGGTCGCCGCGCCGTCGGCATCCACGCTGAACTTGCCATTCTCGACTTGCACCAGCTCCGCCAGCGACTGCGCACGCGCCAACAGCGAGGCGTCGAAGCGCTGCTGCATTTCCGTATCGGCACGCCAGTCCACCACCTTGGCCGCGCCCCCGAATACCACCAACACCGCCAATGCCAGCAATATGGTCAGCCGCCCGCGCAGCGAAAATGTCTTCATGCGCGCACCGGATCCGGTATCGGCAGCCCGGTCCGGGAACGCACGGGGTCCGAAGTCATCCGGGTTGCGGCGTTCATGGAATGATGTAACCCACGCCGCGGCGATTTTCGATCAAGCCGGCGCAGCCCGCATCCTGCAGCTTGCGACGCAAGTTGAACACCAGCACTTCGATGCTTCGGTCGGATGCCACGCTCGCGCTGCCGGCGATCCGTTCCAGGATCGTGACCCGCGCGAACACCCGGCCACGGTGGCGCAACAACAACTCCAGCAAGGCGAACTCGCGTGGCGTCAGGTTCAAGATCGCGCCATTGGCCCACGCCCGGTGTGCCTGCGGGTCGAGGCGCACGCCCGCGTGTTCCAGCACATCGGACTGGACCCCTGCCGGACGCCGCGCCAATGCATGCAGGCGCGCCAACACTTCCTCGAACGCGAACGGCTTGACCAGGTAATCGTCGGCGCCGGCATTCAGGGCCTCGATGCGGTCACCCACCTGATCGCGCGCCGACAACACCAGTACGCGCGGCCGTTCTCCGCCATCCGGCAATGCGCGCAGTACGCCGAGTCCATCCAGGCGGGGCAAGCCAAGATCGAGGATCACGAGATCGTAGCCGAAGCCGGAAAGGTAGCCGATGGCCTCTACTCCATCGCCAGCGAGGTCGACGGTGAAGCCTTCCGCACGCAAGCCGCGCGCGAGATTTTCGCGCAGGCGTTCCGAGTCTTCGACCAGCAACAGCTTCATGAATGTCTTGCTCCGGCCGGGCAGGCCAACGCTAGCACCGCAACCTGCCCTTCACCACTGAGCACTTGCCAAGTGCACGCGAAGTCCGCACCCAGGCCCGTCGCGCATGCTGACCGTTGCCGTTCCCACGAGGCCCCGAACATGCATCGCAGCACCACCATGGAGATTGGCGCGTGCTTCCTCCCGCGTATCCGTGCACGGCGGACGGATACGGGCAACCTTGACGGGCACCGACTCCTGGATCGGCCATTCGACTGCATCCGGTGGGTGCGTGTCGCCCGACGTCGCGGCGAAAGGCCGGCGAAAGCTCGACAAAGCGTGGCGTAAGCAAAAGCAAAGCGGGCCACAAGCATCGTGCGCCAGACTCAAGCGATGATTTCCGAGCTGTCGATGAAGCCCGTGCGACGATTTGCCTTGCTGCTGCTGGCCGGCATCTGCATGGCCGCACCGCTGCATGCGGCGCTGGCCGCCGGTGGTCCGTTCGGCATCGACCACCGGATCGCCTATGACAACAGTGGCATCTGGGCGCGTCACAAGCAGAAGGTCTTGATGGGCGCCACCATCCTGACCGTGGTGGGCGGCTCGCTCGCACTCGGCGACCAGGACAAGCTCGGCGACACGTTCTGGCGCTCGCTGGATTCGATGGCGGTGTCATCTGCGATCGCGCAAGGCGCCAAACTGGCATTCCAGCGGGAACGCCCCTCGCAGACCGGCGACCCGAACAGGTTTTTCCAGGGTACGCGCTACGAAAGTTTCCCGAGCGGCGAAGTGACCGCCATCGCGGGCGCCGTGACGCCGTTCGTCGTCGCGTACGGACACGACCACCCGGCCGTCTACGCACTCGAACTGCTGCCCCTGTACGACGCGGTCGCGCGCGTCAAGACGCGCGGGCATTGGCAGAGCGACGTACTGGTCGGCTGGGGCATCGGTACGGCCGTGGGCATCTGGGCCGCGCATCGCAAGTCGCCGCTGATCCTGGGCTGGCTGCCTGGCGGCTTCCAGGTGGGATTCATCCACCGCTTCTGAATGCGCAACCATCCCGAAACGGCAAGCTGGTCCAGCCGGAACGCGTATCGCGCCCCTTGCCACGCCGACTGCTTCCCGGCATGACCGCACAACGCGCGCCGGGCTTCTCCACCGGGATCGAAGACATCCGCCGTCGCGTGACCGCGCGCATGATGCGCGGTGTGTTTCGCGCGGGCAGCGTCAGCGGCACCCGGCTGCCGCGCACCGGAATCCACCGGGTACTGATCTGCCGCAGCGTGCATACCCTCGGCGATTCGCTGACCCTGACGCCGCTGTTGATGGAGCTCGCCGACAGCTATCCCGGCGCGGAAGTGGACATCGTGTGCGGCTGCCCGATTGCGGATGCGTTGTTCGAAACCTTTCCCAACGTGCGCGCCATCCACCGCGTGCCGCGGCATGTCGCCGGTCACCTGTTGGCAACCGCGGGCGCCTTGCACGCAATGCGTCGCAAGCATTACGACCTCGTGATCGATCCCGACCCGCAATCGCAGTCGGGCCGGTTGCTGGCCCTGTCCGCGCATGCAACCTATTCGCTGGGTTACGTCGGTCCGAACAAAAGCGGTACGCTCACGCATGGCGTGGCGATTCCCGCGGGCCTTTGCCACAAGGCGATGACGCCGGTGTACCTGTTGCGCAGGGCGATCGGAGAAGACCCCGCGGCGCGCGAGTATCCGCAACCCAGGCTGGTGCTGACGAACGCGGAACTGGAATGCGGACGCCGCACACTCGCACGCCTCACCACGGCAAACGGCCGGCCGCGCGCAGGCGGCGCCCGCATCGGCGTTTTCGCCAACGCAACCCGCGACAAGCTGCTGGCGGGCGACTGGTGGCGGGTTTTCATCGATGCGTTCAGGACGGACTCGCCCGGCTGCCGGATCGTGGAAATCCTGCCGGTGTTCGGAAAGTCGATGCTGGAAGATCGCTTCGCGTGCTTCTATTCAAGTGACATCCGCAAACTGGCGGCCCTGATCGCAAACCTGGACGCGTACGTCAGCGCGGATTGCGGGGTGATGCACCTGGCCTGGGCTACCGGCACGCCGACGGTCGGATTGTTCAACGTCACCAATCCCTCCGAGTGGGGGCCGTTCGGTCCGCGCATGGGCGCCTTGCCGCTGGACGACGCCACGCCCGTCGAGATCGCGCACCGGACCACGGAGCGGCTCGGGTTGCCAAACGCATAGCCCCGCAGGACACCGCACGATCGCCGCCCCGTACCTCCCGCATGCAACGCATGCGGGGGTATCAAGCCCCCGTGCGCAGCGTCTGCAGCGCTTGCTTGAACGTGGCGCTGGGACGCATCGCGGCGCTCAACTTCTGCATGTCCGGACGGTAGTACCCGTCCAGATCCACCGGCTTGCCCTGCACGCCGTTCAATTCTGCAACGATGCTGCCCTCCGCGGTTTCCAGCCTGTCGGCAAGCTCCCCGAAAATTGCAGCCAGCCCGGGGGCGTCCTGCTGGTCGGCCAGCGCGCGCGCCCAGTACATCGCGAGATAGAAATGGCTGCCGCGGTTGTCGATCCCGCCCAGCTTGCGCGTGGGCGACTTGTTGTTTTCCAGGAGCCGGCCGATGGCCTTGTCCAGCGCCGCCGCCAGTACGGCCGCGCGCGGGTTGTCGAATTTGCGCGCGAGGTGTTCCAGCGACGCGCCCAGCGCCAGGAATTCACCCAGCGAATCCCAGCGCAGGTAATCCTCGGCCAGGAATTGCTGGACATGTTTGGGCGCGGAACCACCGGCGCCGGTTTCGAACAGGCCGCCACCGGCCATCAGCGGCACGATCGACAGCATCTTGGCGCTGGTGCCGAGTTCCATGATCGGGAACAGGTCGGTGAGGTAGTCGCGCAACACGTTGCCGGTCACCGAAATCGTGTCCTCGCCGCGGCGAATGCGCACGAGCGAATGCCGCATCGCGTCTTCCGGCGCCATGATGCGGATGTCGAGTCCCGCGGTGTCGTGCTCCTTCAGACAGCGCTCGACCTTCCCGATGACCTCGGCATCGTGCGCACGCCTGGCATCCAGCCAGAACACCGCGGGCGTGTTTGAAATGCGCGCACGCGACACCGCCAGCTTCACCCAGTCGGCGACCGGCGCGTTCCCGGTCTGGCACATGCGCCAGATGTCGCCGGCTTCCACGTTGTGTTCGAAGATCGCCTTGCCGTCCTGGTCGACGACCCGCACCACGCCAGCCACCGGCATCTGGAAGGTCTTGTCGTGCGAGCCGTATTCCTCGGCCTTGTCGGCCATCAGGCCGACGTTGGGCACGCTGCCCATGGTGGCCGGATCGAACGCGCCATTGGCCTTGCAGTCCTC
>DASURP010000070.1:0-52890 GCA_036279975.1 Rhodanobacteraceae bacterium
GTGGTCGGCGGCTTCGAGCGCGTGTACGAGATCAACCGCAACTTCCGCAACGAGGGCGTGTCCACGCGGCACAACCCCGAGTTCACGATGCTGGAGTTGTACCAGGCCTACGCGAGCTACACCGAGGTGATGGACCTGACCGAAGCCATGATCCGCGAGACGGCGCGGGGCGTGCTCGGCTGCACCGAGCTCAAATGGGAGGGGCAGGCCATCGATGTCGGAAAAAGTTTTCGGCGCTGGACGCTGGCAGACGCGGTGCGCGAACACAATCCCGGGGTCGCCGAGCACGAATTGCGCGACGTGGCGGGCTTGCGCGCGCATTGCGCGCGGCTCAAGGTGCCGGTGAAGGACAGTTACGGTTGGGGCAGGCTGCTGCTGGAGATTTTCGAGAAGACGGTGGAGCCTGCCCTGGTCCAGCCGACCTTCATCACGCAGTATCCGACCGAAGTCTCGCCGCTGGCGCGCGCCAGCGACGCCGACCCCGAAGTCACTGATCGCTTCGAACTGTTCATCGGCGGCAAGGAAATGGCCAATGGCTTCTCGGAATTGAACGACCCCGAGGACCAGGCCGCGCGCTTCCGTGCCCAGGTCGAAGCGCTGGCGCACGGCGACGACGAAGCCATGCATTTCGACGCCGACTACATCCGCGCGCTGGAGGTCGGATTGCCGCCGACCGGAGGGCTGGGCGTCGGCATCGACCGGCTGGTGATGCTGTTGACCGACTCGGCGTCGATCCGCGACGTGCTGCTGTTCCCGTACATGCGTCCGGAAGTATCTTAGGAGCGCGCCTGCGCGCAACAAGCGCCACCGCAAGCAGCCGTCCATGGCCAGTCGCCTGCAGGCAGGCTCCTGCAAAAAGCCGGGACATGTTTTTCGCGGAGAGACAAACGATCATGTGGTACGCCATCACCGGCATCGATGTTCCCGACTCGCTGGACAAGCGCAAGGCCGTGCGACCCGCACACCTCGCGCGCCTGCAGAAACTGCTGGAGGAAGGGCGGTTGCTGCTGGCCGGGCCATTCCCGGCCATCGACGCGGAGGACCCGGGTCCGGCCGGTTTCAGCGGCAGCCTGATCATCGCCGAGTTCGATGACCTGGAAGCAGCGAAGGCATGGGCCGACGCCGACCCCTATCGCGCGGCGGGCGTCTTTCGCGAACTGACGGTGCGGCCGTTCCGCCAGACCCTGCCGTGAGCGCGGCGCCGATCGAGGACATCCGCGCGCGCCTGCAGCGTGCGTTCGAGCCCACGGCGCTGGAGGTCATCGACGAAGGCCACCTGCACATCGGCCATGCGGGCGAGGGCAGCGGGCATTTTCGCGTACGCATCGCCAGCGCCGCATTCGCCGGCAAGACGCGCGTGCAGCAACATCGCATGGTGTACGACGCCCTGGCCGACCTGATGGGCAGGGGCATCCACGCGCTGGCGATCGAAGTGCAAGGCATGGATCCGCATTGAACGCCAGTCACCGCGAACAGGATCGAAACCATTGCTGCACCTGCGTCCGTTCGCGTTCATTCGCGGGTGGTTCCGCTCCCGGTTTCGGGTGCGGATATGGATGAAGCATTGCTTGCAAACCATTGACTCATAGCCCAAAGCCAAGTTTCCATTGCACTCCCAGCCGGTCCTTGGCACAGTGGCGCATTCGCCCGGCCTGATTGTCGCCGGCCACGTCGTCGCTGCCTCCTCCAAATCCTGAACCATGCGCCTGTCCACGATCAAGTTGGCTGGATTCAAGTCGTTCGTCGATCCGACCGTCCTGCACCTCCCTACCAATCTCACCGGCATCTGCGGCCCCAACGGCTGCGGCAAGTCCAACATCATCGACGCGATCCGCTGGGTGATGGGCGAAAGCGCGGCCAGCCGCCTGCGCGGCGAAGCCATCACCGACGTGATCTTCTCCGGCTCGTCCGGACGCAAGCCCGTCGGCCAGGCCACGGTCGAGCTGATCTTCGACAACGCCGACGGCACTCTGGGCGGCGAGTACGCGACCTACAACGAAGTGTCGGTCAAGCGCAGCGTCGGCCGCGACGCGCAATCCGACTACTACTTGAACGGCGTGCGTTGCCGCCGTCGCGACATCACCGACCTGTTCCTCGGCACGGGCTTGGGCGCGCGCAGCTATTCCATCATCGAGCAGGGCGTGATTTCCGACATCGTGGAGTCGCGCCCCGAACAGTTGCGCATGCACCTCGAGGAAGCCGCCGGGGTGTCGCGCTACAAGGAGCGCCGCAAGGAAACCGAAAGTCGCATCAAGGCGACGCGCGAGAACCTCGACCGCGTCAAGGACGTGCGCGAGGAAGTGGAAAAGCAGCTCGACCACCTGAACCGGCAGGCGCGTGCGGCCGAGCGCTGGAAGAAGCTGAAGGACGAGCGCAGCCTGCGCGAAGCCGAATTGCGCGGCTTGACCTACCGCGCGGTGAGCGCGCAACTGGAAACGCACCGCCAGTCGCTGCGCGCAGCCGAGACCGCGCTGGAAGGCAAGCTGGCCGCGCAGCGCCACCTCGAAGCCGAAATCGAGCAGGGCCGCGTCACGCATCGGGAACACAGCGAGGCCATGAACGCGGTGCAGGCCGAGGTGTACCAGGTCGGCGCCGAGCTGGCGCGGGTCGAACAGCAGATCAAGCACCACCGCGAAATGCTGGAAAGGCTGCAGCAGGACCGCGAGGAATCCGAGCGCGCGTGGACGGAACTTGGCGACAACATCGAGGCCGACACCACCCGCCGTGACGAACTGCAGGCGGCCGTCGCCGCGGCCGAGCCCGAAGCCGGGCGGCTTTGTGACGCCGATGCGCAGGCCGCGCGGGCCCTGAACGATGCCGAGGCCGCGCACGCCGCGTGGCAGCAACGCTGGGAAGCGTACAGCGGCGAAAGCGCCACCACCTCGCGCGAGGCCGAGGTCGAGCGCACCCACATCGACCACCTGGACAAGCAGGCGTTGGATCTGTCGCGCCGGCGCGAAACCCTGCGCAACGAACGCACGAACTACGACCTCGACGCACTCACCGCCGCGGCGTCCGGGCTGGTAGAGCAGCACGCGACCTGCAAGACCGAAGTCGAAATCCATGCGCGCGACCTCGAAACCCACAAGGCCGACGCCGAACGCCTGCTGGGCGAAGAGCGCCAGGCGCAGACCTGGCTGGCCGAGGCCAATGCCCAGAAGCAGGCCCTGCGTGGCCGGATCGCTTCGCTGGAAGCCTTGCAGCGTGCTGCGCTGGGCCGGGACCGCGACGCCGCCCGCGACTGGCTGCAAAAGGTCGGGCTGACCGGCGGTGAACGGCTGGGCGCGCGCCTGCAGGTTTCCGGCGGCTGGGAACGCGCGGTGGAAACCGTGCTGGCCGGGCTGCTCGAAGCGGTCCTGGTCGATGAACCGTCGGCACTGGCGGGCGAGCTTGGCGGGGTTGCCGACACCGACATCACCCTGATCGGCAGCAGCGAATCGCCCGCGCCCGACGTCGCCGGCAGCCTCGCGGCCCAGGTGCACGGACCGGCCGCCGCGCGCGCCTTGCTGGCGCAGGTACGCACCGTCGAATCGCTGGACGAGGCGCGCGAACTGGTGTCCACGCTTGCGCCCGCGCACACGGTCATCACCCGCGACGGTGTGTGGCTGGGACCGGGTTTCGCGCGGGTCCGCCGCGCCGAGGGCGGACAGGTGGGCGTGCTGGCGCGCGAGCGCGAACTGCACGAGGCCACCGCGGAAATGGCCGCGGTCGAAAAGCGCATCGCAGAATTGCAGCAACGCCAGGCCGAAGTGCGCGACCTGCGCCGCGTCGCCGAACAGGCCCGCGACGACGCCCAGCGCGATTCGTACAACGCGCACCGGCGGTTGTCGGAACTGGCCGGCGAAATGCAGAGCCGGCAGGGCCGCATCGACAGCGCCAGGGCCCGGCTTGCCGCGATCGACGCCGAACGCGCGAACATCGAAAGCGCGCTGGCGGAAAACGAACAGTTGCTGCAGGCCGCGCGCGGGCGCATGCAGGTCGCGGTTTCCAGCATGGGCGAGCACGAGCAGGCCCGCGTCGCGCTGGAAGGCGAGCGCCGGCAACTGCTGGAACGCCGCGAGGCCGCGCGCGCCGACGCGCAGGAAGCCTCGGACGCCGCGCACCGGCATGCGATCGCGTTGGAATCCCGGCGCGTCACCTTGGCGGCGCTGGAACAATCGTTGGCCCGGATGCAGGCGCAGCGCGAACAGCTCGCCAGGCACCGCGCCGACATGGACGCACGCCTCGCCGCGGGCGGCGACCCGATCGCCGTGCTGGAGAAGGAGCGCCAGGCGTGCCTCGACCACCGCCTGCAGGTGGACCGCAAGATGGTGGAGGCGCGGCGCACCGTCGAGGAATCCGCCAGCGCGTTGCAGGAACACGAGCAGGCCCGGCACACCGCGGAACAGGCCATGGCCGGCGAACGCGATGCGCTGGAGGCGTTGCGGCTGGAAGAGCAGGGCCATCGCCTGCGCGCCGAGCAACTGGCCGAGGCGATCCGTGCGGCCGGCCTTGAAATCGAACCGCTGCTGGCCAGCCTGTCCGACGAAGTCCAGCCGGAAGCGTGGCAGGCGAAGATTTCCGACCTCGACGCGCGCATCGCGCGGCTCGAACCCGTCAACCTCGCGGCGATTTCCGAGCACGCCGAGGCCGCGCAGCGCAAGGAGTACCTCGACGCGCAGACGACCGATTTGACCACCGCGCTGGAGACCCTGGAAAACGCGATCCGCAAGATCGACCGCGAAACCCGCGAGCGTTTCAAGGACACCTTCGACCGGGTCAACGCGGGCTTCCAAACGCTGTTCCCGAAGCTGTTCGGTGGCGGCCACGCGTACCTGGAACTGACCGGCGACGACCTGCTCGACGCCGGCGTGACCATGATGGCGCGCCCGCCGGGCAAGCGGAACAGCCACATCTCGTTGTTGTCCGGTGGCGAGAAGGCGATGACGGCGATGGCGCTGGTGATGGCGATCTTCAACCTGAATCCTGCGCCGTTCTGCCTGCTGGACGAGGTGGACGCGCCGATGGACGAGGGCAACATCGGCCGTTTCGGGCAACTGGTGCGCGACATGTCCGAGAAGGTCCAGTTCCTGGTCGTCACCCACAACAAGGCGACCATGGAAATGACCCACCAGTTGTGCGGCGTGACCATGCGCGAACCGGGCGTGTCGCGGCTGGTGCAGGTGGACCTGGCGGAAGCCGCGCGCCTGGCAGGCGAGGCGGCGTAAGCGTCCGGGTTCGCCGGGCAGTCCGGAACAATGCACCTTTTCGTCATTCCCGCGAGAGCGGGAATCCAGCCTGTTTTCCGCAACCGCATCGGGGTGCCGGAAAGACCGGATCCCATGTATCGCCCCGCGCTTTCGGGATGGTGGGCAAAAACAAATCGTGCGTGTCTGGCAGCCCCGGGTTTGCTAAAGTCCGCGCGTGAACCCCGAAGCCCTGTCGCCCATGACCGTGCGCATCATCATCGCCCTGATCGGGGTGGTGATACTCGCCGCGATCTATTTCTTCTGGCGGCCCCGCCAACCTGGGCAGCGCCTGTTGCCGCGCAAGCGCGAGAATGCGCGGGTCGAACCCGTGCTCGGCGACGACGAGGGCGAAGCGGGTGACGCGGGCGACAAGGGCGGCGATCCGGCAGCCGTGCAACCGCCGCAACAGGGCGAGCTCGACGTCGCGCTCAAGCGTGAACTGGACAGGCTCGGCGCAACCATGTCGGCGGATCGCCGTGGCGGGGCGGGCGCGCCTGCACCCAGCCCGGAGCCGCAGGCGCAAGCGCAGGAGTTTGCAGTCGGACGGCGCCCGCAGGAGTTCCCGGTCGACCGCATCGTCACGCTCATCGTCGCGGCGCCCAGCGGCACCACCTTCGGCGGCGGCGAAATCGTGGTGGCCGCGGAAAAGGCCGGCCTGCGTTTCGGCGCGATGCACATCTTCCACCGGCTGGTCGAGGGCCGGCCGTACGCCGGGCCGATCTTCAGCATGGCCAACATGGTGAAGCCGGGCTATTTCGACATGCCCCGCATCCACGAACTGTCCACCCCCGGTGTGACCTTCTTCGCGACCTTGCCCGGCCCGGTGTCGGCGCTCGACGCATGGGACGCGATGCTGCCGGCGGCGCAGCGCATCACCGGCCTGCTCGGGGGCGTGCTGCTCGACGAGGACCACAATGCACTCGGCCGCCAGCGGATAGCCGGCCTGCGCGAAGAACTTCGCGCATGGGATCGGCGGCACGAAGGTGAACCGGTGCGCACGCCGCCGCGCCGATGACCTACCCGGGTCCGGCATTCCGCGAGGAACGCGGCGAGGTGTTGCACGCGGCCATCCGCGGGTTGTATTTCGGATTGCTGGTCACGCATCCCGATGGCGGCTACGCAACGTCGTACCTGCCCTGGGAACTCGATGCCGCACGCGGCCCGCACGGTACCCTGGTTGGCCATCTGGCGCGCTGCAACCCGCAGTGGAGAGTGCCCGCCGAAGGCGCAGATGCGCTGGTGGTGTTCCAGGGCCCGCACGCCTACGTGTCGCCGTCGTGGTATCCCGGCAAGCGCGGGGATCCTCGCCAGGTGCCGACCTGGGACTACCTTGCCGTCGAGGCGCGCGGCAAACTCCTGATGTTCGACGACGAAGCGCGGTTGTACGACCTGCTCACTCGCCTCACCGACCGCAACGAGGCAGGGCGCGCACACCGCTGGCGCGTCACCGATGCCCCCGACGACTATGTGCGCGGGGAGATGCGCCACATCGTTGGCATCGAACTGCGCATCGAAAGCCTGCTCGGCCGCTACAAGCTCGGCCAGAACCGCAACGCCGCCGACCGCGAAGGCGCGCGCGCCGGGCTTGCTGCGGCGCCCACCGAGCGCGAACACGAAGTCGCCAGGGCCATCGCCGACGCGCAACGCGACAGCCACGGCCACTGATCGCGTCGAGCCCGGGAATACGAAGCTTCGCCTTGCCGGCAAAGGGCGATGTCGC
Organism: Rhodanobacteraceae bacterium; assembly: GCA_036279975.1. Lineage (GTDB taxonomy): Bacteria > Pseudomonadota > Gammaproteobacteria > Xanthomonadales > Rhodanobacteraceae > 66-474. The sequence goes on from DASURP010000070.1 coordinate 6,949, forward strand.
CGTGGCTGGATGGAGCGGGCGCGCCAGTCGCCATCGCGCTGCCTGTTGCAGCGCGGGTTGCAGCGACCCTCGCCTGGTGCGAAGATCGAAAAAGTGGGGTGGGGCAACGCGGAAACACGGCTGGATTAGGCGGCAGGATCAGGCTGCATGTTTGGCCTGACCCCTTGACTTTCGGGGCGGTCGCGCCAAAGGCTGGTGTGGCAATTCGGAGTCAGGCTGCAGCAGGGTTCTACCCCTGAGGTTTCCCCACGAATTCACGCCAGGACCGTCATCTGATCGAATGTTGACGACGGTAAGGTTTGCAGTCTTTCCAGCCATTGTGATGTTCGTTCCATCGGCCAATCCCTGACAAGGGCTTCCCGGCCGGTGCGCAATGTCGAGTAAAGCCTTCGCATGGAGCAGATGGGCATCAGCCAGCGTGCCACGCCGGTCGCCTCGGCGGCCATGCCTGCGAGTCGGCAGGCGAATGCGGCGAGGGCACTCACCAACAGCAGGATTTCGATGCGTTTGCCGCTGCGCGTCAGGCTATCCTCGAACGCCTGCCCATAGCGGTGCGATTTGAGGTCGCGAAATGACAGTTCGATCTGCACGCGCCGCGCATGCAGCGACACCAACTGCCGCGCATTGAGGTGCAGACTCGGCGATGCCATCAACAACCACGGCTCGCTTTCGCGACGGGCGTTCTTGCGGCTCTTGGGATCACATGCGGGCAGCCCGCGCCGGTTACGGTGCTTGCGGCCACGTGCCGGTTTGGCATGCAGCACCACATGTGCGGTCAGGGGGCGATCTCTCACGACTTCCATTGCGGCGAGATCGCGCGGTGCATGGCCTGCCAAGGCATACAGCGCCTTGCAGGTTACCCACTGCGACGGTTCGTCAGGTACATCCACAGGCTTGAGATAACTGGTTCCGCGCAAGCGCCCCAGCCAATACCAACCCATCGCCTCGACGGCCCGAAACCAGGGCGTTCGGAAACCTGCATCGGTGACCAGGATGGGGCAGACGCCGCTCGGCAACAACTGGGCCAGACGCCGGAGAAACTGTCCCTCGGCATCACGTGAACCTTGCTGGCTGCGCGGGAACACCATATCCAGAACCGGTAACGTGCGACCGCCGACAGGTATCGCCGCACGCAACAGATGCCAGCTGCCGTCCTGCTTCAAGTCCGACCAGTCAATCACGGTGACCGGCTGCGGGCTGCGCACCAACCAGCGCGCCATGCCGGCATAGACCCGTTCACGCTCGGCGTGCAGATGCCGATTGCCAAGCAGGCGATCCATCGCCTTCAACGGTGCACGAACCCGCTCGGCGTCGGGCCAACTTCGCGCCACATCCATCAACGTCAGGCGACGCCCAGCAATCAGCGCTTCGACCGCACGCAACAATACACGCGAGCGGGCACGGTGCATGGGTTCCAGTGAATCGGACAAGCACTTCTGCAATACTCGGCTGGCGCGCATGGGTCGGTGGTCCTCGTTGGCTTTGACACCTTGAAGACCGCGCCATGCGCGCGTCCGTTCACGTCGAGCGCTTGATATCCCCAGGCGTTTCGTGGGGAAACCTCAGGGGTAGAACCCCACCCACTGTTTCGCGGTCGGGCTGGGCAAGTGGCATCATGGAAGCGGGCGCAAGGTGGCGAGTGGCATCACGTTTGAGGCGCACGGTTGATCGGCTTTTGCCCGCCGGCGATTCAGGTCCCGAGCTGCCGCACCAGTTCCACGTATTTCTGCTGCGCCTCTCCGGCCTGCATCCCGCGCAGGCGCGACCAGGCTTCGTACTTGGCGGTGTTGACGAAGTCGAAGAAGCCCGGCTTCGGGCCGTTGACGTCGCCGTCGGTGGCCTGTTTGTAGAGCGCGTACAGTTTCAGCAGGGTGTCGTTGTCGGGACGTGCCGGCAGGCGTTGGATGTCTTCGGCAGCCTTCCGGAAGGCGGCTTCCAGGTCGGTGGCCATGGGGGTGCTCAGGATTTTGGCTTGGCGCGTTTGGTGGTGGCGCCCGGCTTGGCGCCCGCGCTGCGTTTGGCGTGGACTTCGCGCGTCAACGCATCGATGCGCGCCGTCAGGGCCTTGATGTCCGACTGGCTTGGCATGTCCATGCGTTTCATGGCGCGGGCAATGCGCTCGTCGAAGGCGTGTTCCAGTTTGCCCATCGCGGCGTTGGTACGCTTGCGCGCGGCTTCCATCCACGGCGTTGCCTGGTCGCGGGCCTGCTTGACCTGTTCCTGGGTGTAGGCGTGGGTCTTCTCCTGGATGCGCACGCCTTCCTCGACGAGGGCATCGAAGAACTTGCCGCCTTCCTGCTGGGTACGCGACAGCGCGCCGAGGCCGGCCAGCCAGATCTGCTGCGCGGAATCCATCACGCCGCGACTGAAGCGTTGTCCCGAGGTGGCGGCATCCTTGGCGGCCTTGAAGGGGTCCGGTTTGGAGGGATCGGGGTCGTTCATGGCGGCATCCTCGCTGGTCGGGATGACCAATGTACGCCATTCCGGTTGCAAATTCAGGCGGCCGCGGCGACCGGCGACAGGGTGCACGGCCATCCCTCTTCGGAAGCCAGTGCGGTCAAGCGTGCGATTTCGGCGAGGAAACGCCTGCGCGGCAGCGTTTGCGCGCCCATTCGCAGCAGGTGCGGGTTGGGAACCTGCGCATCGATCCATGGGAACCCGCGCGCGCGCAGGGTCCGCGCCAGCGCCACCAGTGCGATCTTGGATGCGTTGTTGCGCCGCGAGAACATGGACTCCGCACTGAACATGCGGCCGGCCGCGACGCCGTAGATCCCGCCGATCAGTTCCCCGTCTTCCCATATTTCCAGCGAATGCGCGTAACCCAGCAGGTGCAGGTTCGTGTAGGCGGTGAGCATGTCGGGCGTGATCCAGGTGCCCGGCTGGCCCCGGCGCGGGGCGGCGCAGGCGCGCATGCACTCCTCGAAGGCGCGATCCATGCTCCATTGCCATTCGCACTTGCGCAGGAATCTCGCGAGGCTGTGCGAGACGTGCACGCCGTCGGTCGCGAACATGCAGCGCGGATCCGGCGACCACCACAGCAGCGGATCGCCTTCCGAATACCAGGGAAAGATGCCGCGCTGGTACGCGGCGATCAGCCGTTGCGGCGACAGGTCGCCGCCGAACGCCAGCAGTCCGTTGGGATCGGCCAGCGCGCCCGCGGGATCCGGGAACGCGTCCGGCGCCCGTGCGTCGAGTGACTGGATGAGCGTCATGGTCAGTGGCCTCGGCCGCGCTCCGCGAAGGGCGAGTGCGCGCGCAGTTCCCGGCCGCGCGCATCCAGCAGGTTTGCTTCGCGTGCCAGCGAGGCGCGGATCACGGCACGGAAGCGCGGGTCCGCGAGGTAGTGGCGCGAATGGGTGCGGGTGGGCAGGAAGCCGCGCGCGAGCTTGTGCTGGCCCTGCGCGCCCGGCTCGAAGCGTTCCAGTCCGCTGCGCAGGCAGTGCGCGATGCCTTGGTAGTAGCACAGCTCGAAATGCAGGCCGGGCGACTGCTCGAACGCGCCCCAATAGCGCCCGTACAAGGTGTCGTGGCTGGACAGGAACAGCGCGCCTGCGACGATTTCGCCCGCGCGGCGCGCGAACGCCACGTGCGACCGGGTCGGGAAGGCCGCGCCGAGGTGGCGGAAGAAATCCAGCGTCAGCGTCGGCGTGTTGCCCTTCTCGTCGAAGGTGTGGGTATAAAGATGGTGCAGGGTGCGCCACTCGCCTGCCTCAAGTGACCCGCCGGCGCGGAATTCGCAGGCCAGTCCGGCCGCCGCGACCTGCGCGCGCTCATGCCGCACCGCGTTGCGCCGCTTGTGGGTGAGGGCGTCGAGGTAGTCCTGGAAATCCCGCCAGCCGCCGGGATTGCGCCACTGGAATTGCCAGTCGGTGCGCGCCAGCCAGTGCTCGTCGAACGCATCGGTTTCCTCCCCGCGCAGGAAGTCCACGTGCGCCGAGGACAGCCCCGCGCGCGCGGTCAGTTCGCGCAACGCGGCGGCCAGCATCGCGCGGCGCCCGCCGGCGTAGGGTCCGCTGCCCGCCAGCATGCGCGGTCCGGCGACGGGCGAGTAGGGCACCGCGCACAGGAACTTGGGGTAGTAATCGCCGCCCGCGCGTTCCCACGCATCGGCCCAGGCCCAATCGAACACGTATTCTCCGTGCGAGTTGGCCTTGACGTACAACGGCATGGCGCCGGCGAGCTTGCCGTCGTCGTGCAGCGTCAGGTGCTGCGGCCGCCAGCCGAATGCTTCGCGGATGCAGCCGGTTTGTTCCAGTCCGGCAAGAAACGCATGCGAGACGAACGGGTTGTCATCCGCGACCAGTCCATCCCAGCCGGCCGCATCAATGGCGTCGATCGATGCGTGGGTATGCAGCGAGAGCATGCGCCGATTGTAGGCGAGGCGCGCGGCGCCGGTCCGGCTGGCGCAGACCTTGCATGGCTTCACCGGAACGACGAGGGGTGGCGTGAAGCGCCGGTTTCGAGCCGGCTGGAGACAGGATGGCCGAACCGACAACATCCTTGCCGCGGAAGCGGGCCGGCGCACCGGGTGATCGTGCCGTCGCGGCGGGGCACGCCTGCGGCCACGCCTGCGCTGGCCGCGTACAATGGCCGGCCGGGTGGTCGTCCCAGCTTCCGCACGCACCATGAAACGCATGCCCATTCCTGCTGTCCGGTATGTGCGTAGCACGCACGGCGATATTGCCTGCAGGATCGTTGGCGAGGGCCCCGACACCCTGTTGCTGCTCAATCCGATGAGCCGCAACGTCGAGATGATGTGGGAGTACCCGGCCAGCGCAGCCATGCTCGACCGGTTGGCGCGCGGGCGGCGTCTGGTCATGTTCGACCGTCGCGGCAGCGGCATTTCCGACCCGCTGCCGTCCGACGTTCCGCCGACCTGGGAGGATTGGCTGGAAGACCTCCGGATCGTGCTGGACCACCTGCGCATCAACGAAGTGTCATTGCTGGCCGAACGCGACGCCGCGGCGGCCGGGATGCTGTTCGCCGGCAGCCACCCCAATCGTGTCCGCGCGCTCCTGCTCGGCAACACCAGCGCGCGTTTCCGCGTGGCGCCGGATTATCCATGCGGTGCAAGCGACGAACGTTCGGACCAGCTGTCGGCGCTGTGGGACAGCGCCTGGGGCACCGAGCGGATGGTGTCGCAAACGCGGGAGCTGCTCACCAACGATCCGGAATACGTGCGCTGGGTCATGCGGATGCAACGGGTGTCGTTTTCACCCCGGCGGGCCGGCAGCGAGTTCCGTTACATCATCAATTTCGACGCACGCTCCGTGCTGACCGCGATCCATGCACCGACGCTGATCATGCACCGGCGTGATTTCGGGGTCATTCCCGTCACCCATGCGCAATACCTGGTCGAGCACATCGCGGGTTCGCTGCTGGAGGTCCTGCCGGGGGGCGACATGGACGTGCTGGTCCCCGGCGACAAGCGTCCCCTGGATCTGATCGAAGCGTTCCTGGCCGGCCTCGGGCCGGTCACGCACTCCGAGCACGCGCTGACCACCGTGCTGTGCCTGAGCATTGCCCAGCCTGAGCAGCTCGCCGCGAACCTTGGCGAAGCGCGCTGGCAGGACCTGCTGGTGCGGCAACGGGCGATCGTGCGGGCAGAGCTCGCGCGCTTCGACGGCCACGAATCGCGCGGGCCGCGCGACGGGTTCCTGGTCAGTTTCGATGGGCCGGCGCGGGCGCTGCGGTTCGCGCGCACCGTACGGCAGGCGCTGCGCGATCAGTTGCGGCTGGAGATCCGCGCCGGGGCGCACACGGGCGAGTGCACGCGCGAGGGCGAGATGCTGCGCGGACCTGCGGTGGAGGTCGGCACCGCGGTGCTGCAGGCGGCGCAAACCGGCGAGGTGCTCGCGACCGCGGCGGTCAAGGATCTCGGCGTCGGCTCCGGCATCGACCTGCGCGAACTCGGGGCCCAGGCGCTGCGAGGCCAGCCGGGGCGCTGGGACCTGTACGCGCTGGACGGTTGATGCCGACGCGTTTCAGCCGGTCAGGCCGATCGAATCCAGGAACTTCTCGGCATCCAGCGCAGCCATGCAACCGAAGCCGGCCGAGGTGACGGCCTGCCGGTACACATGGTCGGCGACGTCGCCCGCCGCGAACACGCCGCGCACGGAAGTCGCCGTCGCGTTGCCTTCCAGTCCGCTCTTGATCCTGATGTAGCCGTTGCGCATGTCGAGCTGGCCTTCGAACACGCCGGTGTTGGGGGTATGCCCGATCGCGACGAACATGCCGGTCACGGCGATCTCGCGCTTGTTGCCGTCGGCGGTGTTGACCAGGCGCAAGCCGGTGACGCCGCTGTCGTCGCCGAGCACCTCGTCGACGGTGTGGTTCCACACCAGTTCGATCTTGCCGGCGTTGGCCTTCTCGAACAGCTTGTCCTGCAGGATCTTTTCCGCGCGCAGCTTGTCGCGCCGGTGCACCAGCGTGACCTTGCGGGTGATGTTGGCGAGGTACAGCGCTTCCTCGACCGCGGTATTGCCGCCACCGATCACGGCGACGTCCTGGTTGCGGAAGAAGAAACCGTCGCAGGTGGCGCAAGCCGACACGCCCTTGCCCTTGAACGAGGTTTCCGAAGCGATGCCGAGATACTTGGCGTCCGCGCCGGTCGCGATGACCAGCGCATCGCAACTGTATTCGCCGCTGTCGCCCTTGAGCCGGAACGGGCGCTGCTTCAAGTCCACGCTATGGACGTGGTCGAACACGATGTCGGTGTTGAAGCGCTGCGCGTGCTCGGCCATGCGCTGCATCAGGTCGGGGCCCTGCACGCCCTGGGCGTCGCCCGGCCAGTTGTCCACGTCGGTGGTGGTGGTCAGCTGGCCGCCTTGCGTGATGCCCGTGATCAGCATCGGTTGCAGGTTGGCCCTGGCCGCATAGACGGCCGCGGTGTAGCCCGCCGGGCCGGAACCGAGGATGAGGAGGCGACTGTGCTTGGGGGTGCTCATGTATAATTCTCGGGTTTGTTCAAGGTCCGCTTGGAACTTCCTCTCGCCCACCGCGCGTGCCATTCGATGCGGCGGTTCCCAACGGCGGTTGCGTTCGTGACAGCGGTGCGTCGCGCGCCTGGTCCCGGACGGCTTGCCGTGGCGAGTGATGCAGCATGGGGAGTTCGCCGCGGTATTTCAAGCACGCGATGAGGATGATTTCCATGCGTATCGGCGTTCCATCCGAAACCAAGACCCTCGAGGGCCGCGTCGCCCTCGTCCCTGCAGCCTGCGCGGACCTGGTCCGCCACGGCCATGAGGTGTTCCTGCAATCCGGCGCGGGCGAAAAGAGCGGTTTCGCCAATGCTCGCTACACCGGGGTCGGCGTCAAGATCGTGAAAAATGCCGCGGCGCTGTACGGCGCGGCGGAGATGATCGTCAAGGTGAAGGAGCCGATCGATGGCGACCTGAGGCTGCTCGAGAAGCGCCACCTGCTGTTCTGCTATTTGCACCTGGCGGCCGAGCCCAAACTGACCAGGGCGCTGTTGAAGATCGGCCTGACCGGCGTGGCATTCGAGAGCGTGCAGGAAGCCGACGGCTCGTTGCCGCTGCTGACGCCGATGTCGGTGGTCGCGGGCAAGCTGGCGGCGCAGGTCGGCACCACACTGTTGCACCAGCCGCACGGCGGCAAGGGCAAGTTGCTGGGTGGGCTGGCCGCAACCGGGCGCGGCAAGGTGGTGGTGCTGGGCGCGGGCGTGGCCGGCGGCAATGCGGCGAAACTGGCGGCGCGCGGCGGCGCCAACGTGGTGGTGTTCGACAAGCGGCCCGATCGCCTCGCGCAGGCACGCCAGTGGGGCGACAACGTCACCGCGTTGTACGCGTATGAATCGCTGGTGGCCGAGGAAGTCGCGACCGCCGACCTCGTGGTCGGCGCGGTACTGGTGCCGAGCGCGAAGGCGCCGCACGTGGTCACCCGCAAGATGGTGAAGTCGATGGAGAAGGGCAGCGTGCTGGTGGACATTTCCATCGACCAGGGCGGCTGCTTCGAAACCTCCAGGCCGACCACCTGGAAGGATCCGACCTACGTAGTGGATGGCGTCACGCATTTCTGCGTCACCAACATGCCGGGCGCGGTGCCGGAGACCTCTTCGCAGGCGATCTCGGCGGCGATCCTGCCCTACGTGCTGCGGCTCGCGCAGAAGAACTGGCACAAGGACAAGGTGCTCGCCAGCGGCATCAACGTCTCGGATGGCGAAGTGGTGCATCCCGCGCTCAAGGGCATGAAGCTCTGACGCGACGGGCTTTCCCTTGCCGTCGGAAGAGGGCGCCCCTCAAGTCGGTGGCGGGCATGCCGGTTGCGGCGACGTCGTGCTGCCCCGACTTCCCTGCGCTGCCCGCGCCAAGCGGGCGGTGCGGAAAAGGGCACGGATGTCGAATCCCGGATCGCGAAACGCGTGTCGACCGACCGATGGCCGGGGTGGCCGGTTGCCGGGGCTTGGCCCGTACCGAAACGGCGTTATAGTCAGCGCGCTGGACGTCATTGGGAATCGAGGTCGTTGCGCGTGGCGCGTGCCCGAACACAGGCGGAAATAAAATCCCGGGGAATGAGCGAGCGCGCGCGGCGGTTGTTGCGCGAGGCCGCGGCGTTGCTGCTGTTTCCACTCGCGGTCTATCTGTTTGCCTGCCTGATCGGCTACGACGCCTCCGATCCGGGCTGGTGGCACGCCGCCGTGGCCGGCCAGCCGGTGCACAACTTCGGCGGCGCGGTCGGCGCCTACCTCGCCGACCTGCTGTTCCACCTGTTCGGGGTGGTCGCCTACGCATTCCCGCTGCTGCTGGTGGTGCTCGCGGTCGGTGCCCTGCGCGGCTGGTATCGCCGCGACGAGGGCGAGAGCAAGTGGGAACCCAGCCTGCGCCTGATTGGGTTCGTCGCGTTCTTCGTGGGCGCCTGCGGACTGGCGTGGCTGCACGTTTCGGATCCGGAATGCGGCGATGTCATCGCCGCGGGTGGCCTGCTCGGCTGCGGCGCGGGCGGCATCCTGCATCGCGGGCTGGGCGAGGTCGGCGCGTTGCTGCTGTTGTTCGCGCTGGCGCTGATCGCGGTCACCTGGATCACGGGCCTGTCGTGGTTCCGGGTGATGGACTGGACCGGGCAGCAGGTGTGGCTGGGCACGGGCTGGTTGCGCGGGAAGCTGAAGCGGGCTCCGGAAACCCTGGCCGCGCGCGCCGCGCGGGTCGAACGCGAGACCGCGCGCAAGGAAGATAGTGCATTGCGTGCGAAGCGCGAGCCGGTCCGCATCGAAGCCGCCCCCGCGCCCATCGTCAAGAGCGAACGCGCCAAACGCGAAACCCAGATCCCGTTGTTTACTGGTGCGGCGTCCGAGGGTGAGTTGCCCCCGCTGTCGTTGCTGCAGGAAGCGCCGGCGCAGCAGGGCAAGGGTTATTCCGAGGAGACGCTGGAGGTGTTGTCGCGCCAGGTCGAGATGAAGCTCAAGGATTTCCGGATCGACGCGCACGTGGTCAGCGCGCACCCGGGGCCGGTGATCACGCGTTTCGAACTGGAGCCCGCACCGGGCGTGCGCGGCAGCCAGATTTCCTCGCTCGACAAGGACATCGCGCGCGGGTTGTCGCTGGTCAGCGTGCGCGTGGTGGACGTGATCCCCGGCAAGAACGTGATCGGCTTGGAAATCCCGAACGCGTACCGCGAGATCGTGTACCTGTCGGAAATCTTCGGATCGCGCGAGTACGGTGACGCGCGCTCGCCGCTGTCGCTGGCGCTCGGCAAGGACATCGGCGGGCGACCGGTGGTGGTGGACCTGCAGAAGATGCCGCACCTGCTGGTGGCCGGCACCACCGGCTCCGGAAAATCCGTGGCCCTGAACGCGATGGTGTTGTCGCTGCTGTTCAAGGCGCGTCCGGCCGACGTGCGCATGATCATGATCGATCCCAAGATGCTGGAGCTGTCGGTATACGACCGCATCCCGCACCTGCTGGCGCCGGTCGTCACCGACATGAAGGAGGCCGCCAACGCGTTGCGCTGGTGCGTCGCCGAAATGGAACGCCGCTACAAGCTGATGGCGGCGGTGGGCGTGCGCAACCTCGCCGGCTTCAACAAGAAGGTGCGCGACGCCGAGGCGGCGGGCCAGCCGTTGCCCGACCCGCTGTTCAAGGCCAACCCGGAAGTGCCCGGCGACAAGGCGCAGCCATTGCAGCCGTTGCCGTACATCGTGGTGGTGATCGACGAGTTCGCCGACATGATGATGATCGTCGGCAAGAAGGTCGAGGAATTGATCGCGCGGCTGGCGCAGAAGGCGCGCGCCGCGGGCGTGCACCTGATCCTCGCCACGCAGCGCCCGTCGGTGGACGTGATCACGGGCCTGATCAAGGCCAACATCCCGACCCGCATCGCCTTCCAGGTTTCATCCAAGATCGATTCGCGCACCATCCTCGACCAGTCCGGCGCGGAGACCCTGCTCGGCAACGGCGACATGCTGTACCTGCCGCCCGGCACGGCGACGCCCGAACGGGTGCACGGCGCGTTCGTGGGCGACGACGACGTCCACAAGGTGGTCGAATGGCTGCGCACCCAGGGCGAGCCGCGCTACCTCGACGGCGTACTGGAAGACGTGCAGGCGCTGGGTGATGGCAAGATCATCAACGAATCCGGCCTGCCCGAGGATGCCGGCGAGGGCGAGGGCGGCATGGACGAGTTGTACGACAAGGCCGTGCACATCGTGACCTTGTCGCGGCGCGCCTCGATTTCCGGCGTGCAGCGGCACCTGCGCATCGGCTACAACCGTGCGGCGCGCCTGATCGAGATGATGGAACAGCAGGGTGTGGTGACGCCGCCGCAGCACAATGGCAACAGGGAAGTGCTGGCTCCGCCGCCGCCTTCCTGAGCGTCGCCTCCTTCGGAACCAACGGGTGCGGTTTCACCGCCAAGGAAGCTTTGATTTTGCCCGTCACGCCGACGCAGGCCGGTATCCAGTAATCAGGAGAATCGCGGACTGTCGCCGCGATACCAACCCAAGTTGGCCCCGGCCTACGTGAAAGACAAGACGGCGCCATGCGCCGGGTGACGGTGAAGGACGTTTGATCAGGGGTTCCCTAACGCGCCCGTAAGAGACTCCTCGTCAACACCCACCGCATGATGCACTTGCCTTGAGCTTTTCAGGCCTTGCTGGTGGACGGTTTTTGCAACGGTGCTACGTGTCGGTGCGATCGGTGCAACGTTGCCAGGCTGCATTTCCGTAAACGGTCTTGTTGGGTTGCTGCTGCGGACCCGGACCCCTGTATCAACCGCACCCGGTGCCACGCCAACCGCGCCTGCTGGCCCGGGTCCTTCACCGGCACGAAGCGCATGTTGCCCTGGCGCGCGGCGGTGGCAATTGCCTCGGCATCGTTGGGATCGTTCTTCGCAAGGGGGTTCTTGCGAAACGGGCGCACGAACTGCGCGGCCATCAGGCGCGGCTCCAGACCGTGTTCCAGACACCGCCGTGCCTAGTGGTGCGCGCCGCTGCAGGCTTCCATCGCCACCACGCAGCCGGCCGGGCGTTGCGCAAGCCAGGCGGAAAACGCCTCGCGTTTGAGCGTCAAACGGTGCAGAACCCGGCCGCTGGCATCCACCGTGCACACCGAAAACGTACGCTTTGCCAAGTCCGCGCCAATGGTTATAGTGCTCATGGAGACTTCCTCCTCTGCTGACGGTTACGACCATCATGGCCCTCGAGGCCGATACGACGAGGAAATCTCTTTTTACTCATTCACGCGGCCCGCGCAGAATGCGCGCGTACGGGCAAGGCTCCTCAACAGGAAAGTGTCATGCGCAAATTGATTCTACTGGTTGGCTTGTCGCTGTTCGCGGCCACCGCCTTCGCCGCCAGCGGTGCACGCGCCCGGCTCGACGCTTTCGCCCATGGCCTGAATGCCTTGCGCGGCGATTTCAGCCAGGTCGTGTACGACACGCACGGCAACATCGTGGGCTCCAGTCACGGGATGCTGGCCTTGCAGGCGCCGCGCCTGTTCCGCTGGCAGGTCACCGGCCCGTACCAGCAATTGATCGTGGCGGACGGCAAGAAGGTGTGGGTGTACGAGCCCGACCTCGAGCAGGCGACGGTGCGCGACCAGGGCGCCGAGGAAGCCCACAGTCCGCTCACGGTGCTTACCGACCTGTCGCAGCTCGACAAGGAATTCAAGGCAACCGATGCGGGTGCGCGCGACGGGTTCGAATGGCTGCGGCTGGTGTCGCGCAGCAAGGATCCGCAGTTCCAGTACGCCGAGATCGGTTTCGATGCATCCGGGCCGCGCCGGATGGTGTTCAAGGACATCGTCGGCAACCGTACCGAGATCGCGTTTTCCGGTTGGCAGCGCAATCCCGCGCTGCCTGCGGACACGTTTGTCTTCGACCCACCCAAGGGCACCGACGTGGTGGGCGATGCCGCCGGCGGGGAGCAATAGCCGCCGGGATGTCCCGGCGCTTCAGCGACCCTTGGTTTCCGCCGACTTGTCCGGCTCCGCCGGCGCCCAGCGCACCGCTTCGGCGAAATCCCGGGCAAGGCGCAGGTGCATGCCGTCTTCGCGGATGCCCATGTCGGCCAGGATCGTGCGCGGCTGTTCCTGCAAGCCCGAAAAGATGACCCTGATTCCGGTGCGGCGGCAGCGTTCCAGCATCTGAGCCAACGCGGTGACGCCGCTGCTGTCGATCAGCGGGACCTGCCCCATGCGCAGGATGAACACGCGCGGCGGCTTGAAGAACTGGTTCAGCACATCGTCGAGGCGGTTGGCGACCGCGAAGAACAGCGGGCCGGAAATCCGAAAGGCTTCTACGCCGGGCGGCAACTGCGCGCGCTGGTCGGGACCGGTCGGGTGGATGACGTCGGCCTGGTCGTCTTCGATCAGCGTCACGTGCGACTCCATCGCCACCACGCCGGCCATCCGGTGCATGAACAGGAACGCCGCCAGCACCACGCCCACCTGGATCGCGACGGTCAGGTCGAACACCACGGTCAGCACGAAGGTGAGCAGCAACACCGCGCGGTCGCCGATCGGGCCCGACATCAGGTGCCGGAAGCTTTCGATCTCGGCCATGTTCCACGCCACCACCACCAGGATCGCGGCCAGCGTCGCCAACGGCACGTACTGGATCAGCGGTGCCAGCACGAGCATGAAGACCAGCAGGAATGCCGCGTGCAGGATCCCGGCAATGGGCGTGCGCGCGCCGGAGCGCACGTTCGTTGCGGTGCGCGCGATCGCGCCGGTGGCTGGCAGTCCGCCGAACAGCGCGCTGCCGATGTTGGCAACGCCCTGGGCCACCAGTTCGCAATTCGAGCGGTGGCGGCCGCCGATCATGCCGTCGGCGACCACCGCCGACAGCAACGATTCCACCCCGGCCAGGAATGCGATCGTGAAGGACACCGGCAGCAACTCGCGGGTGCGCTCGAACGGGATGTGCGGGAACGAAAAAGTCGGCAGCGCGTCCGGAATGCCGCCGAAACGCGTGCCGATCGTGTCGACGGGCAGTCCGGCCAGGGTGACGACCACGGCGCCGCCGACCACGACGATCAGGAAACCCGGCCAGTTGGGCCGGACCTTCCGCAGCAGCACGATCGCCGCCACGCATGCGGCAGAAACCGCAACGGTCGCGGCACTGAACCCCGGGAGGTGCTGCGCGTAGGCCGACCAACGCGCGAAGAATTCGGCCGGCACCTTGGCCATGTCCAGGCCCAGCAGGTCCTTCACCTGGCTCGAAAAGATGCTGACTGCAATGCCGGCGGTGAACCCCGTGACCACCGGCTTCGGGATGTACTTCAGCAATACCCCGAGGCGTAGCACGCCCGCCGCGATCAGCATGCAGCCGGCGAGCAGGGTGCACAGGATCAGGCCGCCGAAACCATGCTTGTCGATGACGTTGAACACGACCGGGATGAAGGCCGCCGTGGGGCCGCCCACCTGCACCCGCGACCCGCCCAGCAGCGAAATCAGGAAGCCCGCGACGATCGCCGTGTACAAGCCCTTTTCCGGCGTGGTGCCGGATGCGATCGCCAGCGCCATCGCCAGCGGCAGGGCGACCACGGCCACGGTCAGGCCGGCTACCAGGTCGTGCCGGAAGTCGTCGAAGTGGTAGCCGCGACGCAACAGCGTCACCAGCTTCGGGACATACAACTGCATGCTCGACCCGGCCGCGGGCTGCGACGTCGACATGGTTATCCCGGCAAACGGACAAAAGCGCGTACTTTACTTTCGAACGCGACGAGGATGTTGATCGGCGTCATGTTTCTGGTGCCGGTTCATGGCAGGTGTTTGGCCGTTCGGTCGGCGCCGGCCTGGTGCAGGAGTGTTCGCCTGCTTCGATGATCGATCGGGCGACGAGGAGGTGAAGCTTGCCAGAAAGTTGGTCGAGCATACTTGACGCGTCCCGACCGTGGCGAACCGAGACGGCGAAGATGTCGACGGCGCCGGGATTCCCTAAGATGCAGTGATGCCACGTCGCACCGCCACGCCCGAAAGCAGCCCGCTGTTTCCCGAATCCGACGCGCTGAAGCCGCTCGCCGAGCGGATGCGGCCGCGCACGCTGGATGAGATCGTCGGACAGGATCGCCTGCTCGGAAAGGGCAGCGCGCTTCGCCGCGCGCTGGAAGCCGGCAGCGTGCATTCGATGGTACTGTGGGGGCCACCCGGTTGCGGCAAGACCACGCTGGCGCTGCTGGTCGCGCGGTACGCCGACGCGCATTTCCAGGCGATCTCGGCGGTATTGTCCGGATTGGCCGACGTACGCAAGGCGCTGGCCGAAGCCGAGGGCCTGCACGCGCAGGGCCGGCGCAGCGTGTTGTTCGTGGACGAAGTGCACCGCTTCAACAAGGCCCAGCAGGATGCGTTCCTGCCGCACATCGAACGCGGCGTGATCGTGTTCGTCGGCGCGACCACCGAAAATCCTTCGTTCGAATTGAATTCGGCACTGCTGTCGCGCTGCCGCGTGCACGTGATGGATGCCGTAGGTGCCGACGACATCGTCATCGCACTGAAGCGTGCACTCGTCGATGACGAGCGCGGGCTCGGCGCGCTGCACCTGCAGGTCGATGACGAAGCCTTGTCGTTGATGGCGAAAGCCGCCGACGGCGACGTGCGGCGCGCGCTGACGTTCCTCGAGATTGCGGCGGAACTGGCGCACGAAAACCGCATCGACGAGTCCACGCTGCAGCAGGTGCTGGCCGATCGCACCCGCCGCTT
Organism: Rhodanobacteraceae bacterium; assembly: GCA_036279975.1. Lineage (GTDB taxonomy): Bacteria > Pseudomonadota > Gammaproteobacteria > Xanthomonadales > Rhodanobacteraceae > 66-474. The sequence goes on from DASURP010000070.1 coordinate 22,101, forward strand.
CGACAAGGGTGGCGATGCGTTCTACGACCAGATTTCGGCGCTGCACAAATCGGTGCGTTCATCCGACCCCGACGCCGCGCTGTACTGGCTGGTGCGGATGCTGGACGGGGGCTGCGAACCGCTGTACCTCGCGCGGCGCATGGTGCGGATGGCCGTCGAGGACATCGGGCTGGCCGATCCGCGTGCGTGGCAGCTCACCCTGCACGCGTGGGATACCTACGAGCGGCTGGGTTCGCCCGAAGGCGAACTCGCGCTGGCCGAAGCGGCGCTCTACCTCGCAATGGCGCCCAAGAGCAACGCGGCCTACGTGGCCTACGGCGCGGCGCGCGCCAGCGTGAGCGAAACCGGCACGCTGGAAGTGCCGATGCACCTTCGCAACGCGCCCACGAAGCTGATGAAGGGCCTGGGCTACGGCCGCGGCTATCAATACGACCCCGCAGTCGAAGGCGGCGTCGCACTGGACCAGCAATGCCTGCCGGATGCGCTGGCCGGCACGGAGTTCTACGCGCCCACCGCGAACGGCGTCGAGGCGAAGATCAGGGAAAAGCTCGGCACGTTGCGGGAGACGAGGGCGAAGGCACGGAAAAAAATGAATCCCCCTCCCTCCGGGGGAGGGGGCCCCGAAGGGGCGGGTGAGGGTCCGGGTTGAGGCGATGGTCTGGACACTTGAAATACTGCCTTGCGCGTGGCCGAACCCTCATCCGGCGCTGCGCGACACCGTGGGGCTCTTCGCCACGGATGGCGGCGCTCCCGGAAGGGGAAAGGGAAAGGCGTGGCGTTTGCGCGCTCCCGCCGCGCCCCGCGATAATTCCCCCCTTTTCGACCACCCCAGGGATCGAACATGCTGGATCCGGTTCTGCTGCGCTCGCAGCTCGCCGATACGGCTGCGCGGCTGAAGACGCGCGGCTTCGATTTGCCCGTGGCTGAAGTCGAGGCGCTGGAATCCGACCGCAAGCGCCTCGCGACCGAGACCCAGGAATTGCAGGCGCTCAGGAATTCGCGTTCCAAGGCGATCGGGCAGGCCAAGGCGAAGGGCGAGGATGTCGCGCCGATCATGGCCGAGGTCGCTGGCATCGGCGACAAGCTGAAAGCCAACGAGGCGGCGCTGGTGGAAGTACGGGCGAAGTTGTCGGTGATTGCGCTCGGCATTCCCAACCTGCCGGACGCTGCCACGCCGGTCGGCAAGGACGAAACCGGAAACGTCGAAGTGTCGCGCTGGGGCACGCCGCGTGCATTCGATTTCGCGGTGAAGGACCACGTCGAGCTCGGCGCCCGCCACGGCTGGCTGGACGGCGAGGCCGGCGTGAAATTGTCGGGCGCCCGCTTCACGGTGCTGCGCGGCCAGCTCGCGCACCTGCATCGCGCGCTCGCGCAATTCATGCTGGACCTGCACACGCGCGAGCACGGCTACATCGAATGCAACGTGCCGTTGCTGGTCAACGCCGACACGATGCAGGGCACCGGGCAATTGCCGAAGTTCGAGGAGGATCTGTTTGCGACTTACGAGCAGGTGAGGATCGTCAGTGATGCGGGCCGGCGGCAGAAGGTATTGGGGTTGCGCTCGGCAATTGAAGGAATTCGTGCAGCCAAGCAATGTCTAAATGAAAAACTTGTACGGGTCGGCGAAGACATCGACTCTGCGAGCGCCGAATACGACCAATTGGCTGAAGCACTAAGTTGCTACCAAGACGGTCTCAGGCAGTTCTATTTGATTCCTACCGCAGAAGTTTCGCTCACCAATCTAGTCCGCGACACCATCGTCGAAGCCGACGCGCTGCCGATGCGCCTGACTGCGCACACGCCGTGTTTCCGTGCCGAGGCGGGTTCCTACGGCAAGGACGTGAAGGGCATGATCCGCCAGCACCAGTTCGAGAAGGTGGAACTGGTGCAGATTGTCGAGCCTGCGAAATCGATGGCCGCGCTGGAGGAGTTGACCGGACACGCGGAGAAGGTGCTGCAGAAGCTGGAACTGCCGTATCGCAGGATGCAGCTCTGCACCGGCGACATGGGTTTCGCCGCGGCCAAGACCTACGACCTGGAAGTCTGGTTGCCGTCGCAGGACACTTACCGCGAAATCTCGTCATGCTCGAACTGCACGGATTTCCAGGCGCGCCGGATGCAGGCACGCTGGCGCAATCCCGCGACCGGCAAGCCGGAACTGGTGCACACGCTGAATGGCTCCGGTCTCGCGGTCGGGCGCTGCCTGATCGCGGTGATGGAGAACTGCCAGAATGCCGACGGCTCCATCGCGGTGCCGGAAGTCCTGCGGCCGTACCTGGGCGGTGCGGGCCAAATTGCGTGAGAATGCAGGAGCCGGTTGCCGGCGATTGGTGTGCAATGGGATTCAGGTCGCGCGCAGGCGCGCTCCTACAGTTGCGATGTGCCGCCTTTTGTTGGAGCCGGCCTGCCGGCGACTGGTACGATCCCACGAACGCGGAGGGATGGCAGAGTGGTCGAATGCACCGGACTTGAAATCCGGCAGGGGCGCAAGCCCCTCGTGGGTTCGAATCCCACTCCCTCCGCCACTCCATGACCGGGTTACACTGCCACGCGAGGCGTGAACGCGGAGCGGGCGATGGCTGACGAGCGCAAACCGAAGATCGAGCCTTATCCCGGCCCGGCCGGCGGCTGGGGTTCGGCCAAGTCGGTCGTCGAAATCCTGAAGCGCGAGAAGGTTCCGATTCCCCCGACGGTCAGGGAACTCTGGCGTCAGAACAAACCGCGCGGCTTCACCTGCGTGTCCTGCGCGTGGCCGCAACCGGCCAAGCCCGCGAAGTTCGAATTTTGCGAGAACGGCGCCAAGGCCAGCGCATGGGAATTGACTTCACTGCGCACGACGCCGGAATTTTTTGCGCAACACACCTGCACCGAACTGCTCGGGTGGGCCGACCACGACCTCGAGCAGCAGGGCCGCCTGACGCACCCGATGCGCTACGACCGCGCGACCGACAGGTACGTGCCGTGCGAATGGGAAGAGGCGTTCCGTGCGATCGGCAACGAGTTGAAGCAGCTCGATCCGAAATCCGTGGTGTTTTACGCCTCGGGTCGCGCGTCGCTGGAGACGAGCTATCTCTATGCGTTGTTCGCGCGGCTGTACGGCAACAACAACTTGCCGGACAGCTCCAACATGTGCCACGAGGCCACCGGCGTCGCGCTGCGCAAGAGCGTCGGCTCGGCGGTCGGAACGGTGGTGCTGGACGATTTCGCGAAAACCGACTGCATCGTCTTCTTCGGGCAGAACGCCGGCGTCAACAGCCCGCGCATGCTGCACGACCTGCAACACGCGGCCAAACGCGGCGTGCCGATCATCGTGTTCAACCCGCTGCGCGAGCGCGGCCTGGAGCGCTTCACCAATCCGCAAAGCCCCATCGAGATGCTGGCCGGCAAGGAAACGCCGCTGGCGACCCAGTACCTGCAGGTGCGTGCGGGCGGCGACATCGCGGCGATCACGGGCCTCTGCAAGGCGCTGCTGAAGCTGGATGACGAAGCGCGGAGCGGCGGCATGGATGCCGTTTTGGATCAGGCGTTTATATCGCAACACTGCCATGGCTTCGAGGAGTTTGCGGCATACGTGCGCGCGCAATCCTGGGCGGACATCGAGGCGGCTTCCGGGCTGACCCGCGCTGCGCTGGAACGCGCCGCTGCGGTGTACGCGAAGGCGAACGCCGTGATCGGCGTGTACGGCATGGGCCTGACCCAGCACGTGCTGGGCGAATACAACATCCACATGGTGGCCAACCTGTTGCTGATGCGCGGCAACATCGGCAAGCCGGGCGCCGGGCTGTGCCCGGTGCGCGGGCATTCCAACGTGCAGGGCCAGCGCACGGTCGGCATCGCGGACGATCCCGCGCTGGTGCCGTTGGACCGGCTGTCCGAGCAGTACGGTTTCGAACCGCCCCGTGCAAAGGGGTTGAATACCGTCGAGTGCTGCGAAGGCGTACTGGATGGCAGCGTGCACGGCTTCATCGGCCTCGGCGGCAATTTCCTGCGCGCGATCCCGGAGCAGGAACGCGTCAACGCGGCGTGGAGCAAGCTGCGCCTCACCGTCCAGATTGCGACCAAGCTCAATCGCTCGCACCTGGTCAACGGCGAAGTCGCGTACCTGTTGCCGTGCCTCGGCCGCATCGAGAAGGTGGTCGAGAACGGCAAGGCGCAGGTGCTCTCGACCGAGGATTCGACCAGCTGCATCCATGCCTCGGTCGGCAAGGCGGCTCCGGCGAGCCCGGAACTCAAATCCGAAACGCGCATCGTGGTGGAATTGGCCAAGGCCACGCTGCCACCGAATCCGAAAGTGCCGTGGGACACGTGGGTCGACGACTTCGCAACGATCCGCGATGCGATCGAGCAGACCTACCCGGAACAGTTCAGTGACTACAACAAGCGCATGTGGCAGCCGGGCGGTTTCCATCGGCCGAACCCGGCGCGCGAACGTGTGTGGAAGACCTCTACCGGGAAGGCCAACTTCATCGTGCCGCCAGCGCTGGTCGCGACGGGATTCGACGATGCGCCCGATCGCTTCCGCCTGATGACGATGCGTTCCAACGACCAGTTCAACACCACCGTGTATGGCTACGACGACCGCTTCCGCGGCATCGAGGGCACGCGTGACGTCGTGCTGATGAACAAGGATGACATCGCGCGGCTGGGTCTGCACGACGGCCAGACCGTGAAGCTGGTGTCCGATGCGGGCGATGGCGTCACGCGTGAAGTCGCAGGCCTGCGTGTGGTGTCGTTCGACATCCCGCGCGGTTGCGTGGGCGGTTACTACCCGGAATGCAATCCGCTGATCCCGCTTGCGCACCACGCCGTGTTCAGCAAGACACCCGCGGCGAAGTCGGTGCCAGTTCGGGTCATCGCCTGAGCCCCTCTCCCTCCGGAAGAGGGGCTTTCGGGCTCATGCCGCGATGCGCGGCTCGCCTGCGATTTTCGCGTGGGCCTGTGCCATGGCGGCTTCGCGTTGTGCGGCACCGAGGTTCAATCCTTCGGCGCGCACGAACTCGGGTTCGTCGATGCCGATGAAGGCGAGCACGTGACGCAGGTAGGTTTCCTGGAAATCGATCGCCATGGCGGGGCCCTGGCTGTAGACGCCGCCGCGCGACGAGGCGACGATCACCCGTTTGTCGCCGGCCAGTCCCTCGGGGCCGTTTTCCGTGTAGTGGAAGGTCTTGCCGGCGGTCAGGACCCGGTCGATCCATGCCTTGAGCTGGGTCGGGATCGTGAAGTTGTACATCGGCGCGCCGATCACCACGATGTCGGCGGCGAGGAACTCGTCGAGGATCTCGGCATTGCGCTGGACGCAGGGGTGGCCCTCGGCCAGCACCGGCGTGAAGTGCGGCAGGGATTGCGCGGCGAGGTCGCGATAGACGACCTGCGCCCGTGGATTTTCCGCGCGCAAGCGCGCCACGATGGCGGCGCTCAGACTGCGTGATGCCGAATTGTCTCCGAGTACGCTGGAATCGATGTGCAGGATGTTCATCTTTTTGCTCCGCTCTTGCAGCCGCGCCCGCGGCGAACCATGCAAGGATAGGAACCCCGACGCGACGGGATAAGATGGCGGATGCCGAACGCAGCGTTCGTCGTGGAGAACAGCGTGTCAATCGTCAACGCAAGCCTGCCGGACCTCAACGATTTCTATTTCTTCGCGGCGGTGGTCGAGCATGGCGGGTTCTCGGCCGCCGGACGCGCACTCAACGTGCCCAAGTCGCGCTTGAGCAAACGCGTGTCGCAGCTTGAGGAAGGCCTGGGCGTGCGCCTGCTGCAACGGACCACGCGTCGTTTCGTGGTGACCGAGGCAGGCGAGCGTTTCTATCGGCACTGCCAGGCATTGCTCGCCGAGGCGCGTGCGGCCACCGAGGGCGTTGCGGCCCTGGGCGGCGAGGCGCGGGGATTGGTGCGCATGAGCTGCCCGGTGTCGTTGTCGCAGAGCCTGTTGGCTCCGCTGCTGCCTGCGTTCCTCGCGCAACATCCCCTGGTGCAGCTTCGCGTGCTGTCCAGCAACCGGCGCGTGGACGTGATCGGCGAGGGCTTTGACCTCGCCATCCGGGTGCGCGAGAAACTGGACTCGGACGCGGAACTGGTGGCGCGCAGCTACGGACCCAAGCGCGTGGTGCTGGTCGCAAGCCCGGCGTTCCTGGGCGAACACGGCGAACCGCGCGACCCGCAAGCCCTGTCGGCGCTGCCGGTGCTCAGCTATTTCGAACACGAGGGCGAGCAAACCTGGGACCTGTACGACAGCGCCGGCGACAAGCTCAGCGTGCCCGTGCACCCCAGGCTGGTCACGGGCGATTTCAATGTCCTGGTCGAAGCCGCGCTGCAGGGCATCGGCATCGCCTGGGTTCCGGAACAGGCCTGCGCTGAGGCACTGCGTAGCGGCCGCCTGCGCGCGGTGTTGCCGGGATGGGGCTTGCCACAGGGCGTCCTGCACATGGTGTATCCGAGCAGGCGTGGCATGCTGCCGGCGGTGCGCGCGCTGGTGGATTTTCTGGCCGAGGCGTTCGAATGCGCGCCGGAGGCGGTCATTCGTGCCCGCGGCTGACCGCGTGCTACCATCGCCCGGCTGAAGACGAACAATTCAGCCGTCCAAACGGAATGACGCAATGCAAATAGAAACCAAACTGCCCAAGGTCGGCACCACCATCTTCACGGTGATGAGCCAGCTTGCGCTGGAACACAAGGCGGTGAACCTGGGGCAGGGGTTTCCGGATTTCGAAACGCCCGCCACCCTGCGTGAGGCGTTGACGCGGGCGATGAACGAAGGCCGCAACCAGTACGCGCCCATGAGCGGCATTCCAAGGTTGCGCGAGCAGATCGCGCTGCAGGTCGAACGGCTGTATGGGCGGCGCATCAGCGCGGACACCGAGGTGACCGTGACCTCGGGCGCCACCGAGGCCATCTTCGCGGCGATCGCCTGCGCGGTGCATGCGGGTGACGAGGTGATCGTGCTGGACCCTTGCTACGACTGCTACGAGCCCGCGATCGCGCTGGCCGGCGGCAAAACCGTGCACGTGCCGCTAAATCTGTCGGACTTCTCGGTGGACTGGCAGCGGGTGCGCGACGAGATCACGCCGAAGACGCGGATGCTCATGGTCAACAGCCCGCACAACCCCTCCGGCGCGGTGTTCGCGCAGTCCGACCTCGATACGCTGGCGGCGCTCGCCACCCAGCATGGCCTGCTGGTGATTTCGGACGAGGTCTACGAGCACATCGTGTACGACGGCGTGCAGCACTTCAGCATACTGCGCAAGCCGGAGCTTGCCGAACGCAGCTTCGTGATTTCATCCTTCGGCAAGACCTGGCATTGCACCGGCTGGAAGGTGGGTTATTGCGTGGCCCCGAAACAGCTGACCGCGGAATTCCGCAAGGTGCACCAGTACCTGACCTTCTGCACCTTCCACCCGGCCCAGTGCGCGTTCGCCGAGGTGATGGAACACGAGCCGCAACACGCCCGCGAGCTTTCGGCGTTCTACCAGGCCAAGCGCGATCGTTTCCGCGAGCTGCTGTCCGGTTCGCGCTTCGGGCTGCCCGAAGTGCACGGCGGTTATTTCCAGCTGGCCGACTACTCCGCGATCCGCGACACCGACGACCTGACCTTCTGCGAATGGATGGTGCGCGACGCCGGGGTGGCGGCGATCCCGGTCTCGGCGTTCTACGAAACTGCGCCCGACGCGAAGCTGGTGCGCTTCTGCTTCGCCAAGAGCGAGGAAACCCTGCAAGCGGCGGCCGAGCGCCTATGCAAGATCTGAAGGTTTCCCTGGTCCAGGGTGCGACCCGCTGGCACGATCCCGCCGGCAACCGCGATTACTACGGCGCGCTGATCGCACCGCTCGCGCGGCGCACCGACCTGGTGGTGTTGCCGGAGACCTTCACCAGCGGGTTTTCCAACGAAGCCATCCACAATGCCGAGGGCATGGACGGTCCGAGCGTGGCGTGGCTGCGCGGGCAGGCGAAGACCCTCGACGCCGCTATCACCGGCAGCGTGCAGTTGCGGGTGGGACAAGGTGTGTACAACCGCCTGTTGTTCGCGACACCGGACGGCGAAGTGCGGCATTACGACAAGCGCCACCTGTTCCGCTACGCCGACGAACACAAGCGTTATGCCGCGGGGCGCGAGCGGCTGATCGTCGAATGGAGGGGTTGGAAGATCTGCCCGCTGGTCTGCTACGACCTGCGCTTCCCGGTGTTCTCGCGCAACCGCCACGACAAGCAGGGTGGCTTCGACTACGACCTCGTGCTGTTCGTGGCCAACTGGCCGTCCGCCCGTTCACATGCATGGCGCACGCTGCTGCGTGCGCGCGCAATCGAGAACCTCGGGTATTGCATTGGCGTCAACCGCGTCGGCGTCGACGGCAACCGGTTGCCGTATTCCGGCGACAGCGCGGTGCTCGACTACCTCGGCCAGGCCATGGCCGACCTCGGCGCCCAGGAACAGACCGTCACGGTGTCGCTCGATGCCGCCGCGCTGGCCGCATTCCGTGAAAGGTTTCCGGCGTGGATGGATGCGGACGCGTTCGAGCTTCTGTAGGAGCGGCCCGGCGCGTAGCGCCGCCTTTTGCTGTTGGCCGCGGCCCGACCACTTTCGCGCGGACGACGCTGCCCGGCTACGGGTTGTGCACTCCCGCACACGGTCGCGTGCAAGTCGCGCTCCTACAGGATCGCGAGTACGCTCTCCGGCGGCCTGCCGATCGCGGCCTTGCCGTTCGCGAACACGATGGGGCGTTCGATCAGGACCGGGTGCGCCGCTATCGCGTCGATGAGCTGCCTGCGCGTCAACTTCGGGTCATCGAGGCCAAGTTCGGTGTACGCGGGCTCGCCCTTGCGCATCAGGGCGCGGGGTTCCATGCCAAGCAGCCCGAGCGTACGTTCGATCTCCGCCGCACCCGGCGGAGCCTTCCGGTAATCGACGACTGTCGGCTCGATGCCGCGTTCCCGGAGCAGTTCCAGCGTGCCGCGCGACTTGGAGCAACGCGGGTTGTGCCAGATGGTGATGGTGCGGTTCGAAGCCATGGCATGGCATCCACGAGTGGCGCGGTCAGCCGCGTGAAGGTCCGTTGCCGCCGCGGTTGCCGCCACCGCCCTTGCCGCTGCGTCGCGGACCGCGTCCGTTGCGATTGCCGCCGGGGCCGTTGCGGTCCTGGCCGCCACCGGGCCGCTTGTCGCCGGCGAACCAGGTGCGCACCGAGGGCAGCTCCTGGCCCGGGGCAACGCCACGGCCCTTGCGCCGCTTGGTGCGCGCGGGTTTGTCGGGTTTCAGCACGTTGCCGTTGACTTCCCCGCGTGGCGAACCGCGCCGGCGCTTGCCGCGGTTCTGGAAATCGTCCGGGCGCACGCGGTCGAAGGCGGTGAGTTCGCGCGCCTCGTCATGGCGTACGCCGGTCCACGCGTGCGGGGCGTTGCTGGTGGGACGTATCTCGGTGACGCCGCGCGGCGTGTGGCGCTGGTTCAACACCGGTTTCAGGGTCAGGGTGGGTTGCGACGGGCTGCCGCCCGCGAGTTCGCGCAGCGCCTTCACCGCGTCCTCGTCGAGCGCTGCGTTCTGTCCGGGGCGCAGGCCGCGCGGCAATTCGACGTTGCCGTAACGAATGCGTTTCAGGCGGCTGACCAGGAAGCCCAGCGAATCCCACAGGCGGCGTACCTCGCGGTTGCGGCCCTCGTGCAGCACCACCCGGAACCAGCAGTGGCTGCCGCCGCGGCTGACCACGTGGATCTCGTCGAAACGGGCGGGGCCATCTTCGAGCTCGACGCCCGCCTTCAGCTTTTCCAGCGCCTCGTCGGGAACCTCGCCGTGCACCCGGCACAGGTATTCCCGCTCCAGTTCATGGCTCGGGTGCATCAGGGCGTTGGCGAGTTCGCCATCGGTGGTCAGCAGCAGCAATCCCGTCGTGTTGACGTCCAGGCGTCCCACCGAGATCCAGCGCGAACCACTCAGGTGCGGCAGGCTTTCGAACACGGTCGGGCGGCCTTCCGGGTCGTCGCGGGTGGTCAGCTCGCCCTCGGGCTTGTGGTACATCAACACCTGGGCATGCTCGTGGTGGTCGGTCGCGACCACGAAGTGCTTGCGGTCCACTTCCACGCGATCGCCGGCGCGCACGCTGGAGCCGGTCTGCGCGGGCACGCCGTTGACCAGGATCTCGCCTGCGGCGATGCGCTGTTCCAGCATGCGGCGTGAGCCCAGGCCGGCGTTGGCGAGCACCTTGTGCAGGCGCTCCTCCGTCGCGTCGCCTGCCGGCTTGGCGGCCACCCGCTTCAGGGTCAACAGCGAACGTGGGGTCGAGCTCATGCGGGGTCCTCGGCAGTGCGCGGGGCAGCCACGGATCCGTTGGCCGGGTCGGTGGCGTCGTCGCTGGGGTCGGATGGTCCCGCTTGCGCGGCGCCGGGCCCAGGCGCCAGGCTCAGTTGCGGATCCGGATCGGAAATTTCGCGGATCTCGGCCAGCGTGGGCAATTGATCCAGCGATTTGAGGTTGAAGTAGTCGAGGAACTGGCGCGTGGTGCCGAACAACGCCGGCTTGCCGGGCACGTCGCGGTAACCGACGACGCGTATCCATTCGCGCTCCTCGAGCGTGTGCATGATGCTGCTGGCGACGGTGACGCCACGCACCTGTTCGATTTCTCCACGCGTGATGGGTTGGCGGTAGGCGATCAACGCCAGCGTTTCCAGCAGCGCCCGGGAGTACCTGGTCTGGCGTTCGGCCCACAGCCGCGCCACCCATGGGTGCACGGACTCGCGTACCTGGTAGCGGAACCCCGAGGCAACCTCGACCAGTTCGATGCCGCGTCCGGCGCAGGCCTCGGTCAGGCTCCCGATGGCGCGCGCAAGCGCCTCGTGGCTGACCTCGTCCGATTCCTGGAACAGCGCCGCCAGCATCGGCACGGTGAGGGGTTGCTGGGCCGCGAGCAGGGCGGCTTCCACGATGTTGTTCAGTTGTTCTTGTTGCACGTGCGCCTCGCTGTGCGCGTTGTTCAAGGGAAAGCGGTGGGTCCGCCTTTGAACGCAAATCAAAATCGATGGATGAAACTTTGCCTTGCTGGCATTCATCCGCGTTTGTTTGCGGATGAACGATTCCCAAAGGCGGGTCAGTCCGCCGCTTCCGCCGTGGCGCGGGCCTTCAGGTAGATCGCAGCCAACGGGGCTTCCTGCATGATCTCGACCAGGCTGTCCTTGGCCAGTTCGAGCAGCGACAGGAAGGTGACCACCACGCCGAGCTTGCCTTCCGCGGGGTCGAACAGGGTCTCGAAGCGATGGAAGGCACCGTCGCCGAGCCTGCGCAACACCTCGCCCATGCGCTGGCGCACCGACAGCGGTTCGCGTTCGACTTCGTGGTGGCCCGACAGCTCCACCCTGCGCAACACGTCACGCAGGGCCAGCAGCATCTCGCGCAGGTCGACCGGCGGGGGCAGCCTGACCACCTTGCGGTCGGGCACGTAGGCCTGCGCCACGTCGATGTCGCGCTCCATGCGCGGCAGCGCCTCGATGTCCTCCGCGACCTTCTTGAAGCGTTCGTATTCCTGCAGGCGGCGTACCAGTTCGGCACGCGGATCCTCTTCGATGCCTTCTTCCTGCGGCGGCCGCGGCAGCAGCAACCGCGACTTGATCTCGGCCAGGATCGCGGCCATCACCAGGTACTCGGCGGCCAGTTCGAGGCGCATCTCGTGCATCACCTCGATGTAATCCATGTACTGGCGCGTGATCTCGGCGACGGGAATGTCGAGGATGTCGAGGTTCTGGCGGCGGATCAGGTACAGCAGCAGGTCGAGCGGGCCCTCGAAAGCCTCGAGGATCACTTCCAGGGCATCCGGCGGGATGTAGAGATCCTGCGGGATCTGCAACAGCGGCTCGCCATGCACGACCGCCAGTGGCATCTCGGCTTGGCGCGGTGCGGCCACGCCAGGTGGCGATTCCCGGGTGGATTGGCTGGGCTCGATTGACTGGGATTCGGTGCTCATCGGCACTGGCTATCGGCACGGCAACCCGTGGGTTTGCGAAACTGCATGTCGGCTGCAGCGAGCAGCACTGCGGGGGCAGGCGCGGCTCCGCTGGACGCGCGCCCGCCTGGCAGGGCGGGTGCGGTGGACTGGAAACGATTTACTACCAGACCGGCATTCCTGCATGCCGGAGCGTGCATCATGGTTTGCTGGCCCGCGCCGCCGGCTTGTCGCATGCTCCGACTCGGAGATCCCCGAAATCCCGAACCCGCGGCGAGGAAGTCGCGGCCGCATGGAGACGACCGCCGTGGCGGTCTGGCGCCGCCGCAATACCGGTCAAGGTGGCACCGGCCATACGCTGCCAAGGTTAAGACCGAAAGGCCGCCAAGTCCAGAGGGGCGTGTCCGTGGGGTTGGCCCACATCTTGCTTGCAGGAATCAGGCACGGGCGAGCAAGGGCCGGCGCCGTATTCGTGGTCCTGCGCAAGGTGCGAGGTGACAGGGGATGTTCGACGTGGTGAGTGATTTCAAACCGGGCCAGGCGGTCGACGGCCACGTGCGACACGCGCGGATGGTGCGCCAGACGGCCGTCCTGATGAGTCGGCGCGGCGATGTCTGGCAAACCGACCTGACGGACATCTCCGCAACCGGCGTCAGGTTGTCGCGTCCGTCCGGCTGGCACGGGCAGCCGGGGGACGTCTGGGTGCTGGACATGCTGTTCGGCGACGACGTCAACGTGCACGTGATGGCCGAGGTGGTGCATGTCGCGGATACGTACATCACGTTGGCCTTTGCGCGCATCCCGGAAGACACCCAGCAGACGCTGTGGACGCTGCTCGGCGGTTACGCCGATGCGCTGGAGCCGTGGGACGAGGATGCCGCCCCCGAGTGAGTGGCATGTCGGGCAAGGCCGCGGGCGGCGATTCATCGGTGGCCAAATGTGCGCCGCCTGTTCGAGACGGCAGTCGTGAAAAACGAGACCCCGGATGATCGTTCTGGCCTCTGCGGCTCGTGGCGGCCCCGTTCGGCTGCATACTCGACGACGCAGCGGGCAAGCATGGGCGCTCAATAAGGCGTGCCGTCCTTGCGGGTGTAGCCGGCAGCGCGGCCGGGGCCGATATGCAGGTCGACGTCGGGGTAGTCGCAGGCATCTTCGTCGGGTTTGCGCGAGCCGATTTCCAGGCAGCGCACGATTGAATCCGAGCGGTTGACCGGGTGGTGGCCGTTGGCGTCGCCCTTCGGGAACGTTGCGCAATCGCCGACCCGCAGCAGGTGCTCGCCCTCGTCGTCGACCAGCGTGGCTTCGCCCTCGAGCACCCACACGAATTCGTGCTCGGCTGAATGCCAGTGCCGCTGGCTCGACCACGCATCCGGCTGCAGCTCCAGCAGGTTGACGCCGAAATCGGTCACGCCGCCGGCATCGCCGAGCCGGCGCCTGGTGCGGTTGCGGCACGGTGCATCGAACGGCGCCGGACAACCACTGCCCGTGTGGCGCGGGGCAACGGCGGGATCAAGTTTTGGCATGTGCCTTGTCCTCGTCGCGCAACGCGCGGCGAAGTATCTTGCCGACATTGCTCTTCGGCAATTCGGCGCGGAACTCGATATACTTCGGCCGCTTGTAGCCGGTCAGCTCGTCGTGGCAGTACTGCTTCAATGCCTCTTCGGTGAGCGCAGGATCCTTCTTCACCACGAACAGTTTCACCACCTCGCCGGAATGCTCGTCCGGCACCCCGATCGCGGCAACCTCCAGCACGCCCGGATGCTGCGCAACCACGTCTTCGATCTCGTTGGGATACACATTGAAGCCCGACACCAGGATCATGTCCTTCTTGCGATCGACGATGTAGAACATGCCATTCGCGTCCATCCGCGCGATGTCGCCCGTGCGCAACCAGCCGTCCGCGTCCAGCACCTTCGCGGTCTCGTCCGGGCGGTTCCAGTAGCCCTTCATCACCTGCGGGCCGCGCACGCAGATCTCGCCGGGCTCGCCGGTGGCGACATCATTGCCCGCGTCGTCGCGCAACGCCAGGTCGGTGGATGGCAGGGGCATTCCGATCGAGCCGGTGTAATCCTTGATATCCAGCAGGTTGGCGGTGGCGACCGGCGAAGTCTCGGTAAGGCCGTAACCTTCGATGATGGGAATGCCGGTGGCCTGCTTCCAGCGTTCGGCAACCACGCGTTGCACCGCCATGCCGCCAGCCAGCGCGAACTTCACCCGCGAACAATCCACCGAAGCGAAGTCGGGGTGGTTGAGCAGCGCGTTGTACAAGGTGTTGACGCCAGTGATCGCGCTCCAGCGGTTGCGTCTCAAGGTCTTGATGAAGTCCGGGATGTCGCGCGGGTTGGTGATCAGTATGTTCTCGCCCGCCCAATGCGCCATCAGCAACGCATTCACTGTCAGCGAAAAGATATGGTAAAGCGGCAAGGCGGTGATGATCTTTTCCTCGCCGCGGACGAACAGGTCGCCGACCCACGAGGACAGTTGCAGCGTGTTGGCGACCATGTTGCCGTGGGTCAGCATCGCGCCCTTGGCCACGCCGGTGGTGCCGCCGGTGTATTGCAGGAACGCGATGTCGTCGTGTCCGAGCTGTACCTTGGGCGGCTGCATTCCACTGCCGCGCGCCAGCATGTCGCTGAAGCGCAGGTGGCCCGGCAACGACCAGCGCGGGACCATCTTCTTTACGTACTTCACCACGAAGCTGATCAACGCACCTTTGGGGAAACCGAGCTGGTCGCCAATCGAGGTCACGATCACGTGTTCGACCCGGGTCTTGCCGATCGCCTCCTGCAGCGTCGCCGCGAAATTCTCCAGCACCACGATCGCCGTGGCACCGGAATCCTCCAGTTGATGCTGCAGTTCGCGCGCGGTGTACAGCGGGTTGACGTTGACCACCGTCAACCCCGCGCGCAGCGCGCCGAACAGCGCGATCGGGTATTGCAGGAGGTTGGGCGACATGATCGCAAGGCGGTCACCCATGCCGAGCTTCCATTCGTTCGCAAGGAAGGCGGCGAAACTGGCGCTGGCGCTGTCGAGCTCCGCCCAGGTCAGCGCCTTGCCGAAGCTCGAATAGGCGGGGCGTTGCGGGTGCCGTGCGCAGGCTTCCTCGAACATCGCCACGATCGAGGGGTACGCACCGACGTCTATTTCCGCGGGCACTCCGGGCGGGTATTGCGCCAGCCAGGGTCGTGGGTCGGCCATGTCGTTCCCTCCTGTCGGGTGCGCGGGTTGCGCATGTTCACTGCATTGGAGCACGATACGCGCGAGAGCGGCAAGTTGCATTGCCGCAAAGGCCGGGACGGGAACTGCGCATGACTGCAAGCATGGAATCGGCGGGTCCACTGCGCACGACCGTGGCGGGGGCGACGTGCCTGCTGCTGGTGCTGGCGGCGCTGGCGGCATGCCACCGCACGCCGGCCGAGCAGCAGATCCGGCAAGCGATCGATGCGGCTGCGGTTGCGGCGCACGCCAACGACGTGCGCGGCGTACTGGCTGTCGTCGGCGACGATTTCACAGGCAACCATGGTGATTTCGACAAGCGCGGCCTGCACCGCCTGCTGGCGGTGCGGGCCTTGCGCCAGGACAAGACCGGCGTGCTGGTCGGCCCGGTCACGTTCGAGCATAGGGGTGAACGGATCGTCGCGAAGTTCAACCTGGTCCTGACCGGCGGCAAACCGGGCGACCTGCTGCCCGAGCAGTCGGCGATCTACGCGATGACCACCGCGTGGCGGCGCGAGAGCGGCGAGTGGAAGTGCTACAACGCCGCGTGGACAAGCGCCGGCCGTTGATCTCGGCAGGAGCTGCCCATGGCCGCGACCGAAGGCTTGCGGCAACGCCTATCGCGTGCATGACGCGCTCCTGCCACGGCCGCGCTGGTTGCAGGGGCGGCCCATGGCCGCGACCGACGTGTGAATCGGGCCGGTCGCGAAATCGGTTGCCGGCTACGCCGCCTTCTTCGCCAGGTCGCGCAGCACGTACTGCAGGATCCCGCCGTGCTTGTAGAAGGCGCGTTCCTTGGGGGTCAGCAGCATCACGCGCACGTCGAATTCGGTCTTTTTGCCATCCTTCGAAGTTGCGGTCACGTGCGCCATTTTCGCGTCGCCGCCGTCGAGGCCGGTGATGGCGTAGGTTTCCTTGCCGGTCAGGCCAAGTTTTCCGGCGCTGTCGCCATCCTTGAACTGCAGCGGCAGCACGCCCATGCCGACCAGGTTGGAGCGGTGGATGCGCTCGAAGCTTTCCGCGATCACCGCCTCGATGCCGAGCAGCAGCGTGCCCTTGGCCGCCCAGTCGCGCGATGAGCCGGTGCCGTATTCCTTGCCGGCGATCACGATCAGCGGTGTCTTTTCGGACTTGTATTGCATCGCGGCATCGTAGATCGACATCTGTTGGCCGCTCGGCACGTGCATCGTGAAGCCGCCTTCGACGCCGTCGAGCAGGCGGTTTTTGATGCGGATGTTGGCGAAGGTGCCGCGCACCATCACGTCGTCGTTGCCGCGCCGCGAACCATAGGAGTTGAAGTCCTTCGGTTGCACGCCGCGCGCCATCAGGTACTTGCCGGCAGGCGAGTCCTTCTTGATCGCGCCGGCCGGCGAGATGTGGTCGGTGGTGATGGAATCGCCGAACAGGCCGATGCAACGGGCGCCGCTTATGTCCTGGTGTCTCGGCAGTTCCATCGTCATGCCGTCGAAGTAGGGCGGGTTCTTGATGTAGGTGGATTTTCCATCCCACGCGTACTGGTCGCCTTCCGGTACCTCGACCGCGTTCCACTCCTTGCTGCCCTTGAAAACCTCGCCGTAGTTTTTCGTGAACATGCCCGGGTTGAGGGACGTCGCGACGAGGTCCGCGATCTCCTTGTTGCTCGGCCAGATGTCCTTCAGGTAGACATCCTTGCCGTGCTGGTCCTTGCCCAGCGGCTGTTTCGACAGGTCGATGTCAATGGTGCCGGCGATCGCGAACGCCACCACCAGCGGCGGCGATGCAAGGTAGTTCATCTTCACTTCGGAATGGATGCGGCCCTCGAAGTTGCGGTTGCCCGACAGCACCGCCGCGACCGCGAAGTCGTTGTCGGCGATGCGCTTGCTGACGTCTTCCGGCAGCGGGCCGGAGTTGCCGATGCAAGTGGTGCAGCCGTAGCCGACCAGATAGAACCCGAGCTTCTGCAAGTCCGTCATCAGGCCGGTGGCTTCAAGGTAATCGGTGACGACCTTGGAGCCGGGCGCCAGCGAGGTCTTGACCCACGGCTTCGGCTTCAAGCCGCGCTCGGCGGCCTTGCGCGCCAACAGGCCGGCGCCGATCATCACGGCCGGATTCGAGGTGTTGGTGCACGACGTGATCGCCGCGATCACCACCGAGCCGTCTTCCAGTTCGCAGTGCTCGTAATCGGTGCAGACACCGGGCGACGCTTCGTGCTGGCTTTCCGCCCGGCCGACCGCGGTGCTGCCGCCTTCGTTGAGGAAACGCTCTTTCTGCTTGTCCCACTTCCCCTTGCCGTTGTTGCCGAGCGCGTGCATCGCGGCCTTGTAGCTTTCGGGCATGCCGGTCAGCAGCACGCGATCCTGCGGGCGCTTGGGGCCCGCCAGCGATGGCTTGACGTCCGCGAGGTCCAGTTCGACCACCGCGCTGAAATCGGGTACGGGGGAGCCCTCGTCATGCCACAGGCCCTGGGCCTTGGCATAGGCTTCGATCAGTTCGATGTGGTGTGCCTCGCGCCCGGACAACTTGAGGTACTTGATCGATTCCTGGTCGATCGGACAGATCGCGCAGGTCGCGCCGTACTCGGGCGACATGTTGCCCAGCGTGGCGCGGTCGGCCAGCGGCAGGTGCTGCAGGCCGGGACCGAAGAACTCGACGAATTTCCCGACCACGCCGTGCTTGCGCAGCATCTGGGTGACGGTCAGCACCAGGTCGGTCGCGGTCGCGCCCTCCGGCAACCTGCCGGCAAGCTTGAACCCGACCACCTGCGGGATCAGCATCGAGGACGGCTGGCCCAGCATCGCGGCTTCCGCCTCGATGCCGCCCACGCCCCAGCCGAGCACGCCGAGGCCGTTCACCATCGTGGTATGCGAATCGGTACCGAACAGGGTATCGGGAAAGGCCCAGGTCGCACCGTCGATGTCGCGCGTCATCACCACGCGCGAGAGGTATTCCAGGTTCACCTGGTGCACGATGCCGGTCGAAGGCGGCACCACCCGGAAGTCCTCCAGCGCCTTCTGGCCCCAGCGCAGGAAGGCATAGCGCTCGTGGTTGCGCTTGAATTCGATCTCGGCGTTGCGCGCCAGCGCGTCGGCTTCGCCGAACACGTCCACCTGCACCGAATGGTCGATGACCAGTTCGCACGGGGACTGCGGGTTGATCTTCTTCGGGTCGCCGCCCAGCGCCGTCATCGCATCGCGCATCGCGGCAAGGTCCACCACGCAGGGCACGCCGGTGAAGTCCTGCAGCACCACGCGCGCCGGCAGGAAGGAGATTTCGGTGGCGGGCTCGGCCTTGGGATCCCATTTCAGCACGGCCTCGATCTGCGCCCTGGTGACTTCGCTGCCGTCCTCGTTGCGGAGCAGGTTCTCAAGCAGCACCTTCATCGAATAAGGCAGGCGCTTGATGTCGTATTGCCTGCCCAGCTTCTGGAAGCTGGCGATCTGGTACGACTTGCCGCCAAGTTCGAGGGTGTCGCGGATTCCGAACGAGTCTTGCATGGGGTTCTCCTTGGCGCGCATGCGGCAACGAAACGCGTGCCGTGTCGCGAAAATGCATCAGATTGACTGGGTATTATCGCGCAAACCATCACGTGTTGCCGGAATGGCGTGCCGTAGCGGGACGGAGCGGCGCGCAGCGACAGCTGGGCGCAACGGACTCAGGCCTTGTCGGGCGTCTTGCCGGTCCGGGGCCGGCGCTGGAACACGCGCTCGCGTTCCTGCTCCTCGCCGTAATCGTGGGCGTACATGTTGAGCAGGTCGTAGCGCGTGACCATGCCCAGCAAGCGTTGCCGGTCGCGGCTGACCACCGGAATGCGCGCGAGTTTCTCCACCGCCGCGCGCATGGCCACGCTCTTGCAGCTTTCCTCGGGGTAGGCCACGACCGGATCCTTGCCGACGACGTCCGCCAGCTTCGCGCTGCCGGACGGATCGGCCTGCAGCCACGCCTGCAGGAGCTGGCGGTCCACCACGTCAAGCAGGCTGCCCTCGGCGTCCACGATCGGGTAGGCGCGGTATTTCTGGTTGGCTCCGAAATACTGGTCGGCCAGTTCGCGCACGCTGATGTCGCCGGAGACGCTGAGGATGTCGCGGTTCATCACGCCCTGCACGGGCATGTGTTCCAGGCGGTTGACGGTGTACGGGCGGAAGATGTCGAGCCCGTGGCGGGCAATCTTCTCGGTCAGGATGGAGCGCTTCATCAGGAACACGCTGGTGCCGTAGGCCGCGGTGCAGGTGACCAGCAGGGCCGGCAACACACTGGCGTTGCCGGTCAGCTCCAGCGCGAACAGGATCGAGGTGAAGGGCATCCGCATCACCGCGGCCAGCATCGCGCCCATCCCCAGCAGCGGCCACAGCAATGATTGGGGACCGGGGAAAAACAGGGCTTCGAGTGCGCCCAGGCCCGCACCCAGGGCCAGCAACGGCGCCAGCGTGCCGCCGGAAGTCCCGGAGCTCAGGTAGGTGATCCAGATCACCGCCTTGACCAGCATGAAGACCACGACGGCCATGCCGACGATCTTGCCGGTCAGCAGCTGGTCGATGATGTCGTAGCCGACGCCCAGCGTCTGCGGATCGATGACGCCACCGATGCCCACCACCAGCGCGCCGAGGGCCGGCCACCACATCCAGTGCACCGGCAGTTTGTTGTAGAGGTCCTCGGCCTTGTACACCAGCATGGTCACCAGCGTGGCCAGCAGCCCCGCGAGGAAGCCGCTGACCGCGGCCATGCCGAGCTCGGCGATGCCGAGGTGGAACTGGATCGCGATCGGGAACAACGGTCCCGGCCCGATCAGGAACGGCCTCAGCGAGGCCGCGACGAAACAGGCGATCGCCACCGGGATGGTGCTGCGCGGGCGCAATTCGAACAGCAGCATTTCCACGCCGACCAGGGTGGCCGCGATCGGGGTGGAGAAGGTCGCGGCCATGCCGGCGCAGGCGCCCGCGACCAGCAACGTGCGCCGCTCGATCGAAGTCAGATAGAACACTTGGGCGAACAGCGACCCGAATGCGCCGGCGGTCATGATGATCGGCCCTTCGGCGCCGAACGGGCCACCGGTGCCGATCGCGATCGCCGAGGACACGGGTTTGAGGACGGCCACCTTGGCGCTCATCTTGCTCTTGCGGTACAGGATCGCCTCGAGCGCTTCGGGGATGCCGTGACCGCGGATCAGGTCGGTGCCGTAGCGCGCCATCACGCCGACGATGAGTCCGCCCACTACCGGCGCCAGGATGATCACCCACCATGGCGCGTGCAACACGGACGGAGCGACGAATTCAAACGACCATTTGCCGGCGAAGGCAAGGTTGGTGACCAGACCGATCGCCCGGTACAGGATCCACGCGATCAGGGCCGCCGCGGCGCCCACGAACAGGGCCATCGCGGAGAGCTTGAGGATGCTGAGGCTGGGCCTGAAATCACCCTCGTAGAGGGTGTCGCGCTTCCACTTCTGGTAGAGCCGGACGAGTGGACGGACAGCCGCGTTCAGGATCTGCTTCATTCTGCTCCCGGGGTCTGTTGACGCCATGCCAGGTGCGCCGCGTGGCTGCCGCGGCGGCTGTCCCACAAAGCGCGCGCCGCAGCGCCACGATGGTTCCCCGGACGCGTGACCTTAACCGCGCAGGGCCGCGCCTGTCAGCATGCCGCGCGCAATCATCACTTCGCGTTGCGGACGGAACAGCAGGTGCCGGCGCCGCCCGCCGAGCTGGTGCCAGAGCACCGCGGCGCGCACCGCGGCCAGCAGGAGCGCCCGGACGCGCTGAGCCTGCGCGGGTTGCTGCAGGTACAGCGGGTTGCCGACCACGGTGATCCGCGGGGTCAACCCGGACAAGCAGGCACCGTACAAGTCGGCGAGACGCGCGAGGATGGTGGGATGGGTGACGGGGAAGTGCTGCAACTGGCGCTGCATCCCGGCCAGGCCTTCGCCCAGGCGCTGGTTGATTTCCGGATGGCGGGACAAACTGCGTTCCAGCTTCATCACGTTGACCAGCATGTGGAACAGCGGCAGGTCGCGATCGTTGCCTTCGACCTGCTCGATCAGCACACGCAGTCCGCGCCGCACCCCCTGGTTGCCGCCGAACACGTCGGCCGCGCTGTCCGATTCCAGCTTGAACACGCTGGCAAGGCTGGCGGCCATGGTCTCGCTGTCGCAATCGCCTTCGCGCGCGATTTCGCGCACCAGTGACAGGGCCTGGAACATCCCGGCGAGCGCGAGGACGCGAGTTTCCCTCATCGCGATCCTCCGGCCGGTGGCGCGTCGGTGGCGTCGATGACCGCGCCCCCGAGGCACTCCTCGCCTGCGTAGAACACGACCGATTGCCCCGGCGCAACCGCACGCTGGGTCGCCTCGAAACGCACCTCGCAGCGATCGCCGTCGGCCTCCACCCGGCAGGCCTGCGGCGGTTGCCGGTAGCGCGTCACCGCGGTGCAGGCGAAGGCCGCGGGAGGCGCCGTTCCGGCGATCCAGTGCGCGCCGCTGGCCGTGAGCCAGCGCGATTGCAGCCACGGGTTGTCGCGGCCCTGGTCGACATACACGACGTTGGCGGCAACGTCCTTGCCGACCACGTACCACGCCGCACCACTGCCCCCGGCACGACCGCCGATGCGCAAACCGGAACGCTGGCCCGGCGTGTAGAACAGCGCGCCCTGGTGCTCGCCCAGTACATGACCGCGCGGGTCGCGCAGCTCGCCGGGACTGGCGGGCAGGTAATTCGCGAGGAACGCGCGGAAGTCGCGCTCGCCGATGAAACAGATGCCGGTGGAGTCCTTCTTGGCGGCGACCGGCAGGGCGCTTTCCGCAGCGAGCCTGCGCACCGTGGCCTTGTCCAGCCCGCCCAACGGGAACAATGCCGCGCCCAGTTGCGCCTGGTCGAGCGTATGCAGGAAGTAGGTCTGGTCCTTGGCGCGGTCGTTGGCGCGCAGCAGCTTCCAGCGTCCATCCTCGCAGGCGTTGCGGGCGTAATGGCCGGTGGCGATTCCCTCCGCGCCGTTGGCCCGGGCATCGGCGAGGAACATGCCGAACTTGATCTCGCGGTTGCACATCACGTCCGGGTTGGGCGTGCGGCCGGCGCGGTACTCGTCGAGGAAATGCGCGAAGACCCGCGTACGGTATTCGGCGGCGAAATTCACGCTGCGGAAAGGGACGCCGAGGCGCGCGCACACGGCCAGCGCGTCCTTGCGGTCGGCGTCGGCGTGGCAGCCGGACAGGCCCGGCCGATTCGGCTCGTCGTCCTCCCAGTTCTGCATGAACAGGCCGGAAACCCGGTGGCCGGCGCGCTTGAGCAGCAACGCCGCCACCGCCGAATCGACGCCACCCGACAGGCCGACCGTGACGCGCACGTCAGGGCCTGCTTGCAGGCAGCAACGAGCGCAACGCCGCAAGCGGCAGGCGTTGCCCGGCCAACCAATCGTCCAGCGTGGTGAGCACCAGCGGACTGCGCAGGCGGTCGCGGGCCGCAGCGACCTCTGCGTAAGTCATCCAGGGCGCCCGGGCGATGCCGGCGTCCAGGTTGCGCTCCGGGTGGTGCCGCAAGGGATGGCCGGCAAACGCGAAGCGCACGATGTGGTGGTCGTGGACGGGGCTGTACCACTGTTGCACGCCGATGAGATGGTCCAGCCCGACTTCCCAGCCGGTTTCCTCCAGTGTTTCCCGGCGCGCCGCGTCGACCAAGGTCTCGTTCTCCTCCAGGTGGCCGGCCGGCTGGTTGAAGCGCAGCTCGCCGCGGATGTCTTCCTCCACCATCAGGAAACGGTCGCCAGCGGCGACCACGCAGGCCACGGTGACGTGCGGGCACCAGATGGCGCCCCGGCTGGCGGTTGCAATGTCCTGCATGGTATCGGGCACTGGAAATTCCGTCATTTTGCCATCATCTGGGGTGGCCCTTCGTCACCCCTTGCCCGCGGGCGCGGGCATATACTCGGAGCCGAGGACGGAAGATTCATGACGCCAGGAAAAACCGCCGACAATGAGACCGAACACGAACACGGCGTGGTGGTCGAAACCAGTCGTCCCGAGACGGCACGGCCGCCGCTCTACCAGGTCGTGCTGCTGAACGACGATTACACGCCAATGGAGTTCGTGGTGGTGGTGCTGGAGACGTTTTTCAACATGGCCCGTGAACGTGCGACCCAGGTGATGTTGCACGTCCACACCCGCGGCAAGGGCGTTTGCGGGGTGTTCAGCCGCGAGGTCGCAGAAAGCAAGGTGGCGCAGGTCAACGAGTTTTCCCGCGTCCACCAGCACCCGCTGCTTTGCACGATGGAAAAATTGTAACCGCCCCCATATTCTGGGAAAGCGATCCGGAGACCCGAGCATGTTCAGCAAGGACCTCGAATACACCATCGGCCAGTGCTACAAGGAGGCCCGCGAGCAACGCCACGAGTTCATGACCGTGGAACACCTGCTGCTCG
Organism: Rhodanobacteraceae bacterium; assembly: GCA_036279975.1. Classification (GTDB taxonomy): domain Bacteria; phylum Pseudomonadota; class Gammaproteobacteria; order Xanthomonadales; family Rhodanobacteraceae; genus 66-474. The sequence continues at coordinate 45,617 of DASURP010000070.1, forward strand.
CCTTGTTGGCGAATCCCACCGCGGCCGCGGTGCTGCGTGGCTGCGGCGCCGACATCGACAAGCTGGCCAAGGACTTGCGCTCGATCATCACCGAAACCGTGCCGGTGCTGCCGTCCGGCGACGAGCGCGACACCCAGCCCACGCTGGGCTTCCAGCGCGTGCTGCAACGCGCCGTATATCACGTGCAATCCTCCGGCCGCAAGGAAGTGACCGGCGCCAACGTGCTGGTCGCGATCTTCGGCGAAAAGGATTCGCACGCCGTGTACTTCCTGCACCAGCAGGAGGTCGAGCGGCTGGACGTGGTCAACTACGTCTCGCACGGGATCGCCAAGATCGGCCATGACGCGGACGCCACGCCGACCGCCGGCGAAACCGGTGCCGAGGCCGAGCCGGAAAGCAAGGACAAGGACAACGCGCTGGTCGAATACGCGACCAACCTCAACGAACGCGCCATCGAAGGCAAGATCGATCCGCTGATCGGGCGCGAGGAAGAGATCGAACGCACCATCCAGGTGCTGTGCCGCCGCCGCAAGAACAATCCCTTGTACGTGGGCGAATCCGGCGTCGGCAAGACCGCGCTGGCGGAAGGCCTGGCGCGCCGCATCGTCGAAGGCAAGGTGCCCGAGGTGCTGGAAGACGCCACCATCTGGGCGCTGGACCTGGGCGCGCTGGTCGCAGGCACCAAGTACCGCGGCGATTTCGAGAAGCGCCTGAAGGCCGTGATCGCGCAACTCAAGAAGGACCCGAAGGCGATCCTGTTCGTCGACGAGATCCACACCATCATCGGTGCGGGGTCGGCGTCGGGGGGCACCATGGATGCATCCAACCTGATCAAGCCGGTGCTGGCCTCGGGCGAGCTGCGTTGCATCGGCTCGACCACCTTCCAGGAATTCCGTGGCGTGTTCGAGAAGGACCGCGCACTGGCGCGGCGTTTCCAGAAGATCGACATCGTCGAGCCGTCCGCGGCCGAGACGGTGGAAATCCTGAAGGGGCTGAAGTCGCGCTTCGAGGAACACCACAGCGTCACCTACAGCGACGAGGCGCTGAAGGCCGCGGTGGACCTCTCGGTCAAGCACATCCCCGACCGCCTGCTGCCCGACAAGGCCATCGACGTGATCGACGAGGCGGGCGCGCACCAGCGCCTGTTGCCCGAGGACAAGCGCGTCGGCAAGGTCGATGTCGGCGAGGTCGAGTACATCGTCGCGCGCATGGCGCGCATCCCGCAGAAACAGGTCTCGGCGTCCGACCGTGACGTGCTGAGGAACCTCGACCGCAACCTCAAGATGGTGATCTTCGGCCAGGACCAGGCCATCGACACGCTGGCGTCCGCGATCAAAATGGCGCGCTCGGGGCTGGGCGACGCCAACAAGCCGATCGGCAACTTCCTGTTCGCGGGTCCGACCGGCGTCGGCAAGACCGAGGTCACGCGGCAGCTCGCGCTGCAACTCGGCATCGAGCTGGTGCGCTTCGACATGTCCGAATACATGGAGCCGCATTCGGTGTCGCGCCTGATCGGCGCGCCTCCGGGCTACGTCGGCTTCGACCAGGGCGGATTGCTGACCGAATCGGTGGTCAAGCACCCGCACTGCGTACTGCTGCTGGACGAAATCGAAAAGGCCCATCCGGACCTTTACAACATCCTGCTGCAGATCATGGACCACGGCGTGCTTACCGACACCAATGGCCGCGAGGCGAACTTCCGCAACGTGATCCTGGTAATGACCACCAACGCCGGCGCGCGCCAGGCCGCCAGCCGCAGCATCGGTTTCCTCGAGCAGTCCCATGCGACCGACGCCATGGAAGTCATCCGCCGCACCTTCACGCCGGAGTTCCGCAATCGCCTGGATGCGGTGGTGCAGTTCCAGTCGCTCGACCTCGAACACATCTTGAGGGTCGTGGACAAGTTCCTGATCGAACTGGAATCGCAGCTGCTGGAGAAGCGCGTCAGCCTGAATGTCACCCCCGAGGCGCGCCGTTGGCTGGCCGAGCACGGGTTCGACCCGCAGATGGGCGCGCGTCCGATGGCAAGGTTGATCCAGGACAAGGTCAAGCGCGCGATCGCCGACGAACTGTTGTTCGGCAAGCTCGCCGATGGCGGCAAGGTCAACCTCGGTGTCAGGAACGGCGAACTCACGGTCGACACGGAAGCCGCCGAGAAGCTGCCGGCCGTCGTGGAATAGCCGCACCCGGGCAAGCAAAACGGCGGCCGATGGCCGCCGTTTGTTTCGAGGCAAGACTGTTGGATCCCTGGTCAGCGCGTTTCCGTGTGCCGGCCGGAACGGGCGTATCCCGGGTTCATCTCACCCGGTAGGTGATGCGCGCCTTGGTCAGGTCGTACGGCGTCATTTCGACCTTGACCTTGTCTCCGGTGAGGATGCGGATGTAGTGCTTGCGCATGCGGCCCGAGATGTGCGCCGTGACGACGTGTCCGTTCTCCAGCTTCACGCGGAACATCGTATTGGGCAGGGTTTCCTGCACCGTGCCTTCCATTTCTATGACGTCGTCTTTGGCCATGGGTTGCGCTTGGCGCGAATCGGGAAACCAGCCATTCTGCCACGATGTGGCCGTGCGCGAAAGCACGGGGCGGCTCAGCCCAGGCGTTCGTGCAACTGGCGGCGGATCCCGGCCTCGATCGCGGGGCGCATCAGGCTGAGCCACGGACCCAGGCGTACCCGCACGTGCGCATCGCCGTCGGCCACGGTCAGGCTGCCTGCGACGCCATGCCCGGTGAAGGCGAGGGTGTCGCCGTTCCAGCGCAAGTCGCCCAGCCCGAAACGTGTGGAAAGCTCGCGGGCGATCGCATCGACTGCCGTGCGGCAGTCGCGCTTGCCGAGTGAATGCGGGTGATGGATGTCGATGTCGGGCATGCCGGGCAAGGTGGATGCTGCGTTGCGTCATGCTACATTGGCGCGCGTTCCAGAAGGCATGCCATGCGCATCGTTTGCGTCCACCCAGCCCGTGATCCGGTCCTTTGCGCAGACGGTCCTGTGCGCATAGGCAGCGCCCCGGACGATGCGATTGCCCTGGGCGGCGTGGACGTATCCCCGCATCATGTGACGCTGGTCGCCGATGCCCGCGGGCTGGTGCTTGCCGTCAGGCCCGGTTGCGCGAGGGTGTACGTGAATGCGCGCGTCGTACGCGAAAAAGCCATCCTGCGTTACGGCGACTCCGTCACCCTGGGAACCAACAAGTTCCTGGTGACGACCGACACCGCCCCGCCGCCGGCAGACGCCGTCGCCGGCCGCGGCACGCTGGAGGGGCGTGCGGCGCTGCGCGTCGTGTCGGGCGCGGCTTCCGGCCAGGCCCTGGCCATCGCACCCGAGTTGCGCTTCGGTCCGGGCACGCGCCATTTCAGGGAACTTGCCTATGCGGGCAGGGTAACGCAGACCGCGGACGGACTGGCCTTTGAATCCGGCAGCACGGCGCCACGCATCAATGGCTGGCACGGCAGCAGCGCCCGCCTGTCGCCCGGCGACCAGATCGTGCTCGGTGAATACCGGCTGGTGGTCGAGGCCCCGGTCTTGCAACACGCTGCGCACGTGCCGGCGCCCGCACCTCCGGAAGTCGAGGACGATGCAGCGCCCGCGACGCCCGCGCACACCGAAGCCTGGTGGTTGATCGTGGCGGCGGCGGTGCTCGCGGCGCTGATCGCGTTGTTCCTGTCTTTCAGGTGGTGAGCGACCCTGGATCCGGGATGATTTCCCGGCGCAGCATGCTTCAACGGAAAATACCCGTGGCCACGCAAATCCCGTGCATCGGGGTTTCGCAAGCGACGGCCCGTCGTCCCTCGACCCAGCGGGAAGGGGAGGGTTTTCGTCAATGACCGAGGAATATTGCAAGATGTCGAGAGCCTGGAATTTCAGTGCCGGACCGGCCGCATTGCCGGAAGACGTGCTGCGGCGTGCGCAAGCCGAATTGCTGGAATGGAACGGGGCGGGCGCCTCGGTGATGGAGGTGAGCCACCGCGGCGAGGCGTTCATGGAAATGGCGGCGCGGGCCGAAGCCGACCTGCGCGGGCTGCTCATGGTTCCGGCCAACTACAAGGTGCTGTTCCTGCAAGGCGGCGCGACCCAGCATTTCGCGCAGATCCCGATGAACCTGTGCGCCGAGGGACAGCGCGCCGATTACGTCGTCACCGGGCATTGGGGCGAGAGGGCGGTCAGCGAGGCGGCCTTCTACGCGGCTCCGCACGTGGCGGCAAGTTCGAGGGAAGACGGTTTCGCGTCCATTCCGGATCGTTCGACCTGGGATCTCGATCCGCGCGCCGCGTACGTGCACGTCACCACCAACGAGACCATCCACGGCGTCGAGATGCGCTCGATCCCGGATGTCGGCGTCGTGCCGCTGATCGCCGACATGTCCTCGGACATCCTTGCGCGGCCGCTGGATGTATCGAAGTTCGGGCTGATCTACGCCGGCGCGCAGAAGAACATCGGCCCGTCCGGGCTGGTCGTGATGATCGTGCGCGACGACCTGCTGGAACGCCGGCCGCGTCCGCTGCCGCGCATCTTCCGCTACGCCGAGCAGGCCAGCGCCGGCTCGATGTTGAACACCCCCAATACCTGGGGCTGGTATCTCGCCGGGCTGACCTTCCAGTGGCTGAAGGAGCAGGGCGGGCTCGCGGAAATGGAGCGCCGCAATCGCACGAAGTCGGACCTGTTGTACGCCGCAATCGACGGATCGGGGGGCTATTACCACGATCGCGTGGCGCCGGATGCGCGTTCAAGGATGAACGTGATCTTCAACCTGCACGATGCCGCATTGGAACCCGTGTTCGTCGCGGACGCCGCGCAGGCAGGCCTGCTGGGGTTGAAGGGGCATCGTGCGCTGGGCGGCATCCGCGCCTCGATCTACAACGCGGTGCCGATCGAAGGTGTGCGCACGTTGTGCGATTTCATGGCGACGTTCGCAAAAACGCATGGCTAGGCATTCGCCCGGGTCGAAGCCGCGCCCGTTCGGCGCCGCGCACCTGGCCAATGCCGCGGTCGCGAAATTGCGCGCGTACGATCCGGGCCACGATTTGCCGGCGTTGCGCGAGCGCTTCGGCGCGGCACTCGCGGAATTGGGTTCCAACGAGAACCCACTCGGCCCGGGTCCACGCGCGCTGAAGGCGATGCGTGCGGCGCTTGCCGATGCGCACCGCTACCCCGATCCACGCGGCATGTCGTTGAAACGCGCGCTGGGCGGGCGTCTTGGCGTGGGTGTCGAGCGCATCGCGCTGGGCAACGGTTCGCACGAATTGCTGATGCTGCTGGCACAGTGTTTCGCGGATGCGGGGCACTCGATCGTGTTTTCGCAGTTCGGTTTCGCGGTGTTTCCGATTGCCACCGTCGCGTCCGGCGCGCGCGCCATTCGCGTGCCGGCCTTGCCGCGCGGCCACCGCAGCGCGCCCCGCGGGCACGATCTCGAGGCAATGGCCAGGGCGATTCGCGCCGACACGCGCATCGTCTTCCTCGCCAACCCGAACAATCCGACCGGCACCTGGTTCGACGATGCCGCGTTGGCGGCGTTCCTCGACAAGGTGCCGCGCAACGTGCTGGTGGTGGCCGACGAGGCTTACCACGAGTACGTCGATGCCCCCGGGCTGACCACGGCGCTCGCCCTGGCCGGGCGCCATCCCAACCTCGTGGTGACCCGCACGTTCTCGAAAGCCTACGGACTGGCGGGCCTGCGGGTGGGGTATCTCGTCGCGCACCCGGGCGTGGTCGCGGTGCTGGAATGCCTGCGCGAATCCTTCAACGTCAACAACGTGGCGCTGGCCGGCGCCGAGGCGGCCTTGCGTGACAGGGCATGGCTGGCGAAGGCGGTGGCGTTCAACCGCACCGAGCGCGAATGGATGCGCGCGGAATTGCTGGAGCGCGGCTATCGTTGCCTGCCGTCGCAGACCAATTTCCTGTTGTGCATGCTGCCGCGCGACGCATCGAAACTCGAACGCCACCTGTTCGAACGCGGCGCGATCGTGCGGCCAATGGACGGTTACGGCTTGCCGCGCGCCTTGCGGCTCAGCGTGGGCAACCGTGCTGAAAACCGCCGCCTGCTGCGGGCGCTCGGGTCGTTTCCGGCGGCGAAGGGCCGATGAACCGGCTCGACTGGACCAGCGCCCCGGCTGCCTCGTTGCAGGGCGAGGTCGACGTGCCCGGCGACAAGTCGGTTTCGCATCGGGCGATCATGTTGTCTGCGCTGGCCGATGATGCATCGCACATTACGGGCTTCCTGGAAGCCGACGACACCCGCGCGACCGCGCGCATCTTCGGTCAAGTGGGCGTGCGCATCGAAGCCCCGTCGCCGGGCGAGCGCATCGTGCACGGCGTCGGCCTGCGCGGATTGCGGGCGCCGGACGGCGTACTCGACTGCGGCAATTCGGGCACGGCCATGCGCTTGCTGTGCGGCGTGCTGGCGGGACAGCCGTTCGATTCGATGGTGGCAGGCGATGCCTCGCTGTCGAAGCGGCCGATGCGCCGCGTGACCGATCCGTTGACGGTGATGGGGGCAATGATCGAAACGGCCGAAGGCGGCACGCCGCCACTGCATGTGCACGGTGGGCGAACGTTGCGCGGCATCGCCTACGCACCGCCCATTGCCAGCGCCCAGGTGAAATCCGCGCTGCTGCTGGCGGGCCTGTATGCAGCCGGTGAAACCATCGTCACCGAACCACGGCCCACCCGCGACTACACCGAACGGATGCTGGCCGCATTCGGCTGGCCGATCGCGTTCGAGCCGGGCAGGGCGCGGCTTTCCGGCGGACACGCCCTGCATGCGACTGATGTCGAGGTGCCGGCGGACTTTTCCTCGGCGGCATTTTTCATGGTCGCGGCGACCCTGGTGCCGGGTTCGGAAGTGGTGCTTCGGAACGTCGGAATGAACCCGCGGCGGACAGGCCTGTTGCACGTGCTGCGTGCAATGGGCGCGAACATCTGCGAAGAAAACCCGCACGAAGCGGGCGGCGAACCGGTTGCCGATCTGGTCGTGCGCCACGCGTCGCTACGCGGCATCGAGGTGCCGGTGGAGCACGTCGCCGACATGATCGACGAATTCCCGGTGTTGTTCGTGGCGGCGTCCTGCGCGGAAGGCACGACCACGATCCGCGGTGCGGAAGAATTGCGCGTGAAGGAATCCGACCGCATCGCGGTGATGGCAGCGGGCTTGCGCGCGCTGGGCGCGCGGATCGAGGAAAGGCTGGATGGTGCGGTGGTCGATGGCGCCCGCTTGCATGGTGGAGACGTGGACTCGCAGGGCGACCATCGTTGCGCGATGGCATTCGCGGTGGCCGGTGC
>DASURP010000071.1:0-61865 GCA_036279975.1 Rhodanobacteraceae bacterium
AAGTACCCGATCATCGACTACGTCTATCCCGGACCGCAGACCGGCTCGGTGCGCGGGCGCAGCTTCAGCGCCGCGCGCCTCGACCACCAGGCCATGGCCGAACTCGGCTTCATCGTGGTCGCGATCGACGGCATGGGCACGCCGTGGCGTTCGCGCAGCTTCCATCATCACTGGTACGGCGACATGGGCGACAACACGCTGCCTGACCAGGTCGCCGCGATCCGGGAACTGGCGCAGCGTTGTCCGTGGATCGACATCGACCGGGTCGGCATCTGGGGCCATTCGGGCGGCGGCAACGCCACCGCGACCGCGATGTTCCGCTATCCCGGTTTCTTCAAGGTCGGCTGGGCCGAAAGCGGCAACCACGACAACCGCAACTACGAGAACGATTGGGGCGAGAAATACCAGGGCCTGCTGGTCAGGCACGAGGACGGCACTACCAGTTACGACAACCAGGCCAACCAGCTCATCGCGAAGAACCTCAAGGGTCACCTGATGCTGGTGCACGGCGCGATCGACGACAACGTGCCGGTCGGGAATACATACCTCGTGGTCGATGCGCTGATCAAGGCGAACAGGGATTTCGATCTGCTGATCCTGCCGAACCAGCACCATGGCTACGACGACGACAAGCCCTACGTGATGCGGCGGCGCTGGGATTATTTCGTGAAATATCTGGCCGGCAATACCCCGCCGCATCAGTTCAGGATCCCGCCGGAGCCGAAGTGAGCGGCACAAGCACATGGACCGCGGCCGACCGCCAGGGGATGGGGTCGCGGCCAGGGGCCGCTCCTGCGGAAGCTGTTGTAGGAGCGGCCCTTGGCCGCGACGCTGCCATGTTGCATCCGGCGCACGCCGTTTCGTTTCGAGCCAAAGGAGGGTAGCCATGAACATCAATATTCGCCTGTTGTCCGCCGCCATGGCAGTGGTGGTGGCGTTGCCGGTTTTGGCCGCCGCGTCGCCGGCCAACATCGAGTACCCCGCCGCGCACAAGGACAAGACCGTCGATACCTATTTCGGTACCAAGGTGCCGGCGCCCTACCAGTGGATGGAGGATCTCACCGATCCGCGGTTGCGCCAGTGGGTGGATGCCGAGAACAAGCTCACCGACGACTATCTCGCGAAGATTCCGGTGCGTGGCTGGATCGAGCGCCGGCTCACGGAGCTGTGGAACTACGCCAAGGAAGGTACGCCATACCAGCTCAAGGACGGCACGCTGTTCTTCCGCCGCAACTCCGGCCTGCAGAACCAGAGCGTGGTGTACGTGCAGGCGCCGGGCGGCAAGCCACGCGTGCTGCTGGATCCCAACAAGCTGTCGCCGGATGGTTCGATCGCGTTGAAGGGCGCCGCGCCGTCGCCGGACGGAAAGTACTACGCCTGCGCGTTGTCCGAGGGTGGCTCGGACTGGGAATCGATCCACGTGATGGACGTCGCGACCGGCAAGGAACTCCCGGTCGTGATCGACTGGGTAAAGTTCTCCGGCATTTCCTGGACCCACGACAACAAGGGCTTTTTCTACTCGCGTTATCCCCAGCCGCCCAAGGGCGAGGCGCGGATCAGCCATGCGGTGGCGAACCAGAAGCTCTACTACCACACGCTGGGCACCCCCCAGTCCGATGACAAGCTGGTCTATGCGCGGCCGGACCTGCCGCATGCCTTCCTCGGTGGCGAGGTGAGCGAGGACGGGCGGTACCTGCTGGTGTACGTGCAGAACAACGCGATCAGCAAGAACCAGTTGTACTACGCCGACCTCGGCAATCCGGACCAGCCGGACCTGGGCGCGAGGATCCAGCCGCTGTACACGAAGAACGACGCGATGTATTCGCCGATCGGCCATAGCGGCGACACGCTGTACCTGCAGACCACGCTGGACGCACCGCGCGGGCGCATCGTCGCCACGAAGTTTTCCGATCCCGCCCCCGCGCGCTGGCGGGCGGTGGTTCCCGAGCAGCCGCAGGGGGTCGTGCTTGCGGGCGCCACGCTCGCGGACGGGCGGATCATGGCCAACTACCAGGACGTGGCGAAGAGCAACCTGAGGCTCTACGACACCTCCGGCAAATTGCTGGACACCCTGGCGCTGCCCACGCTGGGCACGGTGGGCGGCATCTCGGCGCGCAACGATTCGAAGACCGCGTACTACGCCTTCACCTCGTACCTGTATCCGACCACGATCTACAGGTTCGACGTCGCCGACGGCAAGACGCAGGTGTATTTCAAGCCGGACGTGAAGTTCGATCCGGCGCAATACGAGACGAAGCAGGTGTTCTACACCTCGAAGGACGGCACCCGGGTGCCGATGTTCATCGTCGCGAAGAAGGGCCTCAAGCTCGACGGTTCGCACCCGACCATGCTTTACGCCTACGGCGGTTTCGACGTCTCGGTCACGCCCGGCTTCCACCCGATGCTGCCGGTATGGCTGGAAATGGGCGGGGTGTATGCGGTCGCCAATCTCCGCGGTGGCGGCGAGTACGGCGAGGCCTGGCACCACGCCGGCATGCTGGGCAACAAGCAGAGCGTGTTTGATGATTTCGCGTGGGCTGCGAAGTACCTGATCAAGAACGGCTACACATCCACGCAGCACCTCGGCATCCAGGGCTATTCCAACGGCGGCCTGTTGACCGGGGCCTCGATCACCCAGCGGCCGCAACTGTTCGGCGCGGCCTTCATTGGCCATGGCGTGCTCGACATGCTGCGCTACCAGGATTTTTCCGGCGGTTCGTTCTGGGTGCCGGAATACGGCAGCTCGGCCGACCAGCAGGCGTTCGGGTGGCTGATCAAGTATTCGCCGCTGCACAACATCCATGCCGGAACCTGCTATCCGCCGACCCTGATCACGACCTCGTGGGACGACGACCGCGTGGTGCCCAGCCACGAATTCAAGTTCGCGGCGAAGATCCAGCAGGCGCAGGCTTGCGACAACCCGATCCTGCTGCAGACCTTCGGCAGCACCAGCCACACCTACATGCCGACCGACAAGGAGATCCGGCAGGAAGCGGACGTGTGGGCATTCCAGGCCTACAACCTCGGGATCACGCAAGCGCCTGCGTCGAAATAGACCGCTTCCCGCGCCTCGCGCGCGGACGCTGCAACGCCGGAGACCCGTCCCGCCCTTCCCTGCAAAGGGGGAGGGAGGGCGGGCGGGGAACGGGTCGAGCGGGCGGCGCCTTGGCGACGCACGGGTTCAGGCGCCATGCGTTCCCGAGTCCTGGCCCGAGGGGCGGTTTTCCCGTCACGAACACGACCACAGCCGCTGGCCGGTCCACACGGCAGGCCCGAGGGCTGCTGGTTTTCGTGAATGCAATGATATAACATTGCGCGGCCTCGACATCGCCCGACCCAGTGGTTCTCCGGTGCCGCGACCCCTTGATGGCATAGAAGGCCGACGTTTTGCCGGCCCGTGCGGAGAGAACTGCCCGGATGATCCGTTCCAGCTTGCAGCCGTTTGCCTTGCACGCGTTCCGTGCCGCACTCATCGGCGCGGCGTTGGCGCTGGCGGCTTGCGCGGCCGGCCCGGACTTCACGCCCCCGGCGCCGCCGGACGTATCGGGCTATACAGCGCATCCGGTCCGGGCGACCACGCACACGCCGGGCGTCACGGCCGGCGCCGCGCAGCGTTTCGGGAACGATGGCGATGTTCCCGGCGACTGGTGGACGCTGTTCCACTCGCGCGCGCTGGATGCGCTGGTCGCGCAAGCCCTGAAAAACAATCACGACCTGAAGGCCGCGCAGGCCGCCTTGCGCGTGGCGCACGAGGACGTGCTGGCCCAGCGCGGCACGTTTTTCCCGGGCGTGTCGGCGGGGTTCACGGCCAGTCGCGAGCGTGATCCCGCGGCCGCGCTGGCGGCGGTGCCATCCAACAACGCCTACCTCTACAGCCTGTTCACGCCGCAGCTCGCGATTGCCTATGCGCCGGACCTGTTCGGACTGAACCGGCGTACACGTGAGTCGCTCAAGGCGCAGGAACAGGTCGCGCGGTTCCAGATGCTCGCGGCGTGGACCACGCTCACTTCGAACGTGGTCGTGACCGCGGTGCAGGAAGCGGCCCTGCGCGAGCAGGTGGATGCCACGCGGAAGTCGATCGGCATCGCGCAGCACAGCCTTGCGATCCTGCAACTGCGCTTCTGGAAGGGCGATGCCAGCAAGCTCGACGTGGCCGCGCAGCAAACGCAGCTTGCGCAGGTCGAAGCCTCGCTGCCCGCACTGGTCAAGCAGCAGGCCGCGACGCGCCACGCGTTGGCGGTGCTGGTGGGCACGTTTCCGGGCCAGGCGTCCGCGGCAACCTTCGCCCTGGCCGACCTGCGGCTGCCTGCCAATTTGCCGTTGAGCCTGCCGTCGCAACTGGTCGCGCAACGACCGGATGTGCGCATGGCGCGCGCCAACCTGCACGCGGCCAGTGCCGCGGTCGGGATCGCGGCGGCCGAGCGCCTGCCGCAGATCGAGCTGAGTGCGGACGCGGGCAGCACCGCGCTTGCGATCTCGAAAGTGTTCACCTCGGGCACCGGCTTCTGGGGCATCGCCGCGTCGCTGGCCGCGCCGATCTTCGAGGGCGGGCAGCTGATGCACCAGGAACGCGCCGCCAAGGCCGCCTACGTCGAGGCCGCCGAACAATACCGCGGCACCGTGCTGACCGCGTTCCAGAACGTGGCCGACACCCTGGTCGCACTCGATCAGGATGCCAGGGGCCTGCAGGCCGCCGCCAAGGCGGAGCGCGCGGCGAAGACCACGCTGGATCTTTCGCAACTGCAACTCAAGCGCGGCTACATCGGCAGCTTTGAATTGCTGGCCGCGCAGCAGGCGTACCAGCAGGCGCGCATCGCGCTGGTGCAGGCCGAGGCCGAACGATTCGCCGACACCGCGGCGTTGTACCAGTCGCTGGGTGGCGGCTGGTGGCATCACAAGCATCTTGCGGAACAGTGATCACGATGAAGAACGCGACGTCCATTACGGCACCCCTCTCCCTTCGGGAGGGGCGGCGCGAAGCGCCGAGCGCGCAGCACTGGGGTGAGGGTACGAATACGCGAGACGCTCATGGCAGCCCCGAACCCTCACCCGCCCCTTCGGGGCACCCTCTCCCGAAGGGAGAGGGGAAAGCCGACCTTTCTCGCCTGTGGGAAAGGGGCGACCATCCTTCGCGTTGGCGCAAGCCCGGATTGTCGTTCGTCGTCCTGTGCGCCGGCGCACTGCTTGCTGCGTGCTCAGGCAGACCCGCGGCGCAACAGGCGTCCACGACTCCGCACAACGTCACGTTGACGCAGGCCCAGCAGCGAAGCATCCACGTCGTCGGCATCGAACCGGCGCGGTACCACACCACGATCACCACCACCGGCACGGTGGATTTCGACCGCAACCATGCCACCGACATCCTGGCGCCGTTCTCGGGCGCGGTCACGAAGGTGCTGGTGACGCAGGGCGAAAAAGTCAGGCAAGGCCAGGCGCTGGCGGAAGTCGCCTCGCCCGATTTCACGGCGGCGGCGGGCGCCTACCGCAAGGCGGTGCTGGCGGCGCAGGCGGCCGATGCCGTCGCCGCCAACGATCGCGCGTTGTATGCGCACCAGGCGATCTCCCAGCGCGAAAACGCGCAGGCGCAGGCCGATGCCGCCGGCGCCGATGCCGACCGCGATGCCGCGTTGCAGGCGCTGGTGGCGCTGCACATGGATTCGCGAACCATCGCGTCCGTTCGCGATGGCAAGACCATCGCGGGCGGGCAGGGCGTGATCCGCGCGCCGATCGCCGGGACCGTGGTCGAAAAGTCCATTGCGCCGGGGCGGACCCTCGCTGCCGGCACCACGCCGTGCTTCAGCATTGCCGACACCTCGAAAATGTGGGTGATGGCCAACGTCTACGGCGACGACGTGGCACGGGTCCGGGTCGGCGATCCCGCTGCGATCGTGACGGGCGACGGCGACAAACCCATCGAAGGCACCGTCGCCAACGTCGGCGCGGTGGTCGACCCCGACACGCGTTCGGTGGCGGCGCGCGTGCGCGTGGACAACCCCGGCGGCGCGTTGAAGAAGCAGATGTACGTGACCGTGCACATCAAGTCGCACGAAGCGCGCGACGGCTTGCTGGTGCCGGTCTCGGCGGTGCTGCGCGACGACGAGAACCTGCCTTATCTGTACGTGGTGGAATCCGACGGCAGTTATGCAAGGCGCCCGGTGACGCTCGGCGCGCGGGTGGACGATCGCTACGTCATTCCTGAAGGACTCCGTCCCGGTGACAAAGTCGTGGTGGACGGCAGCATCTTCCTGCAATTCATCCAAAGCCAATGAGCTCCCAGCTTCCGCCAGGCGAAGCGGCGCGCAAGGCGTCGCTCATCAACCGTGTCGTTGCGTTCGCGTTGGAGCAGCGCCTGCTGGTCGTGCTGTTGTCGCTGGGCATGGTGGCGGCCGGCGTGTGGGCCTGGAAGGTCCTGCCGATGGATGCATACCCCAACCTGTCGCCGCCGATGGTGGACATTGTCAGCCAGTGGCCGGGGCATTCGGCGGAGGAAGTCGAACAGCAGATCACGGTGCCGATGGAACTCGGCATGAACGCGATCCCGGGGCTCGTCACCAAGCGTTCGATTTCGCTGTACGGCCTGTCCGACGTCACGCTCACCTTCGGCGACGGCACCGACCACTACTTCGCGCGCCAGCGCGTGTACAACCGCCTGCCCGGTGTCTCGTTGCCTGACGGCGTGTCGCCATCGATCGGGCCATTGTCGCCGCCGTCCGGGCTGGTCTATCGCTACGTCCTGCAGAGCACCGACCGCTCGCCGATGGAACTGAAAACCCTGCAGGACTGGGTGATCGCGCCGCAGTATCGTTCGGTGCCGGGTGTCGCCGACGATTCGGGCTTCGGCGGCGGCACCATGCAATACCAGGTGCTGCTGGACCCGGTGAAGATCGCCGCGCTGGGCCTTTCCGTCACGCAGGTCGAAGCCTCGCTGGCCGCCAACAACAGCAACGGTGGCGGCGGGTTCTACCAGCAGGGCGGGCAGTTCTTCTACGTGCGCGGTCTCGGCCGCATCAAGACACCCGACGACATCGGCAACATCGTGCTGGCGGTCCACGACGGCACGCCGGTGCTGGTGAAGGATGTCGCCAGGGTGAAGATCGGCATTGCGCCGCGCCTCGGCGAGTTCGGCTACATGCACCAGGACGACGCCGTCGAAGGCGTGATCCTGGCGCTGACCGGCAGCAAGACCGAGGACGTGCTGAAGCGGGTCGAGGCCAAGACGAAGGAACTGAACGAAACGATCCTGCCGAAGGATGTGAAAATCCACCCGTTCTACGACCTCACCACGCTGATCGACCAGACCAAAAGCGTGGTGATGCACAACCTCACGGTCGGGCTGGTGCTGGTGATCGTGGTGTTGATCTTCTTCCTGTACGACATCAGGGCCGGGTTGATCGTCGCGGTGACGGTGCCGCTGGCGCTGCTGTTCGCGTTCCTGTGCCTCGACATCAAGAACGCCTCGGCCAACCTGCTGTCGATCGGCGCGGTGGATTTCGGCATCCTCGTGGACGGCGCGATCTTCATGGTCGAGAACATCTTCCGCGAGCTCGCCGCGCGGCGCGGCACCGAATACGACGTGAAGCAGGTGATCCTCGCTGCCGCCGCCGAAATCGACCGCCCGCTGGTGTATGCGGTCGCAGTGATCGTCGCGAGCTTCCTGCCGATCTATTTCCTGACCGGCCCGTCCGGCACGCTGTTCAAGCCGATGGCCGACACCATGATCTTCGCGCTGGTCGGATCCCTGGTCGTCACGCTGACGCTGTTGCCGGTGCTGTGCGGCATCCTCATGCGCCATGGCGTGCGCGAGCGCCGCAACGCGATCTACGAGAAGTTCAAGGCCTGGTACGTGCGCACGCTCGAACGCGCGCAACGCATGCCGTGGCGGGTGACCGCGGCATCGGCGGTATTGCTGGCGCTGGCCTTCCTGATGATGCGGGGCATCGGCGCCGAATTCATGCCCAATCTCGACGAGGGTTCGCTGTGGGTGCGCGCGACCATGCCGTACTCGATTTCCTTCGACAAGGCGTCGGAAATCTCGCCCGAAATCCGCAAGGTGCTGATGTCGTTCCCGGTCGTGACCACGGTGACTTCCGAACTCGGCCGCCCCGACGACGGCACCGATTCGACGGGATTCTTCAACGACGAATTCTTCGTCGGCCTGAAGCCGTATTCGGAATGGGACGGCAAGTACCGCGACAAGCAGGCACTGATCGAAGCCATCGACAAGAAGCTCGAGAAATTCCCCGGCATCCAGTTCAATTTCACCCAGCCTGCCGAGGATGCGGTGGATGAAGCCGAGACCGGACTGAAAAGCGCGCTGGCGGTGAAGCTGTACGGACCGAGCCTGCAGGTGCTGCAGAAGGAAGGCAAGGCGATCAAGGCGGTGATGGAGAAGGTGCGCGGTATCACCGACATCACGCTGGTGCATGAACTCGGGCAACCCAACCTCGCGATCGACGTCGACCGCGTGAAGATCGCGCGCTACGGCCTGAACGTCGACGACATCAACAACCTGATCGACAGCGCGGTCGGCGGCAGCGTCGCGACCGAGGTCGTGCAGGGTGACAAGCAGTTCGACCTGGTGGTGCGGCTGCAGCAACGCTTCCGCGACAACCCGGTCGAGATCGGCGATATCCCGGTGGCGACGCCGGGCGGGCAGCAGGTTCCGCTGAAGGAACTTGCCAGCATCAAGGTCGAGAACGGCGCCTCGTTCATCTATCGCGAGAACGGCTCGCGCTACATCGGCGTGCAGTTCTCGGTGTCGGGACGTGATCTTGCCGGCGCGGTGGATGACGCCATCACGCAGGTCGCGAAGGACGTGCAACTGCCCCGGGGCTACCGGCTGGAATGGGGCGGCGAGTACAAGGAATACACCGCCTCGCGCGCGCAGATGCGGGTGGTCCTGCCGATCACCGTGCTGGTGATCTTCGGCCTGCTGTTCGTGCTGTACGGCAACTTCAAGTTCCCGCTGATCACCGTGGTCGGCGTGCTGCTGTCGGCGCCGGTGGGCGCGGTGTTCGCGATGTGGGTCACCGGCACGCCGTTCTCGGTGTCGTCCGGCATCGGCTTCATCGTGCTGTTCGGGGTGTCGGTGCTCACCGGTGTGGTCTACATCAGCTGCGCGAACGAACTCAGGCTAGGCGGGATGGATATGGTGAAGGCCGCGCACGAAGCCGCGGTGCTGCGCCTGCGGCCGATCCTGATGACCGCGCTGGTAGCGGCGCTGGGGCTGATCCCCGCCGCGATCGCGCACGGCGTGGGCACCGATTCGCAACGGCCGTTCGCGCTGGTGATCGTGGCCGGGATGATCTCGCGGCTCGCAATCGGCATCTTCGTGATGCCCGCGCTCTACAAACTGGTGGCGCGCGGGGGCGATCGCCTGCAGGTGTGATCACCGCGCCGGCGGTGGCGGCGCATCGTCGCGCACCGGCCCGCGCCACCATGCGCGCCGCGTATCAAACGCGGGCGCCCCCGTTGCGCGCTGCGGTCACTCAAGCCTGCGTGGACCAGCACCACGTGCGCGGAACGTGCGAGCCAGTCGGTTGCGTCCATGCGCAGCGGATGGTGCCCGCGCGACCGCGCGTCAGGATCATGTTGGCCGTTTCCTGCGCGTTGTACAGCGCGACCCGTTGCGCGCCGGTCATGGCTTCGATGCTGCCGTGGCGTTGCAGCAACGCGGTCATCTCGGTGATCTCGCGCTCGACCCGCGTGCGGTCCCGCGCACAAGTTCCGCAAGGGCGATCCCGAGCACGACATCGCGCCGGTGCCGAAGGAGCGCCTGATCGCGGCGCTGTCCAAGTGCCACGACACCATCTGGAACGGCGGCGAATTCAAGCCCGACGCGGCGTTCAGCGAAATGTGCAAGCTGATTTTCGTGAAGATCGCCGACGAGCGCGACACCGAAATCGGCAAGCCGTACGTGTTCCAGATCGTCACCAACGAGGACGACAAGACCCTCGGCCAGCGCATCCGCAAGCTGTACGAAAGCCATCGCCAGCGCGACGCGGAAGTGTTCAACGAGGAAATCAAGGTTTCCGATTCCAAGATCGCGACCGTGGTCGCGCACCTGGAAAGCCTGTCGCTCAGCAAGACCGACCTCGACACCAAGGGCGTCGCCTTCGAAACTTTCCAGCGCGACTATTTCACCGGCGACGCCGGCCAGTATTTCACGCCGCGCGAACTGGTGGAGTTTTGCGTGCGGATGATGCAGCCGACGGCGAAGGACCGCGTGCTCGACCCCTGCTGCGGGTCCGGCGGCTTCCTGCTGCACGCCCTGGATGCGGTGCGCAGCGAGGCCAACCGCAAGCACCAGGTCAACGAGCCGCAGCACTGGGCGCACTGGCACGACTTTGCCCAACGCAACCTGTTCGGCATCGAGATCAACCGCGACATTGCGCGCGTGGCCAAGATGAACATGATCGTCCACGACGACGGCCACACCAACGTCATGGCCGGCAACGCGCTGCGTCCCATCAAGCATTTCCACGCGCAGAACGCGGGATTCAAGCCGGCGAGCTTCGACCTGATCCTGACCAACCCGCCGTTCGGCGCCACCGCCAAGGATGCGGACATGCCGACGCTCAAGGACGAGTTCGAGCTGTTCAACAAGGAGGACGCCAAGGGCAGGCGCAAGCCGCTGAAGCAGCAGAAATCGGAAATCCTGTTCCTGGAACGCATCTGGCAGTTCCTGAAACCGGGCACGGGACGTGCTGCGGTGGTGGTGCCGGACGGCATCCTCACCAATTCGTCGCTGCAATCGGTGCGCGACTGGCTGCTGGCGCATTTTCAGGTGCTGGCCGTGGTGAGCCTGCCGCAATTCGCGTTCGCGCACTACGGCGCGGGTGTCAAGGCCAGCCTGCTGTTCCTGCGCAAACTCGACGAGGATGAAACCGTCTCCGACGACACGCCCATCTTCATGGCGCTGGCCGAGAAGATCGGCTACGACGCCACCGGCCGCGCCACGGCCAACGAGTTGAACGACATCCTCGACCAGTACCGTCGATTCGAACGCGACGCCGAACCTTTTTTCGTGTAAGCCCCGGCGCGCAAGGCGAAGCGCAATGCTTCGCGGTGCGGCGGGGCGAGATCGAGACACGGTTCGATTGCAACTACTGGGCAAGTACGCGCGAATTCAGCAAGCGCTACGCAACGACACGCTATCCGCTGACACCTCTCGGCGACAACGCCAACGTGGTTCAGTATGGATGCTCCGACCTCGCAACCGATGGCGGGCGGGGTCTGCGGATGGTTCGCATGAACAATCTGCAAGATGACGAATGGGATTTCGCCGACATCAAGCGTGTTTCGCTTGGTTTGCGCGAAGCGCGACGCTACCGGTTGCGTCGTGGCGACTTGCTGTTCAACCGGACGAATTCCAAGGAACTGGTCGGGAAGTGCGGCGTATTCAATGAGCGCGGAGTGTGGGTATTCGCGTCGTATCTGATTCGCGTCTGCACGGATGCCGAAAAATTGTTGCCTCAATTTGCCGCGTTCTTCATCAATTCTCCGGCCGGACGCATTCAGATTGATCGGGTCAGTCGCCAGATCATTGGCATGACCAACGTCAACGCTGAAGAATTGCGTGAACTGGCGATTCCTTTGCCTCCAATGGCGAAGCAGCGTGAGTTGGTGGATGTAATGGAAACCGCGCGTTCCGCGCGCCGCGCCAAGCTGGCCGAAGCCGACGCGCTGCTGGCCGGCATGGATGCGTATCTGCTGGAAACCCTCGGTCTTGCGCTGCCGGCCGCGGATGACCGCCGCAGCTTTGCGCTGACGCTCGGTACCTTGCGCGAGCAATCCCGCCTCGGGCCGTATTATTTTCACCCTGAGCGGGTGCTGGCCATCCACGCGATGGAAGCAGTATCGTCGCGCATGGCTTGCGCAAAATTGTCTGACGCCGTGGCGTTCGTCCGCGATCAAATCAAAACGCCGGATGAAAATTACATCGGCCTTGCGGGCGTGCAGAGCCAGACCGGCGAGCTGTCCGGGGCCGATGAAGAGGCCGAAGGCGCATGCTTCACGTTTCAGCGCGGGGATGTGCTGTTCGCGCGGCTGCGCCCCTATCTCAACAAGGTCTGGTTGGCGGATTCCAGCGGCTGCTGCTCGCCGGAGTTCCACGTGCTCCGCGTCATCAATGAAAAAGCGTTGCAGCCGGAATATCTTGCGGCGGTGCTGCGCAGCAGCCTGGTTCTCTCCCAAACCCGTCACATGATGACGGGCAACACGCATCCGCGACTCGCCAACGAGGATGTCGTCAATCTTGTCGTTCCGGTCCCCGATGCGAAAATCCAGCAATCCATCGCTGCCGAAATCCGCCGCCGTCGCGAACGTGCCCGCGTGTTGCGCGCGGAAGCCGAAGCGGGCTGGGCCGAGGCCAGACTATGGTTCGAGGAACAGTTGCTGGGGCCGACGCCATGACCGCGCTGCGTTGCACCGCTAAGTTGCTCAAGGCGATGAAAATCGCGCCGGCCGCGAACCCGGCGCCCGCATCGAACCGGTTGGGCGAATGGACCGCGAACCTGATCCGCGTGTCGCGCATCCAGCTCGTGGTGGCGGTCAGCGAGCCGACCCGCCTGGGCGTCGTGATCGACGCGGCGCCGTATGCGGATATTCCGTTTCGATTGCAGCACAACGTGTTCCATGCGTTGCTGGAACTCGGCGTGCCGGCCGATCTGGCGGTGACCGAGGCCGAGGCGATGATGCCGATCGAAATCGCCGCGACGAATTCGAAGTCCGTGCTCGGCACGCTCAATCAGTACGCGTTCGAAACGGAATACGGCCTGCGCGACGGGTTTGCGCATTCCGCCGCCGAACTGACCCGGCGCCTGCTCGATACCGTCGTGGTGCACCCGAAGCACATCGGTTTTCCCGCCGAGCGTGCGCGCGAAGCCTTGGGTTTGTCACCGCGCCGCGCTGTGGGTTGCTAGTCCCGGGAGGAACGCTTGCGCGGCCGTCCGCCCAGCCGTCCGTTCGCGCGCGCGCTGCGCGTCTTGGCAGCGGAGCGCGCGCTGCCGCCGGCGGCGCCGAGTTGCGCGGCCATCCAGCGTTTGCTGCCGAACACACCGGCCAGCAATCCCGGCACGTAGAGATCGGCGTCGAGCTTTGGCCAATGCAGGCCGAGTCCGCTGGGCGAAATTTCGATTTTGGCCAGATCGCCCGGTGCGGCATCGGCGAGGCCTTCCGCCAGGCTCGGCGGAAACGCCACTTCCACGCCGGTGTTGAGGCTCACCACCACGCGCGCGCGGCGGCGATCGTAGCGCGCGGCGATGGCGTACCCGTGTTCGCGCAGGGCCTGCATGCGTTGCCCGGCGAGCTCGTATTGGTGTTCAGTGATGGCCATGGAGTTGGCTCCATTCGTTGCAAAGTTGCGCCAGCGCATCCACCAGTCCGTCGAGGATGCGATTGACGTCCGAGCGCGCGAACCCGTAGTTGTCGTGCAGTTCGGGTGGACCGTCGGGGCAGTTCAAGAAGAACACGGCTTCACCCGCCGGACCGATCACGTGGACGTGCGCCGGGCGATGATCGTTCGGATAGATCACGACCCGCAAGCCGCCGAGTCTCAGGACGGTTGGCATGAGTCATCCTAACATAACCCAAGCGGTTGGGATGAATGACGCGGATCTTGGTCCGCTTTGAGCGTGTGGAGTCCAACAGGCCGTTGGCGCGAAACCCCGCACCAGCCGCGGCAAGAAACAAAAAACCCGCGACATGCGCGGGTTCTCCGTCGGATGACCTGGTGCCCAGGAAAGGACTCGAACCTTCACGGGTCGCCCCGCCAGCACCTGAAGCTGGTGCGTCTACCAATTCCGCCACCTGGGCAGGTGTCCGGTCGTGGCGCGGTGCGCCAGCGAGCCGCGTACGATAGCGGCCGGGCGGCCCGGCTGTCAATGCAACCGCGGCGGACCTGGGGTGCACTAACCCCAAACAATCGGCCGTGCTACCGTGGAATGTATCTCCGGAGGGTTTGGCGATGAACAGGCAATTCGTGGGCATGTTGTTGGCGGGCGCACTGGTGGCGCTGCTTGCGCTTCCGGGCATGGCGGCCAGTGAATCGAAGGCTTTGGACCCCGGCGCGACGGCGCCCGATTTCACGGCGACCGCCAGCCTCGCCGGCAAGGATTTCACGTTTTCCCTGAAGCAGGCATTGGCCAAGGGCCCGGTGGTGGTCTATTTCTATCCCGCGGCCTACACCGGCGGCTGCGACCTCGAGGCGCACACCTTCGCGACCGACGCCGACAAGTTCGATGCGGCCGGCGCCACCATCATTGGCGTGTCGGCGGACTCGATCACGCGGCTCAACAAGTTTTCGTCCGATCCCGACTACTGCGCCGGCAAGTTCGCGGTGGCCTCCGATTCCGACGGCAAGATCGCAGCCACTTATGGCCTGGAGATGGTGCCGCCACAGGAGGGCGTGATCGACGTGCTGGGCAAGCCCGTGACCCACGGGTTCCTGCCGCGCACGACCTTCGTGCTCGACCGCACCGGCAAGGTCGTCGCGGTGTTTTCCTCCAAGGCCGATCATTTGACGCCCGACCAGCACGTCAAGCGCTCGCTGGCGATCGTGCAGGACATGCAGGCCGGCAAGGCGCCGTAGCGCCCCGCTGCGATCAGGGCGGCGCTTGCTTTCCACGGGCCGCTCCGCGACGCTGGTGCAATGCCCAGACGCCAGCGCCCACCCTCACGCCCCGCGCGCAAGCCGCGCGCGGCAAGCAAGCCCGGCAAGTCCAAACGCACGTCGGCAGCATGCGGCAAACCGGCCGCGCAGGACAAACCGTCCGCCCCCAAACGCGGCAAGGCGCACGCCGGCGGCGGCTTCACCGATCCGCACGCCGAGCGCGAGGCACGGCGTTACGAACACCCGATTCCCAGCCGCGAGGCGATCCTCGCGCTGCTCGCCGAGCGCGGCAGCCTGTTGCGCGAGGACGAGATCGCCGATGCGTTGGGCTTGCACGACCCGGAGCGCCGCGGGGCGCTGGACAAGCGCCTGCACGCGATGCTGCGCGACGGCCAGTTGCTGCAGAGCCGGCGCGGTGGCCTGGCGCCGGCCGAACGCATCGGGCTGATCGCGGGCACGGTGCTGGCCAACGCCGAGGGCTACGGGTTCCTGCGCCCCGACGAGGGCGGCGACGATCTGTATCTTTCGCCCGCGCAGATGCGCCAGGTGTTGCACGGCGACCGGGTGCTGGCGTCGGTGGTCGGCGTGGATCGGCGTGGACGCCAGCAGGGCGCGATCCGCGAGGTGCTGGAGCGGCGCGCGCCGCGGCTGGTCGGTCGCGTGGTCGAGGAACACGGCGTGATGGTGGTCGATCCCGACGACCGCCGCCTGCACCAGGACGTGTTGATCCCGCCCGACGCGCGCAATGGCGCGCGCGCGGGGCAGATCGTGGTGGCGGAAATCACCGATCCGCCCACAACGCAGCGCGGCCCGATCGGGCGCATCGTCAGCGTGCTGGGCGAACGCCTGCAACCGTCGCTCATCGTCGAGATGGCGATCGAGAGCTACGGCCTGCCGCACGCATGGCCAGTCGAGGTGGCGCGCGAGGCCGAGGCGGTCGAGCCGAGGGTGACGAAAGCCGAACACGCGGGCCGGGTGGACCTGCGCAAGCTGCCGCTGGTCACCATCGACGGCGCCGACTCGCGCGATTTCGACGACGCGGTGTACGCCGAACCGGTGCGCGGCGGCGGTTTCAGGTTGATCGTCGCGATCGCCGACGTGTCGCATTACGTGCAGCCGGAAACCGCGCTGGACGACGAAGCATCCAAGCGCGGCACCTCGGTGTACTTCCCGGGGTTCGTGGTGCCGATGCTGCCCGAGACCTTGTCGAACGGGATCTGTTCGCTGAATCCCGAGGTCGAACGGCTGGGCCTGGCCTGCGAGATGCGCGTGGACACCAATGGCGAAGTGGCACGCGCGAAGTTCTACCCGGCCGTGATGCGTTCGCACGCGCGCCTGACCTACGATGAGGTCTGGCAGGCGATCGGCGGGCACGATGCCGGCACGCGGCGCGGCCTGGGCAAGCTGTTGCCGCACATCGACAACCTGCACGCCCTGTACAAGGCGTTCGCTGCCGCGCGCCAGCGACGCGGCACCATCGAGTTCGAAACCAGCGAGGTCGATTACCGCCTCGACGCGGCGGGCGAAGTGGTGTCGCTGGGCGCGCACCCGCGCAACGATGCCCACAAGCTGATCGAGGAATGCATGATCGCGGCCAACGTCGAGGCCGCGAAGTTCCTTGCCAGGAAAAAGGTCCCCGCGCCGTTCCGGGTGCACGCGCCACCGCCGGCCGACAAGTACGAGGACCTGCTGGCGTTCCTGCGCGAATACAAGATGAAGCTGCCGCCACTGGCCGAAGTGCGGCCACGGGATTTCGCGGCGCTGCTGCAGCGCGTGGCCGATCGCCCCGACGCGGAGCTGTTCCGCAGCGTGCTGCTGCGCGCGCAGAGCCTGGCCAGCTACCAGCCCGCCAACCACGGGCATTTCGGCCTGGCGCTGCAGGCCTACGCGCATTTCACCTCGCCGATCCGGCGTTATCCGGACCTGTTGGTGCACCGCGCGATCCGGTATGCGCTGGAGGGCGGCAAGCCGGCCGCGTACCTGTACACCGAAAGCAAGATGGCGACCATGGCCGCGCATTGCTCGCGCACCGAACGCCGCGCCGAGGAGGCCGAGCGCGACGTGGACGATCGCTACAAGTGCGCGTGGATGGAGCGGCACGTCGGTTCCGAATTCGACGGCATCGTCACCGGCGTCACCTCGTTCGGCTTGTTCGTCGAGTTGACCGAGTCGAAGGTGTCGGGACTGGTGCACATCACCCAGCTGCGCAACGACTATTACCACTTCGATGCACGCCGCCACGAGCTGCGTGGCGAGCGTACCGGGCAGGTGTTCCGGCTGGGCGACGCGGTGCGGGTACAAGTGCTGCGCGCCAGCATGGAAGACCGCAAGATCGACTTCAGGATGGTGCGTGATGAGGGCAAGCGTTCCACCCCCTTCCGAAGGAAGGTGGTCGCGCCGTAGGCGCGGGGGATGCCATGGGCGAAACCTGGATCGTCGGCATCAATCCGGTCGCGGGCGCGTTGGCCAACGATCCCTCGCGGGTGCGCGAGCTGCTGGTCGAGCAGGGCTCGCGCAATCCGCGCATCACGGAGCTGGTGGACGAAGCCAGGCGCCTCGGCGTACGCGTGCACGCGCGTCCACGCGCGATGCTGGACAAGGTATCCGGGCACGCGCGGCACCAGGGCGTGGCTGCGAACTACGAGGTGCCGGCCGCGAAATCCGAACACGATCTCGCGGCGCTGCTCGATGCCGCCGGCGACGGCGCGCTGCTGCTGGTGCTGGACGGCGTTACCGATCCGCACAACCTGGGCGCCTGCCTGCGCAGCGCGGCGGCGGCGGGCGCCACGGCAGTGATCGTGCCGAAGGACCGCGCGGTCGGGATCACCCCGGTGGTGAGGCGCGCCTCGGCGGGCGCGGTCGACCGGGTGCCGCTGGTCGAGGTGACCAACCTTGCGCGTGCGCTGCGCGAGATCAAGGATGCCGGCGTGTGGTTGACGGGGTTGGCGGGTGACGCCCAAGCGTCGCTGTACGATGTCGATCTCAGGGGTCGCGTGGCGCTGGTGATGGGCGGCGAGGGCGAGGGCATGCGCCGGCTGACGCGCGAGGCCTGCGACCACCTGGCGCGCATCCCGATGCCGGGCGCCACCGAGAGCCTGAACGTGTCGGTGGCCACAGGGATTGCGCTGTTCGAAGCGGCCCGGCAGCGTCGCGTTGCCCGGGCGTCGGAAACATGAGCAACACTTGTATCCCGTCATTCCCGCGCAGGCGGGAATCCAGCATCTTGAGCCCATGCCCCATCGCGTCATTCCCGCGCAGGCGGGAAGCCAGTGTCTTCAGCCCGTGCCGCCGCAAGCAGCCGGGAGTCCGCCTTGGCGGGGACGGCGAGCCTTGCTGCTCGTCCACGTTGCAAAAACGATTTGGCTGGAAGTGTTCCAATGGTTGTTGGCAATCGGCGCATCTGGGGCTTGGCGCGGGTCAAGGAGACTTGCATGAGCGTGACTGTCAATTTTGATTGGCCGACGATCGTCGGCCTGGTCGGAACCTTGCTGGTGTTGCTGGCGTTTTTCCTGTTGCAGGCGCGCCGGTTGCACGGCAACGGCATGGTCTACCAGCTGATGAACGCGCTGGGTGCGCTGGGCATCCTGGTGTCGCTGGTATTCGGGCCGTTCAACCTGCCGGCGTTCCTGCTCGAACTGGCGTGGCTCGCCATCAGCATCTACGGACTGGTGTCCGGCAGGCGCGTGAAGGGGGATCTGCACTGAGCAGATCCCGCAATTCGATGGACCCGAGGTACCGCCGCATCTACGCCGCGATCGCGGCGATCCCCGCCGGGCGGGTCGCGAGCTATGGCCAGATTGCCGCGCGCGCCGGACTGCCCGGGCGCGCGCGGCTGGTGGGTGCGGCGCTGCGCGACACCCCGGACGGACTGGATTTGCCGTGGTTCCGGGTCCTGCATGCCGACGGCACGATCGCGCTGCCACGCGGCAGCCGCGGGTTCCGCGAACAGGCAAGGCGCCTGCGCGCCGAAGGCGTGGATGTGCGCAACGGGCGCGTGCCGATGCGCGCATTCGGCCTCGACCACGACCTCGACCGGGCTCTGTGGAGCCTCGATTGAACACCCGCAAGCTTGACGGTTTGCGCGGTGGCCGGTCTAATACGCGGTTCGTGATCGCAGCTCGCGCAATGCGGGCACCCTCGCGGGCACGACCAGCCTGGCCAGGTAGCTCAGTTGGTAGAGCAGGGGACTGAAAATCCCCGTGTCGGTGGTTCGATTCCGCCCCTGGCCACCATTTTCATGGACTTGATTCGGGCGGTTCCGAAGCTCTGCCGCAACTTCAGGTGAATCGAACCACGTGTGGTTCGACTACTCGCGCCTTCCCTGGCGCTTGCCCTGCGGGCCGGCTTCGCCGTTCGCGCGCGCTCCCGGCGCGCGCAGTCCGCCCCTGGCCACCGTTTCCGCAGGCAATCGACGACCGGAAACCGGCGATGGTCGGGACTCACACGAACCGCAGCGCGTGGCCCTCGCGGTCGAATGCGGCGAATTCACCGACCCGGCCGTCGTTGATCGCGTTGACCATGAAGCGCAGCGGCTGGTCGGCCTCGTCGCCGTTCGGCGCGATGCCGCCGCGACCCTCGAGGCTGCCCACGAACACGATGTCCCACGCCTGGCCGGTCGCCTCGGATTCGGCGGCGAGCGCGGCGAAGCTCGCGATCTCGTCGGGCGCCTTGTCGACGCACAGGATCGGTTGCAGGTTCCCGCCTTCGCCACGCGCGAAGGCCTCGTGTTGCGTCGTGGTGGCATGGCGGCCCAGTTCGCGGCGTGCGAACACGAACAGCAGTCGTTGCGGCTCTTCCTGCCGGCGCGCGGCTTCCAGCAGCGCCGCGAAATCGCCAAGCGTTGCGGCGCCGGCCATGCTCAGGCGCTCTTCGCTTGCTGGCGCGGCTGGTAGTGGCCCGGCTCGGAGCGGAACGGGATCGCGAGCCGGTTCCAGCCGTTGATCGCGATGATCGCGAGCGAGAGGTCCACCAGTTCCTTGTCGCTGAACTGCTTGCGCACCTCCTCATAGAGCGCGTCGGGAACGTCTTTCGTTTTGGAAATGCGGGTCAGCGCCTCGGTCCACGCCAACGCCGCGCGTTCGCGCTCGCTGTAGAACGGCGCTTCGCGCCACGCGTCCAGCAGGTACAGGCGCTGCTCGGTTTCGCCCATGGCGCGGGCGTCCTTGGAGTGCATGTCCAGGCAATACGCGCAGCCGTTGATCTGCGATGCGCGCATCTTCACCAGCTCCAGCAACTTGTGTTCGAGCCCCGAGTTTTCCACGTGCTGCTGCAGTTGCAGCATGGCCTTGAAACCATCGGGCGAGGCCTTGGTGTAGTTGATGCGTTGGGTCATGGGATGTCTCCTGGGCTGGATGGAAAGGCGTCGTGCCTCAGCCGCGCACGCCGCCGGGTTTGCAGGCGGGGTGCACGCTGGCCGCGGCGGACGGACGCGCCGCGACGCGCGCGAACCACGGCGCGATGTTGCGAAGCGCCCGGTCGAACGGCTGGCCCACCGAGTCGGCGAAATCCAGCCACGTGTACAGCCAGATGTCGGCGATCGTAAACCTGTCACCCGTGATGAAGGGGTGTCCGTCGAGCATGCCGTCGAGCCATGAAATGCGGTCCTGCGCGACGCGTTTCAATCCTGCGGCGGCCTCCGGCGCCACCGGAATGCGATCGCGGAAGCGCGCCAGGCCTTCCGCGTAGTGGTAGGCGTTGTGGATGTTCTCGGTGATGTTGAGTTCGATCCGGCGTTGCCACTGGCGCGTCAGCGCGCGCTCCCCGGGCGTAGTGCCGACCAGTGGCGGGTCGGGCTGGAGCTCCTCGAGGTATTCCATGATCGCGATGGATTCGGCGATCGCGGTGCCGTCCTCCAGCAGCAGCGTCGGTGTAGTGCCCGCGGGATTGTGCACGAGGTAGGGCGGCTGCCGGTTCTCGCCGGTGAACACATCCACCTGCCGGGCCGGCAGTTCGAGCCCCTTCTCCGCGAGGTACATGCGCAGCGTGCGTGGCGCGGGACTCAGTGCGTCGAGCAGCAACATCAGTGGAACGGGACCGGCGCGTCGGTGCCGGCCGCCGGGTGCATGAAGAAATCCTGCAGGTATTTTTCGCCCTCGTCATCGAGGACGGTAACGACGGTTCTCAATTCTGGGAACTGCTCGCGGAGCCGGCGCGCCGCGATCATGTGTGCACCGGAACTCGGCCCGCAGAACAGGCCGCGCGTGCGGGCGAGCTTGCGCATTTCCGCGACAGCATCGGCGCTGGCGACGCTGGTGGTATCGCGGACGAGGTCGCGATGCTGCGCGAATATGCCCGGCACGAAGCCGTCGGAGATGCCCTCGATCTGGTGCAGCGCGACTTCGCCGCACAGGATGGTGCGCGATTCGGAAGGCTCCATCGCGAACAGGCGCACGTTCGGGTTGACCTTGCGGAAGGCCTGGCCGACGCCGATCAACGTGCCGCCGGTGCCGACGCCGTGCACGAAGGCGTCCGGTATTCGGTCTTTCGGCAGTTGCGACAGGATTTCGGGGCCGAGGATTTCGCGGTTCTCATCCACGTTCCACTCGTTCTCGAACTGGCCGGGAAAGAAGAAGCCGGGCTGCTTGCCGAGTTCGCGCGCGCGTTCCAGCGCGTCGTTGACGTGGAAAGTACCGCAAAACAGCACCTCGGCGCCGTAGGCGCGCGAGATCGCCACGCGCTCGCTCGACAAGCCTTCCGGCATCACCACGATCATGCGGTAGCCCTTCACCGCGGCCACCATCGAGAATGCATTGCCGGTGTTGCCGCTGGTGGCTTCGACGATGGTGTCGCCGGGCTGGATGGCGCCGGTCTGCTCGGCGCGTTCGATGATGTACTTGGCGATGCGCGCCTTGATCGAACCCGATGGGTTCAGGAACTCGCACTTGGCGAAGATGCCGTCGATGTCGAGCAGCGGCGTATCGCCGACGGCATCGAGGATGCTGGTGGAAAGCCCGGTGTAGCGGGTGGACATGGTGGCACTCCGGTCGCGATCCGAATAGTTTCCGCTGCCGCGCGCGCCGCGTGAATGATCCACGTCAGCGCGCACGGCAGTATCGGACCGCGCGGATTACCAGGAAGAACTGCCGGTCTTCGGCTTCGGCGTGCTGGCGGCCTGCAGGATCTTGGCGGCCTTGCCGGCGTCGTGTTGGGCGTCGCTGAGCGATTGCGACTTCAGTCCGGCCTGGGCGGCGGCGAGCGCCTTGCCCAGCTTGGCGTGCAGGGCATGATCGGCCACGGAATCGGGAATCGCGCCATTGCCCTGGTCCTTGCAGGGATTGCCGGCCGAAGCGTCGAACCCCGCTCCCTTGGTTCCGACCAGGCAGTTGACGACATGGTGCAGGTGGGTATGCGTCATGGCGACGCTGTCCGCGCCCTGCGCCATCAGGGCGTGGGCATGGGCAGTTGCGACTTCGGTGCCGGGGTTGCCCTGGGCGCATGCCGCGAACGGCAAGCCCGTAGCCAGTGCCGTGGTCATGGCGATCGCAAGGGTCTTGTGCATGAGCTTCATGGTGGTCTCCATTCGGTGGCGAGAGTGTCCGGACATGGCAGCGTACGCGGAGAAATGTAAGTGGCGCGTGTACTCCGGGCGATGGCCGGGTTCGGGTCGTCCGCGTAGGCCGGGTCGCCCGCGTTATGATCGGGGATGCAACCGGAGGGAGCCAGGTGGGCGATCCCGTGCCAGGCGCCAACGTCAATCCCGACGCCGGGTCGGTCCGGGCCGAGTTGGCGCGTGTCCTGGCCAGCGACGTGTTCTGCAATGCGCCGATCCTCAGCCGCTTCCTGCGTTACGTGGTGGAGCAGCGGATCGACGGGATCGAAACGTCACCCAAGGAATACACGATCGGCGTGGACGTATTCGAGCGTGGTGCGGGTTTCGATCCGAGGGTGGATACCATCGTGCGCGTGCATGCACGCCGGTTGCGCAAGCGCCTGAAAGACTACTACGAACACGCGGGTCGCGACGACCCCCTGAAGATCACGATCCCGAAGGGCCACTACCAGGCCGAAATCGCGGCGCAACCAGTGGTGTCGCAGACCCTCGGGTGGCCGCAGGTGCGGACCGAGCCAGGCGATCCCGACCCCATCATCGGACGCAAGCGGTTCCGCAGCAACGCGATCCCGGCGCCGCGCACGCCGCTGGTCGGTCGGTCGGGCGAAGTCGCCGAACTCCACGACATGCTCACCGAAGACGACGGTCCGCGGCTGGTGACCCTGACCGGGACCGCCGGCAGCGGCAAGACCCGGCTGGCGGTGGAAGCCGGACTGCGCTGGCAGGCGACGTCGTCGCGGGAAGCCGTATTCGTGCGCCTGGCCAGCATCACCGATGCGCCGACGCTGCAACTGGCGCTGCTGCGCGTGTTCGGGTTGCGCGCGGCCGATGACACCTCCCCGCCTCTCGAAGTGCTCTGCAACTACCTGCATGGGCTCGGGCAGGCCCCGCCGCTGATCCTCGACAACTTCGAGCAACTTGCCGGAGAGGCATCCCTGATCGGTGCGCTGCTCGATGCCTGCATAAGCCTGCGGATACTGGTGACCAGCCGGGTGGCGTTGCACCTGTACGGCGAATGCGAGTATCCGGTGTTGCCGCTGGCACTGCCCGATCGCGATTCGATGATGCTGGAGGATCTGGCCGCCGTGCCTGCGGTGCAGCTGTTCGTGCAGCGGGCCGCCGCGGTGCGTCCCGGTTTTTCACTGGGTGCGGACAATGCCGAGGCGGTGGCACGCATCTGCCGCCGTTTCGAAGGGCTGCCGCTGGGCATCGAACTGGCCGCGGCACAATGCCGGACCTTGACACCCGCGCAGTTGCTGGAGCGCTTTCCGGATCGACTGGACCTGGCGGCGGCCAATACGGCGGACGTGCCCGAGCGGCAACGGACGTTGCGCCGCGCGATCGAGTGGAGCCACGCGCTGTTGGGCGAACCCGAACGCAAGCTGTTCCGGCGCCTGTCGGTGTTTTCCGGCGGCTTCACGCTGGAGGCGGCCGAAGCGGTGGCCGATGTCCATGGCGATCTCGGCCTCGCCGCCGACGAAGCTCTGGCACGGTTGTGCGACAACAATCTCGTGGAAACAGCGTCCGACGCGGATGAGCCGCGTTACGCAATGCTGGAAACCATACGCGAGTGCGGGCTGGAACAACTGGCCGCGAGTGGCGAGGGTGATGCAATCGGCAAGGCCCACGCCGCCTATTTCCTGGTGCTGGCCGAGGAGGGCCTCGTGCGACTGGATGGCAAGGCACGCCATCACTGGCTGCGACGCTGCGACCTGGAGCGCGACAACTTCCGCAGCGCGCTCGGCCACTTGATGGAGCGCGGCGACGGGCAATGGGCACTGCGCCTGGTGCGCGCATTGTACCGGTACTGGGAGGCGCGCGAATACCTGGCCGAGGCCTGCGCCGCGCTGTTGCCGGTATTGGAACGCTTCGAGCCGGCCGTCGCTCCGGCGCTGTGGGCCCAGATCGCCTGTTGCGCAGGGGCGATGGAATCCCGGATGGGCCAGCAGGAAGTGGCCCATGCGCGTCTTGCGCGCGGGCTGGCCGTGGCGCGGGAAAGCGGTGACCGAAGCATGCTGATCATGGCGCTCACCAGCCTTGCGGTTTCGCATGGAGCGTTGGGACAAAACGAGGAAGCCGTGGCGCTGTTCGAGGAGTGCCTGGCCCTGTGCGAAAGCCCGGGGTCTGCCAGTGAGACGGCTTGGGCACTGAGCAACCTTGCCGTGGCCAGGCTCACACTGGGCGAACACGATCGGGCCCGCAATCTGCTCGAACGCGCACTGGAGCTCTTCCGCAAGCAGCAGGAATGGACGCCGGCTGCGTGGTGCCTCAATCAACTTGGCGATGTCGCCACGGTTGCCGGCCGCCATGACGAGGCGAAGACGTGGTACCAACGCAGTGCGGAACAGTTCGTGAAGCTGGGGGATTTTCTCGGCATCGCCCGCTGCTGGACCGATCTGGGGCAACTGGCGTTGGAGCAGGGCCAGCATGCCGAGGCCGCCTCGCTGTTCGCCGACGCCCTGCGGGTCTACCGGAAAAAGGGATTCCAGCGTGGCGTGGCGAACCTCATCGAGGGTTGCGTCGGGCTGGCGGTCGCGAGGAAGCGCTACCCGCAGGCCTTGGTACTGGCCGGAGCGGCCGAGGCCGTGCGCTCGACCCGGGAAATGGTCGCCACGCCGCAGCGGCGTGCCCGGTTCGAGGAAGCGCTGCGGCCGGCGCACGATGCACTGACCCGTGCGGAAATCGTGGAATGCCGTCGTCGTGGCGCCACCATGGACGTCGTGCAGGCGATCGGTTACGTGTAGCAATTCCTGATCGACCAGGCCGCGGACGCCACCGGCGCGCAGGGCTAACGGTTTCCGCGGACATCGGCCGGCCCCACCGTCCAGCGCACGCGCGAGATCCGGTTCATCGGCACACCGGGACTGTGTGTGTTCGCGGATCAGGCGTTCGTCGGTGGCGAAGTGGATGCGGTAGCCCCCATCGCCGACGACATGGCTTTGCCCCCGCCGGATCCGCTCATCGAGCTCCTCGAACGGGTCGAGCGCACCGAGCATGGCCTTGCGCGACGCATCGGCCACGCTGTCGGTGTCGGGCCCTTCGCATCCGCTCATTTACAAGGGGGGGGGATCCAACCTGTCGGGTCGAATTGACGGCCATGCGGATTCACGTCCGCTGCTTCAGGCCGTGTCCGCTGCCGCGACCTCGCAGGGAGGCTTGTCCGCGCCGTGCGGGTTCACCATCCGTCGCACCTCGGATATGCGGTTGGCCGGCACGTCCAGTTTCCGTGCGTGTTCGCGGATCAGGCTTTCGTCGGTGGCGAAGTAGATGCAGTAGATCTTGTCTTCGACCACGTAGCTTTGCACCCACTGGATGCCGTCGCCCATCTCCTGGATCACCTCGAGCG
The DNA here is from genome assembly GCA_036279975.1 of Rhodanobacteraceae bacterium. Classification (GTDB taxonomy): domain Bacteria; phylum Pseudomonadota; class Gammaproteobacteria; order Xanthomonadales; family Rhodanobacteraceae; genus 66-474. Next base: position 25,507 of record DASURP010000071.1, read on the forward strand.
AGGCCAGGACGGTTTGCCGCGATTGCTCGTCGGTCATGTTGCCGACGCCGGGGATGTCGCGTTCGATCACGTACAGGGGCATGGCGGTTACCTCCTCGCATCGTTTGCTGGCTGCACTTTGCCTTGCAACTTCGGCTATAGCCCGTCATGGCGCGACGCAGAACGCATGGATCCGGAGTTCACGGTGAAGTCACCCCGTTTCACTGCACGCGGGGCGCCGGCCGGGTCAGTCTGGAGCCGTGCAAGGAGCCCACCGTCACCCGCAGGGAAGCAGCCTCCCCTGGTTCAGCAAAAGGAGTACGCCATGAAGATCATCCAACGCGCAATGTGTATCGGCATTGCCGCTGCCATGGCCCTGCCTGTTGCAGGCACCGCCGTGGCGCAGGAAGGCGTCGATTCGATCGCGCTTCTCGCCCAGGCCAGCGGCTTGAGCGAACGCCAGGTCCAGATGATGCTGGGCAACCGCGCCTCGTATGCGGAGTACCGCATCAGCTACGACCGCGTCGACCGCAAGTTCCGTGAAGCGGTGGGTCCGGAAATCTATCGGGACTTCAAGGAACGCGGTGAGTTGACCGCCAGCGACGCGCAGCAACTGATGGCAATCGTCAACGCGCACAACACCCAAGGAGTTGCCGGCGAGTAACCCGATGCCCCGGGGGCCGGCGACAGCTGGTTACCCCCCGGGGGACCGTCCGGTCATGCCGTGCCATCCGTGCAATCCGATTCTGGAGGGTTTTTCCCGTTCGGCCCGCAGCATCGACGGGATTGACCGTGTGCGGCGCGAGTCCACGTCCGGCGATCAAGCCAACCACGCGAGGAGGAATCCCCATGAATGTTTCCAGCAGAATCACGTTGTCCACGGCGGTTACCCTGGCGCTGGCGTTGCCGGCATCGACGGCCCTGGCCGCTCCGCAACAGGCGACCCAGCAGGATCAGGTGTGGCAGTTCACGCACCAGTCGCTGACCGGGGTGGTCCAGGCGGTGCGCGCGGCGACCGCCAGGTACCAGGATGTCGAACAAGCCATGGGTGACGGTTACGGCCTCGACATCGGTGGTTGCGTCAACAATCCGGAAAAAGGAGCGATGGGCGTGCACTACGTCAATGGCGCTTACCTGTTCGATGGTGCGGTGGACGTCAACAAACCCGAGGTATTGGTATACGAACCGACGCGTTCCGGTCGCCTGCGTCTGGTTGCAGTGGAATACCTGACGTTTGCCGGGTTCTGGGATCCGGCGCATCCGGCGAACCCGTACGGCATCGAGGAGCCACCCAAGCTGATGGGGCAGTTGTTCGACTACGTCGGTGATCCGAACCGTTTCCGGCTGCCTGCGTTCTACAACCTGCACGTGTGGGCCTGGAAGTACAACCCGAACGGCGTGTTCTCGATGTGGAACCCTCTCGTTTCGTGTGCGGATTACATGGAGTGAGCAGCCTTCCAGGGGTGGACGCCGGCGGTCAGGCGCGGCGTCCACGCGCTTTCCCACGCGGCCATGCCCGGACGCAGCAGGCACGCCGATATCGGCCGGCGCAAAACGGAACGCAGTTCACGCTTCGTGCCAGGAATTTTCCTGCACGCCATGACCGATTCGGAGCGTGTGATCGGCCGTGCCAAACGGTCATCACCCGAGATCGCGAGGCGCCGCTCTGGTTGCGAAACCGAAAGCTCCGTTTACGACACCGTTCGCGGCTTGCGCTGGTACCGGGTGCCGAGAATCACGTCCCAGAGCCCGGTGGTCACGCCGAAGTTGGCGTCGGGGTGGTAATGGTGGATGTTGTGGAAGCCGGCCCAACGGCGCAGCAGCGGGTTGCTGAAGCGGTGCAGGTGGATCACCAGGTGGCTCAGGCCGTAGACCGCGTAACCGGCCGCGATGACGCCCGCCAGCAGCAGCGCGTAACCGGCCGGGATGGCCAGTGCGAACAGCCCGGCCAGCGCGCACATGAACAACGGGGGCATGAAGAACGGCAACGCGTCGTAGCCCAGTGGATTCTCGTGGTGGTGGTCGTGGCCGGTCTTGAACGGCCCCATGTGCGCACCGTGGAACAGCCAGCGATGCGCGCCATATTCGAGGAAGGTGAAGGCAAACAGGCCGCACAACACGGTCAGTGCCGCAGCCAGCAGGGCCATGCGCCCGTACCAGACGCCCGCGGCGATCAACAACACGCTGACCATGCAGTCGCAGCCAAGCCCGAGGTACAGGTTGCCCCGGCTGGTGGACAGGCGCGCAAGCGGACGCGCGACCCATTCCAGGGGCGCGGGCAGTGGGGACGGGGACTTCCCGGGCACGGGGGAAACCTCGGAGTGGCTGGATGCGGCCAGGGGTGGCTCCTGTCGTTGCGGGGCGGTCGCGTGACCGGCGGTCAGCGCCCGCCCAGCGAGCCCGCCGCGCCACGAGTATAGTCAGAAACCCCAGGGACAGACGTGAGGGAAGTCATGCCGAACGCCATCTCGAAATGGGCGGGGCTGGCGATGTTGCTCGCGGGTATCGTCGCGTTGCCGGCCTGGACGCAGCAGACCGCTTCCGAGCGGGCGGACCTGGCGCGCTACCAGAAATACGCGCAGGCGCCGGTCGACCACGTGCGCTATTTCGACATCGACGGTTTCCAGTACCTTGCGCCGGACAAGTTGGCGATCTGGTTCGGCGTCAACAAGCTGTACCTGCTGACGGTGCAAACCCCCTGCAACAACCTCGCGTTCACCAACGGCATCGGGTTGACCTCGAAAAACAACATGCTGTATGCAAGGTTCGATTTCGTCACTTTCGGCCACCAGCGCTGCAAGATCCTGACGATCGAGCCGGTGAACGAATTGCAGATGAAGCAGGACGCGGAGGCGGCCAGGTCCACGAAGGCCGCCAGACCGGCATCGTCGGGCTGATGCGGGTCATGCCTGCAATACCTTGCGTACCGGCGCGGGGATGCCGAGCGCCGCGGTTTCGGCGTGCGAGCACCAGCGCAAGGCCGGGTCGTCGGCGATCTGCCCCTGCGCGCGCACGTCGCGCCATTCGAGCTGGGTCGCCCGCAGCCTGAAGTGCGTGAACGTGTGCGTGATTTCCGGCGCGGTGGTGGCGCGCTTGCCGTCGAGTTCGGCGAGGCGTGCAGCGAGTTCCTGCGCGGCTGCCGCATCGGCCGCTTCGGGCAGGCTCCACAGGCCCGGCCACACGCCTTGCGGCGGGCGCCGCTGCAGCAATACCCGGGCGTGGCGATCGCGCAGCACGAGGAAAATCGTGCGCCGTTCAGGCAGCACGCGCGTGGGCCTGGGCGCGGGGATCGTGGCGGTGAGTCCGTGCCGGCAGGCGTTGCACGACTGCGCCAGAGGGCACCGCCCGCAGTGCGGATCAATCCGCGTGCAAATGGTCGCTCCGAGGTCCATGACCGCCTGGGTGTAATCGGCGACGCGCCTGGTGGGGGTGTGTGCTTCGGCGTGCGTCCACAGCGCCGTCTCGACCGCGCGTTCACCCGGCCAGCCGCGGACGCCGTGGTATCGGCTCAGCACGCGCTTGACGTTGCCGTCGAGGATTGCATGGCGCTGGCCGTGCGCCAGCGCAAGGATCGCGCCGGCCGTGGAACGCCCGATGCCGGGCAGCGCCGCGAGCGCGCCGGAATCGCGCGGCAGTTCGCCCGCGTGATCGCTGACGCAGATTCGCGCGGCGGCATGCAGATGGCGTGCGCGGCGGTAGTAACCGAGGCCCGACCACAGCGCCAGCACCCGATCCTCCCCGGCGGAGGCCAGCGCCGCCAGGTCCGGCAACGCCGCGACGAAGCGTTCGAAATACGGCACGACGGTCGCAACCCGGGTTTGTTGCAGCATCACCTCGGATACCCACACCCGGTAGGGCGTTCGCGGCCGTTGCCATGGCAGGTCGTGGCGGCCATGGCGGTCGTACCAGCGGAGCAGGCGGCGCGCGAAGTCGTACACGGGCCGCCAGACTCAATGCGCGGAAGACGCGGCAGTCGCGGGCGCCGCGCTCGTGGCCGGTGCGGGCGTCAGATCGGGGCCGGCGTCGATGCGCAGCCCGGTTGCCCGCAACCAGCCGAGGTCGAGCTTCTGCACATCCGCGCGGCCGGTAAAGGGCAGCGCACCGGGCGGGTGGTCCGGTGATGCCGTGAGCACGCGGTGCCACCACGCGCCGAATTCGGTGGGGTGCAGGCGAAAATCGGCCTGTCCGTCGCTGCCGTCCAATCGCAACCTGGCGGTCAGGGGTGTCTTGCCGTGCGCGGGTTGCACGTCCAGCGCGATCTTGTCGGTGGTGGTGGCCGTCGGCGCCTTGCCCGGCCTGCCCGCCAGCGCGCTGCTGTCCGTCGCCAGCGTGCCGGATGGCGCGGGCGGCGGCGCCAGCGGGGCGTGCTCGAAGGTACCGCTCAATTCCAGGGCGAGCGTCTCGCCGCCTTGCCAGTTGCCCTTGCCGTCGAGTTGCAGCGAGAAGCCGCCCTGCCTGTCCATGCTGAAGCTGACTGGATTGAAGTCGATGGTGCCGTCGTGTGGCGAGGATGGCACGGTGACGATGCTGGCGGTGATCCGGCGTCCGTCGGCGCTGCGTGCGACCGCATCCATCCGGAACCGGCGTCCCGGGACGAGCTCGCCGGTATCGAGGCCGAGCCCGAACAGCAACGGCTCACCGTTGTTGGTCAGCGTGCCCTGGCTCATGTGCACGCCGGTAACGATCGTCGGCAAGCGCGGCGGCCCTTGGTGGCGCGGCAGGCGTGCGAGCAGGGTTTTCAATTCGCCGAGGTCGATGCGCGGCGCATCCACCTCGACCCGTTCGATCGCGACCTCGCCATGCAGCAGGGCACGCCACGGCACCACGATGGTGGCTCCGCGCGCGCGCAGGATCGGGGTGTCCGAGCCCTGGTTGGTCAGGCTGAAGCCCTGCATCCGCACGGCCGGGCGCGGAAACAACGCCGGTTCCGCGGGAGCCTGCATTTCCAGCTTGACCCCGACCCCGGCAAGCCCGCGTTCGAGCAGGCTGGTGAAACGCTGTGGTTGCAGCAGCACATGGACGTGCACCACGAGCGCGATCAACAAACCGAGTGCCACCACCGAGGCGGCCAGCGCGATCCAGCGCAGGCGGTGCTGCTGCCATGATGCGAATGCGGACATGGCGCCGACGGGCCCCGGTCAACCCGCGCCGGGCAGCAGTCCGTCCACGAACGCACGCGGATCGAACACCCGCAGGTCCTCCGCGCGTTCGCCGAGTCCCACGTAGCGGATCGGCAGCGCGAATTCATGCGCCAGCGCGAACACCACGCCGCCCTTGGCGGTGCCGTCGAGCTTGGTGACCACCAGGCCGGTCACGCCGACCGCATCGATGAACTGGCGCACCTGGTTGATCGCGTTCTGGCCGGTGGTGCCGTCGATCACCATCAGCACCTCGTGCGGCGCCTCGGCGTCCAGCTTGCCGACCACGCGCTTGACCTTGGCCAGTTCGTCCATCAGCCCCGAGCGCGTGTGCAGGCGTCCGGCGGTGTCGGCGATCAGCACATCGTTGCCGTGCGCGATCGCCATCTGCATCGCGTCGAAGATCACGCTGGCCGAATCGGCCCCCTGGCCCTGCGCGCAAACGGGGATGTCCAGCCGGTTGGCCCATTCCTGCAGTTGCGCGACGGCCGCCGCGCGGAAGGTGTCGCCGGCCGCGAGCAACACGTCGCGGCGTTCTTCCTGGAATCGCCGCGCGAGTTTGCCGATGGTGGTGGTCTTGCCGACGCCGTTGACGCCCACCACCAGCAGCATGAACGGTTTGCGTCCACCCACGTCGAGCGGCCGCGCCACCGGCCCCAGCAGTGCGACCAGGCGCTCGCGCAGCGCGTCGCGCAGGGCCGCGGCGTCGGCGAATTCGCGCTTGTGCATGCGTCGGCGCAACTCGTCGATCAACTCGGCGGAGCTGGTGACGCCGACGTCGGCGGAGAGCAGGACGATTTCCATCTCGTCCAGCAGTTCGTCCGAAAGGACCGGGTTGCGGGAAAACAGCGACGACAATCCGCGCGCGAAGCCGCTGCCCGACAGCCGGTCGCGCCAGCTGCGGCGCGGCCGGGTCGCGGTCGCCATCAGGTCGTCGGGGCTGTTCGCCATGTTCGGCAGCGGGATTTCGGGCAGGGCGGAGGGTCCGGCGTGCAGCCGGGGCGGCATCCCTGCCGAGGGATCGGGTTGGCCGGCGTCCGCCGGGCCTGCCGGTTCCACGGGCATTGCAAAAGGCAGATCGGGTCGCGGCTGGTGACGCGCGAGCTTGGTCCAGAAGTTCGGCATGGGGTTCATGATGGAATACAGTGGACGGAATGCTAACACCCGCACGCCAACGCCAGCCGTACGGAAAATATACGTTTTCGCCGCCGGCGCACGTGTCCCCGGGCGACCGGATACCGGGCCCGTGGCAACGCGCCGGGAGGGGCCGGCTTGCTTGAAAATGCGCAAGCCAGGCACAACGCCACCGGGGCGCATCCGCATCATTGGCGGAAGCCTGCGCGGGTCGCGCCTTGCGGTGCCGGTCCTGCCGGGCCTGCGGCCGACGCCGCAGCGCCTGCGGCAGACGCTGTTCGACTGGCTCGCGCCGGTCATCGATGGCGCGGACGTGCTGGATGCCTTTGCCGGCAGCGGGGCGCTGGGCATCGAGGCACTTTCGCGTGGCGCGCGTTCGGCAACTTTTTTCGAGAGCGACCGCGCGCAGGCAGGCGCGATCGAGTCCGATCTCGCACGCCTGCACCAGGGCGGCGGCACGGTGCGTTGCACGGACACCCTGCTCGCGCTGGCCGCGCCTGCGTCGAAGTCGTTCGACATCGTGTTCGTGGATCCGCCGTTCGATGCGGCGGCGTGGACGCCGGCGGCGACGCTGCTGGAAGCGAACGGGTGGCTCGCGGAGGGTGCGTGGGTATACGTCGAATCCGGCATCGCCGATGCGTGGGACGCACCGGCGCGCTGGCGGGTGCACCGGCAGCGCGAGGCCGGCGCGGTGCGTGGAACGCTGTTTGGCACCGGTACGACGTGACTTCCGTCCCGCTTGCACGGGCCACGCGTCGCCACGCTGGCGCCACAAGGTGGCACAATGGGCGCCATGGGGAATCGCAAGCCGATCCGGTCCAGTCCACGCATCGCGGTGTATCCGGGCACCTTCGATCCGATCACCTATGGCCACGGCGACCTCGTGGCCCGCGCCGCGCCGCTGTTCGACAAGGTGATCGTCGCGGTCGCGAAATCGAGCGGCAAGACGCCGCGCTTCGAACTCGAGACGCGGGTCGGGCTGGCGCGTGCCGCGTTGGCCGACGTCGCGAACGTCGAAGTGCGCGGCTTCGACACGCTGCTGGCGCGCTTCGTGGCCGAATGCGGCGCCGGGGTGATCCTGCGCGGCCTGCGCGCGGTGTCGGATTTCGAATACGAGTTCCAGTTGGCCAGCATGAATCGCCACCTGATTCCGGAGGCCGAAACCCTGTTCCTGACCCCTGCTGAAGAGTGGAGCTTCATCTCGTCGTCGCTGGTGCGTGAAATTGCCAGCCTCGGGGGTGACGTCTCGGATTTTGTCCATCCGGCTGTCCACAAGGCGCTGCGCCAGCGTTGGCGCAAGCCGGGGAGGAGCGCCGGCAGTCCTGAAGTTCAACGCAAGCCATCGAGGTGATCGTCATGCGCAAATTCCTTTTCATCGCCGCCATCGCGCTGCTTGGCACGCTGGGTCTCGGCGCCTGCAACAACAGCAGCCAGGGCGAGGCCGGCACCCAGGCCAAGGCCACCAGGCCCGCCGACGCCACCGACATCAAGGGCTGGCAGGAATACCTGCAGCAGATCGTCGAAGCCAACATGGGCAACATCTCCAATACCCCTTATCTGTATTTCGTGCCGGCGGTCGAGAACCCGCCCGCCGCGGCCGGCACTTCGGCGGCAGTGGCAAGCGGCGCTTCGGCGAAGCCGGCCCCTGCTTCGTCCGCCGAAGAGGCGTTGGGCAGGGTCCAGGAGCAGATCGACATGGTGGTCGCCGCGACCGTTCTGCCGGGCAACATGGTCGCCGTCGGTGGACCAAGTTCCGCGACGACGGCGCTGGTGCTCGAAAGCGCGTTCAAGAATGCCGCGCCGGGCTCGTTCAAGGGCGTGGTGGTGCTGTTCATCGGCGACCAGGCCGACGAAGCGGCGGTGAAGGCGGCCGTCGAGCCAAGCGGGGCGACCTTCAAGTTTGCGCAAATGTAGCGATGTGCGCTGGACTTGGAGGCGGGCGCTTCGCGCGCCGCTGATCACGCCTCCGCAACCCCCGGTCAACCGGCAAAAACGCCGGTTGACTGCCCCCTTGACTCAAGGGGGCGGAAGAACCCGCGCTTCCAGGGGCGGCACGGGCAGAGCGGTCGCCATGCGATAATCGCTGGTTTGCGCCATTCGACGCCGGCATCGCGTACCCATGCAGCAGATCCGCAACTTCTCCATCATCGCCCACATCGATCACGGCAAATCCACGCTGGCCGACCGCATCATCCAGATCTGCGGCGGCCTCAGCGAGCGCGAGATGGAAGCACAGGTGCTGGACGACAACCCGATCGAGCGCGAACGCGGCATCACCATCAAGGCCCGTTCGGTGTCGCTGCCGTACACCGCGCGCGACGGCAACACCTATGAACTGAATTTCATCGATACGCCCGGCCACGTGGACTTCTCCTACGAAGTCTCGCGTTCGCTCGCGGCCTGCGAGGGCGCGCTGCTCGTGGTGGATGCGGCTCAGGGTGTCGAAGCGCAGTCGGTTGCGAACTGCTACACCGCGGTCGAGATGGGTCTGGAAGTCGTGCCGGTGCTGAACAAGATCGACTTGCCCACGGCCGACATTCCGAAGGTGAAGGAAGAGATCGAGGCGGTGATTGGCATCCACGCCGACGACGCGGTCGCGATCAGCGCCAAGACCGGCGAAAACGTCCGTGACGTGCTGGAAGCGATCGTCGTGCGCATTCCGCCGCCCAGGCCGCGCGATACCGACAAGCTGCAGGCACTGATCATCGATTCATGGTTCGACAATTATCTTGGCGTGGTCATGCTGGTGCGCGTGATGCAGGGCGAGATCAAGCCCGGCGACAAGCTGCAGGTAATGTCGACTGGCCGCAGCCACCAGGTCGACAACGTCGGCGTGTTCACGCCCAAGCGCAAGGAATTGGCGAAGCTCGGCGCCGGCGAGGTGGGCTGGGTCAACGCCTCGATCAAGGATGTGCATGGCGCGCCAGTCGGCGACACGCTGACGCTTGCAAGCGATCCGGCGCCGAAACCGCTGCCGGGTTTCCAGCACATGCAGCCGCGCGTGTTCGCGGGATTGTTTCCGGTTGTGTCCGATGACTTCCCGGCGTTGCGCGAAGCCTTGGACAAGCTGCGCCTCAACGACGCCGCGTTGTTCTTCGAGCCGGAATCGTCGGAGGCGATGGGCTTCGGCTTTCGCTGCGGCTTTTTGGGCATGCTGCACATGGAAATCGTGCAAGAGCGCCTTGAGCGCGAATACGACCTCGACCTTGTCACGACCGCGCCGACCGTGGTGTACGAGGTGCTGAAGAACGATGGCGAGGTGATGCTGCTCGACAACCCGGCCAAGTTGCCGCCCGCCAACGAGGTTGCGGAGATCCGCGAGCCGATCATCGTTGCCGACATCCTGACGCCACCCGAACACGTCGGCAACGTGATCACCCTGTGCGAGGAAAAGCGCGGCGTGCAGCGTTCGATCCAGTATCTGGCGGGCCAGGTGCGGATCAGCTACGAATTGCCGCTGGCCGAGGTGGTGCTGGACTTCTTCGATCGCCTGAAGTCCGTCAGCCGCGGTTACGCGTCGATGGACTACCACTTCGATCGTTTCCAGGCGGGTCCGTTCGTGCGGGTGGACGTGCTGATCAACGGCGACCGGGTGGACGCGCTCAGCCTGATCGTGCATCGTGCGCATGCCGACCGGCGTGGCCGCGACCTGGTCGAACGGATGCGCGAGCTGATTCCGCGGCAGATGTTCGACGTCGCCATCCAGGCCGCGGTCGGCGCGCAGATCATCGCGCGTTCCACGGTGAAGGCGCTGCGCAAGAACGTGCTGGCCAAGTGCTACGGCGGCGACGTCTCGCGCAAGAAGAAGCTGCTCGAAAAACAGAAGGAAGGCAAGAAGCGCATGAAACAGGTCGGCCGCGTCGAGATTCCGCAGGAAGCGTTCCTGGCGGTGCTCAGGACCGACAAGTGACTGAAGTATGGACTCGGGAACCGGATGGCATGGAGCCAGATACCCTCTTCCGAAGGAAGGGGGTCGAAGCCGCCCGCGGGGGTGGCTTCGGGGGGATGCCATTTTGCGTCGAAGGCTTCCCAGTGACCAAAGACACTGGATGCCGGCCTGCGCCGGCATGACGATGATGCTGTATCGGCGCGGCGCAGGGCCGCACGCAAAGGATACGCCGTGAAAAAAGACCTGTTGGGCACCGTGGTGCTGGTGGCGATCGTCGCCCTGTGCGTGTACATCTGGTACGAGACCTCCGATTTCGCGCTGGCGCTGGTGCTGATTACCGCGGCGTTCTTCGTGATCTGGCTGGGTGACAAGCTGCTGTTCGCGCGCCGCCGCCGGGAACGCGCCGCTGCCGAGGGCGAAAAGCCGCACGAGCCGGTGCTGGTCGACTACGCGCGTTCGTTCTTCCCGGTCATCCTGGCGGTGCTGCTGTTCCGCACCTTCCTGCTGGAACCGTTCCGGATTCCTTCGGGGTCGATGATGCCGACCCTGCTGGTCGGTGATTTCGTGCTGGTCAACAAGTTCGCGTACGGGCTGCGCCTGCCGGTGACCAACGGCAAGATCCTGGACATCGGCGAGCCGCAACGCGGCGACATCGCGGTGTTCCGCTATCCGCTCAATCCGAAAGAGGATTACATCAAGCGCATCATCGGGGTTCCGGGCGACACCATCGTGGTCAGGGGCGAGCAAGTCGTGATCAACGGCAAACCGGCGCCGCAAACCCTGGTCGGTCCGTACCACGGCACCGACAAGGCCAGCATCCGGATGGAAGAGAATCCGAACATGTCGCCGGTGCAGCTGTACCAGGAGGATCTGGACGGGATCAGGCACGCCACCCTGCATTTCGGGTACGCCGAGTCCTACAACTGCATGGGCTCTGGCGGCAGCCTGTTGCCTGATGGCGGCTGCAAGTGGGTGGTGCCGCAGGGGTATTACTTCGCGATGGGCGACAATCGCGACGATAGCGCGGACAGCCGCTTCTGGGGCTTCGTGCCGGAGCAGAACCTTGCCGGCAAGGCCTTCTTCATCTGGTTCAGCCTCGCCGACTGGCACCGCATCGGCACGGTGTTGCGTTGAGCCCGTGCCACCCGGCTAAGATGCGCGCGTAGGATGCATGGGTGGCGCGGCCGTGGCAGGCCGCGGCTGCACAAGGGTTTTCCATCGAAGTTTGCAAGGGGGCGACTCCATGAAACGTCAATCGGGCATTACCCTGATCGGGTTCGTGATCATCCTGGTCATCGCCGCGTTTTTCATCTACACCGCGATGAAACTGGTGCCGGCCTACATGGATTATTTCAACGTGGCCAAGGCGCTGAACACGGTCGCCACGCAATCCACCTCGGGCAACATGAGCGTCGAGGAAGTGCAAAGGCAGCTCGACACCCAGCAGCTTTCGCAGTATTTCGCCGACGAAGACATCGCGGCCAAGAACATTTCCGTGATCAACACCCCCAAGGGCGGGTCGTCGCTGAAGCTGAGCTACGACAAGAAGATCCCGTGGATCTACAACATCGACTTCCTCCTGCACTTCGAGAAGACCGTGCCGTTGAGGGTGGCGCAGGAGTAACGTGAAGCTCGGCTATCGCTTTGCCGACGAAGCCCTGCTGCAGTTGGCCTTGACCCACCGCAGCGCGGGCCGTCCCAACAACGAGCGGCTGGAATTCCTCGGCGATGCGCTGGTCAACCTGGTGGTCGCCGAAATGCTGTTCGACACGCGTCCGCGTGCAAGCGAAGGCGAACTTTCGCGGCTGCGCGCGCAATTGGTGAGTGAGCCGGCGCTGGCGGAACGGGCCCGCGCGCTGGAGCTGGGCGACGCGTTGAAGCTGGGACCGGGCGAACTCAAGAGCGGCGGCTTCCGGCGCGATTCCATCCTGGCCGACGCGTTCGAGGCATTGGTTGCGGCGGTCCATCGCGATGGCGGCTTCGAGGCATGCCGCGCGTGGCTGCGCGGGGTGTTCGCCGCGCCGTTGGCAGCGGTCGGGCCACCGCAGAAGGATCCGAAAACCTTGCTGCAGGAATGGCTGCAGGGCCGTGGCCTGCCCTTGCCGCATTACGAGTTGCTGGCCGAACACGGCGAGGAACACGCGCGCCGTTTCGACGTGGCCTGCGCGATCGACCAGCCGGGTGCGGTGCGTTTCGAAGGCAGTGGCGGCAGCCGGCGTGCCGCCGAGCAGCAGGCCGCCGAAGCGATGCTGGGTTACCTCGCCGGCAGCGAACGGGCATGAGCGAGTCCTTCCGTTGCGGCAGCGTCGCCATCGTCGGGCGCCCGAACGTCGGCAAGTCCACGCTCCTGAATGCACTGATCGACGCGCACCTTTCGATCGTGACGCCGCGCGCGCACACTACCCGGCAGCGCATCCTCGGGATTGCCAATCCCGCCGGCGGCCAGATCCTTTACCTCGATACGCCGGGGCTGCACCGCGAGACGAAACGCGCGATCAACCGCAGCCTCAATCGCGCCGTGCACACGGCGATCGCCGATGCGGACGTTGCGGTGCAGGTGGTCGCGGCCGGGCACTGGGACGATGAGGACGCCGCGGTGTACGCGGCGCTGGAGCAGCGCGCGATCCCGCGTTTGCTGGCCGTCAACAAGGTCGATCGCGTCGCCAACAAGGCGAAGTTGCTGCCGTTCGTGGAAGGCCTCGCGGATGCACGGACATGGGAAAAGGTGTTGCTGGTCAGTGCCGAAAAACGTTCGGGGCTGGACGCGCTGGAACGTGCGATCGTCGCGCGGCTGCCGGCGGGCGAGGCACGCCACGAAAGCGACAGCTATACCGACCGCAGCGAGCGCTTCCTGGCCGGCGAACTGGTGCGCGAGCAGTTGATGCGCCAGCTTGGCGAGGAATTGCCCTACGCGACCAGCGTCGAGATCGAACGCTTCGAGGACCGCGCCGACGGCGTTACCGAGATCGCGGCGGTGGTGTGGGTGGAACGCGAGGGCCAGAAGGCCATCGTGATCGGCGCCGGAGGCCGCCGCGCCAAGGCCATCGGCAGTGCCGCGCGGCGCAGCATCGAAGCCCTGCTCGGACGCAAGGTGTTCCTGAAGCTGTGGGTGCGCGTGCGCACGGGCTGGTCGGACGACGAGGCGGCGCTCAGGCAATTCGGGTACGAATGAACGATGCGCGTCGAGGCGCAGCCCGCCTTCATCCTGCACGCGCGGCCATGGCGCGAAACCAGCCTGTTGCTGGAGGCCCTGACCCGGGATTTCGGACGCGTGGGCCTGGTCGCGCGTGGCGTGCGCGGGCTCCGCGCGCGGCTGCAGCGTTCCGCGCTGGAACCCTTGCAGGCCCTGAGCCTGGCCTGGTCGGGGCGCGGTGATCTGCGCACCCTGACCGCGGTCGAATCCACGGGAGGGGTGTGCGCGCTGCACGGCGAGCGGCTGCTGTCGGCCATGTATGTCAACGAGTTGCTGGTGCGGCTGAGCGTACGCGACGACCCGAACCCGGGCTTGTTCGAACACTATGCGGCCTTGCTCGCCGAACTGGCGGCGACGCCGTCGCTGGCCTGGACGTTGCGCCGTTTCGAGCGCGACCTGCTGGCCGCGACCGGTTACGCGTTGCAACTTGCAACGGCCGCGGACAGTGGTGAGGCGATTGACCCTGCGCGCGACTATGACTACCTGCCCGAGCACGGGCCGGTCGCGGCCGGCGCCGCCGCGGGCGGGGTGCGTATCCGCGGCAGCGCCCTGCTGGCGCTGGCAACCGAACGCGCGCCGCCGGATGCCGCGGACCTTGCGGCCCTGCGCCGCCTGATGCGTACCTTGATCGGCGTGCACGTCGGTGAACGCGGCCTGCAGTCGTGGCGGGTGTTGGCGGGACCCTTGCGCGGCGCCTGAGCCGGCGCGTCAGCCATCACCGTCCAGTTTTGCGTGCAGGGCAGCCCGGGTCTCCTGCAACGCGCGGCCGAATGCCTGCAGCGCGACATCCACCCGTTCCGCATCCGTGTCCTTCGCGAGCGCGCTGTGCAGGATCTCGCTCGCGCGGGCCAGCGCGGTGGCCCCACAAAAACCGCAGGACGCACGCAGGCGGTGCAGGACAGGGCGCAAGGCGCCGTGGTCGTCGCCGTGGTGGTCGAATTCGTCCTGGATGCGCGGCAGCTCCTGCTCGGCAAACAGGCGGCGCAGGTGTTCGACTGCCGGCGTCGAACCGCAGGCGCGCAACGCGTCGTGGTCATCCAGCAGGTCGACGCGGCAGCCGTGGCGCTCCAGCACGGCCCGGAGCGTTTCCAGCGACAACGGCTTGGGCAATACTTCGAGAAATCCGGCCCGCAACAACGATGCGCGCGCGGTGTCGGGTTCGGCGGTGGTCGCGATCGCGGGTATCTGTCGGGCGGCGGCGCCCGGGTCGGCGCGCAACGCCGCGAGCACCTCGTCGCCGTCGAGGCCGGGCAGGTGGTGGTCGAACACCAGCAGTTCCCAGCTTGCGGCGCGGGCATGCGCGAGGGCGGCCGGGCCGTCGGCGCATGCGGTGGGTTCGGCCCCGCAGGCCCGCAGGGCCTCGCCGAGGAACTCCCGGCTGACCGCATCGTCCTCGGCCAGCAGGATCCTGAATTTCCCGGCTTCCTTGACCTTGTATTGCGCCATCGCGGATTCCATCGAGACGGCAGCCGGATCCAATGGGCGATCCGGGTGCCCTTCCAGGCGAACCGAGCCGGCCAGTCCCGCCTCCTTAGCTTCCGTTCGGGCACGGGCTGGCACAATCGGGGCCAGTCTCGGCGAAAAGGGTGATCGTGGCAAGCTGGCGCCTGTGGCTCGTGGCGGGTGGGTTGTTGCTGGCGTGCGCCGGCGCGCGGGCCGCCGTGCGCATGCAGGCGGCGACGCTGAACCTGTCCGGCATCCAGCTTGCCGACGTGCATGCCGAAGCCACCCTCGGTGCCGACGGCCGGCCGGTGCTGCACATCGAAGCCGAAAAAGCCTCGATCCCCGCGCTGGGTTGGCGCGGCGTTGCGGTCAGCCTGCAGGGCACGCCCCAGCGGGCGGAACGCGGCGCCTGGAAATTCGTTGGCCACGTCGCCACGCAAAAAGCGCCGGGCGGCGCCCTGTCCGATGCCGACCTCAGCGTCACCTACGACCGCGACGGCGGCACCCTCGCGGTGGACATCACGCAGGGCAACAGCAGCCTCGATGCACGCTTGCCGCTGGACCAGACCAGCCACGTGCAGATGGAGCTTGCCGCGTTCCCGTTGGCGTGGCTGCGCGGGGTG
This sequence comes from Rhodanobacteraceae bacterium, assembly GCA_036279975.1. Taxonomy (GTDB): domain Bacteria; phylum Pseudomonadota; class Gammaproteobacteria; order Xanthomonadales; family Rhodanobacteraceae; genus 66-474. Next base: position 40,906 of record DASURP010000071.1, read on the forward strand.
CTGGCATCGGCGTGGCCGGACGGGAAGCTCAGCGGCGGGACGGTTGCCGGCGACGTCGCCCTGGACCTTGCCGCGGGCGACACCCGGGTCTCCGGCCGGGTGACCGTCAGGGACGCCGATCTCGACAGCAAGAGTGGCGGCATCGCCGCGCAGAAGCTCGGTGCGGAGGGCAGCTTCCTGATCGACGCCGGGCCGGCCACAACCAGGGTGATGTTCGACGGTAGCCTGCGCGGTGGCCAGATGCTGCTCGGGCCGCTGTATGCACAACTTCCCCGTGGCGCGGTGGGCCTGCATGTTTCCGGCAGCCTCGCTGCGGGCGGCATCGCGCTGGATTCGCTGGATTTCGACGACCCCACGGCACTGCGGCTGGTGGGCAGCCTTGCATTCGACCGCGGGGGCGATCTGGCAAGCCTGGACCTGAAACGCTTCTCGGCCACGTTCCCGGCAGCCTACACACGCTACGGCACCACGCTGGTGCAGAGCCTGACGGGCTTCCGGTCGGTGACAGCCGCGGGCAGTATCAGCGGGTCGCTGGACTTGGGCAGCGGTGGGCCGCGGGCCTTCGCGATCAGCGCCAATGACCTGAGCCTCGACACCCATGGCGGCAGCCTTGCGGTAAGCGGCCTCGATGGCGACGTGGACTGGCGCGCGGGCGCGACCCGGCCGGCCACGCAGCTCAAATGGGATGCGCTTTCCATCTACCGGCTCGCGTTCGGCCCGGCCAGCCTCGGGCTCAAGGACGACGACGGCACGCTGAGCCTGCGCGCGCCGGTCGGTGTGGGCCTGTACGGGGGCGTCTTCCAGTTGGGGCGGCTGGCGTGGCGGCCCGCGGCAGGGGCAGCGCAGCGGCTGTCGGCGGCGTTCGCCGTCACCGGCGTGGACGTGAATCCGTTGTGCAAGGCGCTCGGCTGGCCCGCCTTCGGCGGCAAGCTCGGCGGCGCGGTGCCGGACTTGAGTTACCGCGACGGAAACCTGGTGTTTGCGGGCGGCCTCTCGGTGAACGTGTTCGACGGTTCCGCCAGCGTCACCAACCTGAGCATGCAGCACCCGTTCGGCAGCAGGCCCGAGCTCGCCGCCGACATCGACCTGCAACACCTGGACCTGGCGCAACTGACCGGGGTGTTCGATTTCGGACGCATCACCGGCAACCTGGATGGCGGCATCCACGGCTTGCGGCTGGTCGACTGGCAGCCGGTTGCGTTCAGCGCGTCGCTGCACGCCGACGAGGGTGGCAGGATCAGCCAGGATGCCATCAAGAGCCTGACCGAAGTCGGCGGCGGTGGCATCGCCGGCGGCCTGCAAAGCATGGCGCTGAGCCTGTTCAAGACTTTCCGTTACTCGAAGCTCGGGCTCAGCTGCACGCTGGCCAACGGCGTGTGCGCGATGGACGGCATCAGCCCGGATCCCGATCCGGACGACAACGGCTTCACCATCGTGCAGGGCAGCGGCCTGCCACACATCACCGTGATCGGACACGAACGCTCGGTGGACTGGGCGACACTGGTGGCCCGCCTGAAATCGGCAACCCACGGCGGTGGCCCCGTCGTGAGGTGAAGCATGCGTCCATGGCCGCGCCGCCCTGCGTGTACACTCTGTTGCGACGACATGGAGTGTGCAGGGGTGCCGGTCCTGTCGCGTTCCGCGTAACCATCGGAGATTCCCAATGCGCAAATCCGCTTTCATGCTGACCACCGTGTTCGCGTTGCTGACCGGTTGCGTCACCATCAACGTGTATTTCCCGGCCGCGGCCGCGCAGAAGGCGGCGGACAAGGTCATCAGCAACATCATCGGACCGGACACCCAGGATGCCTCGCCGGCGCCGGCTGCCAGTACGCCGCCTGCCGCGTCCGCGCAGCCTTCCGCGCAGCCCGAGCCGTTGGCGATGCGGGTGCTGGATGCGGTGATACCCGCCGCGAACGCGGCCGAGCCGCAAGCCAACCTGGACATCCAGACGCCCGAGATCCAGGCCATCGAGGCGCGGATGCGCGACCGCTTCCAATCGGTGTTGCAGGCTTTGCTGGACTCCGGCGCGGTCGGGTTCACCCACAACGGCGATGTCGCGATCCACGACGCTGCGAAGATTCCGCTGCCGCAACGCGCCCGGGCAAACCAGGCGGTTGCCGCCGAAAACAGCGATCGCGCGGCGTTGTACAAGCAGATCGGAATTGCCAATGGCCACCCCGAGTGGGCGTCGCGGATGCGCGAGTCGTTCGCCAAGCGCTGGATCAGCCGCGCGCACGCCGGCTGGTGGTACCAGGACGCCTCAGGCAACTGGAAACAAAAGTGACGGCAGGATGTCGCCATCCCGGACAGCACATGGATGTGCGTTGATCCGGGCGCGGGCGGTATCCATTGACGCGGCTCCACGCGATGGCCCCGGCGCCTGCCCGCGGATTTGGCCGGCCAGCCGGGGCCCCGCGCTGCCCGGGGGTGCGCCGGTTCACAAAAACGCGTGGCCGGCGCGCGCATGATCGTTCGACGCCGCGGGGAGGGCACATGCGCATCGGCCTCGTGATCGACTCGACTTGCGATCTGCCACGCAAGTTCATCGACGACAACCAGATCACCATCCTGCCGATCACGATCAGGATCGACGAGCACACGTTCGTGGATGTGCGCGATCCGGTTGCCACGGAGAGCTATTACCAGGGCGAGGTCGGCAAGCGCGGCCACGCGGCCGAGACCGCGCCGCTGACGGTGGATGAAATCCGCGATCTGTTCCTCGGGCGGATGGTGCTCGATTACGACGCGGTGTTCTGCCTTACGGTCACCGCCACGCGCAGCCCCATCTTCGCCAACGCGACCCAGGCGAGTTTCGCGATACTCGGGAGTTACCGGCCGGTCCGGCAGGCGGCGGGCAACAACTCGCCCTTCCTGATGCGGGTGCTCGACACCAGGAGCCTGTTCGCGGGGCAGGGGGTGAGCGCGATCGAAGCGACACGCATGATCGCCGCGGATGCGGGGCCCGGCCAGATCCGCGAACGCCTGAGCGAGCTGGCCGCGCATACCCATGCCTACGCATTGCCGCGCGACCTGCACTATCTGCGTGCGCGTGCGCGCAAGAAGGGCGACCACAGCGTCGGCTTGTTGAGCGCCGCGCTGGGCAGTGCGCTCGACATCAAGCCGATCCTGCAATGTTTCCAGGGCGAGACCCGGCCGGTCGCGAAGACGCGCGGATTCGAACTCGGCGCGGAAATGCTGTTCGGACACGCGACGACCGCGGTCAAGCGTGGGTTGCTGGTGCCCGCGTTGTGCGTCAGTTATGGCGGCGAGATCTCCGAACTCGAGGCCCTGCCGGGATATGGCGGGCTCGTCGATACCTGCGCGGAGGCCGGCGTGACCCTCCACCAATGCGGCATGAGCATCACCGGCATGGTCAACATCGGTACCGGCGCGGTCACGCTGGGCTATGCCGCGGCCGGGGACGACGGCAAGTTCTGACGGGTAGTCGCTTGGCGCATCTGGCAAGATGCGTGGATGGGCAAGCCGCCACGCGATGTTTCCTTCGAAGCCGGCATCGACGACCTCTCGCACGATGGACGCGGGGTTGCGCACGTCGACGGCAAGACGGTGTTCGTGGCCGATGCGCTGCCGGGCGAGCGCGTGCGCGCGAAGCTGGTACGCCGGCACCGCCATTTCGATGAAGCGAGGGCCGAAGAGATCCTGGTCGCGTCGCCGCAGCGGGTCGCACCGCGCTGCCCGCACTTCGGCGTGTGCGGGGGCTGCGCCCTGCAGCACCTGGCGCCTGCCGCCCAGATCGCCGCCAAGCAGGACGCGCTGGCCCGGAACCTTGTCCGTATCGGCCACGTCGAACCGGTACGCTGGCTGCAACCGGTGACGGCGGACGTCTGGGGCTACCGGCGGCGCGCACGGTTGTCGGTCAAGCACGTCGCGAAGAAGGGCAAGACACTGGTGGGCTTCCGCGAGCGCGATCCGCGCTTCGTGGCCGACCTTGCGCATTGCGACGTGCTCGACCCGGCGCTGGGGGGAAAGCTGGATGCATTGGGCGCCCTGCTCAACGACATGCAAGGTGCGGCTGCGATCCCCCAGATCGAATTCTCCGCGGGCGATACCGCACGGGTGCTGGTGATCCGGCATCTCGCCCCCCTCCCCGACGGCGACCGCGCGAAACTCGCGGCTTTCGGCCGCGAGCATGGTTTTGCGATCCTGCTGCAACCGGGTGGCGCCGACAGCGTCGCGGCACTGGATGGCGGGATGCCCGAACTGCACTACGCCCTGCCCGCGTACGGGCTGGTGCTTGCGTTCGCACCACTGGATTTCGTGCAGGTCAATGCGCAGATCAACCAGAAGATGATCGAACACGCGCTCGGGTTGCTGGCGCCGGCCCGCGTCGACCGCGTGCTGGACCTGTTCTGTGGCCTGGGCAACTTCAGCCTGCCGATCGCCCGGCATGCGGGGCATGTGTGCGGGGTGGAGGGCGACGCCGGCCTGGTCGAGCGCGCACGCGCGAATGCCACGGCCAACGGCGTCGACAACACGGAGTTCCATGTGGGCGACCTGGCCGGCGAGGTCCGTGGCAGCGCCTGGGCACGCACGGACTGGGACCTGGTGTTGCTCGACCCGCCGCGCAGCGGCGCCGGGGAGTTATTGCAGCAGTTGCCCGGTAAGTCGGTACGTCGCCTGGTCTACGTGTCCTGCCACCCTGCGTCGCTGGCGCGCGACGCCGGCGTGCTGGTGCAGACGCATGGCTTCAAGCTTGAGGCGGCCGGCGTGATGGACATGTTTCCGCACACCGCGCACGTGGAATCGATCGCGCTGTTCGAGCGTTAGGCGCGGTACGTCGGTTGCGCGCGTGCGGATCCGGCGGGCAACATGCTTGCCTGGTCCGGCGGGCGCGGGCGTGCCGCCCTGCATTGGCCACGGAGTGCGTATGGCGAAGTACCTGCGATTGAACGACGGCATCGTCTGCATCGACACGGAGCAAGTCAGGCCGCGCATGGCCGCGTGTTACCTGCTCGGCAGCGATGGCCATTACGCGTTCGTGGAATCGGGCACCAGCCTGTCGGTGCCACACCTGCTGGACGTGCTCGCGGATCTCGGCGTTGCCCGCACGGCGGTCGATTACGTGATGCCGACCCACGTGCACCTCGACCACGCCGGTGGCGCCGGGGCCCTGCTGCGGGAACTGCCGAACGCTCGGCTGGTGATCCACCCGCGCGGCGCGCGGCACATGATCGATCCCTCGCGGCTGGTCGCCGGCGCCACCGCCGTGTACGGACCCGCGGCAATGCTCGCCACCTACGGCGAGATCGTGGCAGTGCCGGAAGCGCGCGTGCTGGTGGCCGACGTCGCCGCGGAGCGGGATTTCCGGATCGGCCTGGGGAGCCGCGAGCTGCTGTTCATCGACGCCCCCGGCCACGCGCGCCACCACTATGCCGTGTGGGATGCCGCCAGCCGCGGCTGGTTCGCGGGCGACGTGTTCGGCCTGTCCTATCGCGAGTTCGACACCGACGGCTGGAACTACCTGGTTCCGACCACCAGTCCGGTGCAGTTCGATCCGGCGGCGTGGGAGTCCACGCTGCAACGCATCCTGGCCATGGCCCCGGCACGCATTTACCTCACCCACTACAGCCGCATCGACGCCGTGCAGGAATTGGCGCGGGACCTGCGCGGTGGGCTGGCCGCTTACCAGCGGATCGCGAACACACTCGCGGACGCACCGGACCGCCATGCGCGCCTGTATGCCGGACTCATGGACCACCACCTCGGCCAGTTGCGCGCACGCGCCCATCCCATGTCCGAAGCGCGCGCACGCGAACTGCTGGACATGGACGTCGAGATCAACGCACAGGGGCTGGAGGTGTGGTTGGACCGCCGCGACGGGGCCGGGCCGGCGGCCACGGCGAAACCTTGAACGGGATGCCCGCCTGCTACCGGCTTCGCGCTTCGGCCGGGAAGGCCGCTTCGCGAAATGCGTTGCAAGGTCAGGAATTGGTGGGCGGTGCAGGGATCGAACCTGCGACACCTGCCGTGTGAAGGCAGTGCTCTACCGCTGAGCTAACCGCCCGGGCGAGCCGGCAAGTGTATGGGCGGCGTGAATTCCGGTCAATCAGCGGAGGGCGATTGCTACAATCCGCGATTTCGATCCCGCACGGACCCCCGCCATGGAACACATCCTGCACGCACTCGTGAATTACCAGGTCACCCCGTGGAAGGTGGTCGGGTACCTCGGCATGCTGCTGTTCACCAGTCGCTGGTTCGTCCAGTTGTACTACACGCGCAAATACAAGCGGGTGGTGATGCCGTTGACGTTCTGGGTGCTGTCCGTATGCGGCAGCGCGCTGTTGCTGGCCTATTTCATCTTCGGCAAGAACGATTCGGTGGGCATCCTGGCCAACCTGTTTCCGGCATTCGTGTCCGTGTACAACCTGGTGGTGCACGTGCGCCACCACAGGGATCGCATGGCTGGCGATGCGGCTGCCTGACGCAGCCCTGCGCGTGCACCCCGTTGCGTCCGGCTTGCGCGGGCTGCCTGCTGCAGACACGTGCCGGGTCGGCTAGGATCGGCAGCGGGCCACTGGCCCTGGGGATCCCGGAGTCCGCAAGGTTCGACGCCGGGCGCCAGCGCGGCCGCCATGGCCATGCCGCGAAGGAGCACACATGAACGTACAGCTTGCCGCACGCGAATCGTCGCCGGTGTCACTGGGCGATTGGGTGTTGACCCTGATCATCCTCTGCATCCCGCTGGTGAACCTGGTCATGTTGTTCGTCTGGGGGTTCTCCGCGGGCACCCATCCGAGCAAGCAGAACTTTTGCCGCGCCTACCTGATCCTGTTGGCGATCGTGTTCGTGCTGGCGATCCTGTTCGGGATCATGGGGGGCTTCGCCGCCATGCACGCTGCCCGATCGCTGGGTGGCGCGACGCTATGAAGCCCGCGCTGCAGGCGGCTGTCGCGCCTGGTCAATCCGGATCGTAGTCGAGGTTGGCCGACAGCCAGCGCTCGGCTTCGGCCAGCGTCCAGCCCTTGCGCTGCGCGTAATCCTCCACCTGGTCTTTCGTGAGCTTGCCGACCACGAAGTACTGGCTGTCCGGATGGCTGAAGTACCAGCCCGAAACCGCCGCGGCCGGGTACATCGAGAAGCCTTCGGTCAGCTCGATGTCGGCGTTGTTCGTTGCATCCAGCAACTTGAACAGGGAGGCTTTCTCGGTGTGGTCGGGGCAGGCGGGATAGCCCGGCGCCGGGCGGATGCCGTGGTATTCCTCGGCGATCAAGGCGTCGTTGTCGAGCGCCTCGTCCGGTGCGTAGCCCCAGTACTTCGTGCGTACCTCGCGGTGCATCCATTCGGCCAGCGCCTCAGCCATGCGGTCGGCCAGCGCCTTCAGGATGATCGCCGAGTAGTCGTCGTTGTCCTTGCGGAAGCGCTCCAGGTGTTCCTCGATGCCGAGGCCCGCGGTGACCGCGAAACCGCCGATCCAGTCCGCAACGCCGGTCTCCTTCGGTGCGATGAAATCGGCGAGGCACAGGTTGGGGCGTTCGGCAGGCTTGTCGGCCTGCTGGCGCAGGTGATGGAGCATGATGTGCTCTTCCCTTCTCCCCTCTCCCGATGGGAGAGGGGAAAGAATGTCGTCGGGAGAGGGGAGAGTAAGTTCCAGGTCATCGCCGATCCGCGCCGCCGGCCAGAACCCGATCACCGCCTTCGCGCGCAGCCATTTCCCGTCGATGACCTGCTTCAGGATCTTTTGCGCGTCATTGAAAAGCTCCGTGGCCTGGGCCCCTACCTTGTCGTCGCCGAGGATCGCCGGATAGCGGCCATGCAGTTCCCAGGCCTGGAAGAATGGCGTCCAGTCGACCACGGGCAGCAGCTTCGTGAGCGGGATGTCGTCGATCACCGTGATGCCGGGCTTCTTCGGCGCGGGCGGGACATGGCCTTTCCAGTCGAATTTCGGGCCGTTGGCGCGCGCATCCTGCAGCGACACCAGCCGCTTGGCGGGTCCGCGGTTCCGGTGGCGCTCGCGTACCTCGGCGTACTCCGCACGCACCTTTGCCAGGAATTCGTCGACCAGCGCCTTGCTGACCAGCGTCTGCGCCACGCCGACCGCGCGCGAGGCGTCCTTGACCCACACGCAGGCGGTTTCGTAGTTGGGTTCGATCTTGATCGCGGTGTGCGCGCGCGAGGTGGTCGCGCCACCGATCAGCAGCGGAATCCTGAAATCGCGCCGCTTCATCTCCTTGGCCACGTTGGCCATTTCCTCCAGCGAGGGCGTGATCAGGCCCGACACGCCAATCATGTCGGCGTGCTCGGCGATCGCGGTGTCGAGGATTTTCTGCGCCGGCACCATCACGCCGAGGTCGATTACCTCGAAATTGTTGCAGGCCAGCACCACGCCCACGATGTTCTTGCCGATGTCGTGCACGTCGCCCTTGACGGTCGCCATCACGATCTTGCCGTTGGACTTCTGGGTGTCGCCGCTCCGCTTCTTTTCCTCTTCCATGAAGGGCAGCAGGTAGGCCACGGCCTTCTTCATCACGCGCGCGGATTTGACGACCTGCGGCAGGAACATCTTGCCCGCGCCGAACAGGTCGCCGACCACGTTCATGCCGTCCATCAGCGGGCCTTCGATCACGTCCAGCGTGCGCGTGACGGTCTTGCGGACTTCCTCGGTGTCCTCGACCACGAACTGGTCGATGCCGTGCACCAGCGCGTGTTCCAGTCGTTTCGCGACCGGCAGTTCGCGCCAGGCCAGCTTGTTCTCGTTCCCCGTTTCCTGTTCCCCGTTTCCGCCTTTGTGCTTTTCCGCAATCTCCATCAACCGTTCGGTCGCATCGGGACGGCGGTTCAACACCACGTCCTCGACGCGTTCGCGCAACTCCGGATCGAGGTCGTCGTAGATCGCGAGCTGGCCGGCGTTGACGATGCCCATGTCCATGCCGGCCTTGATCGCGTGGTACAGGAACACGCAGTGGATCGCTTCGCGCACGGCGTTGTTGCCGCGGAACGAGAACGAAACGTTGGAGACGCCGCCCGAGAGGTGCGAGTACGGGAAGCGCTTCTTCAGTTCCTTCGCCGCTTCGATGAAGTTCACCGCGTTGTTGGCGTGTTCCTCGATGCCGGTCGCGATGGGAAAGATGTTGGAATCGAAAATGATGTCTTCGGGCGGAAAGCCGACCTTTTCGGTGAGCAGTTTGTACGAACGCTCGCAGATTTCGATGCGGCGCTCGACCGAATCGGCCTGGCCCTGCTCGTCGAAGGCCATCACCACGGTGGCGGCGCCGTAGCGCAGGACCTTGCGGGCTTCGTCGAGGAACTTCTCCTCGCCTTCCTTGAGCGAGATCGAATTCACCACGCCCTTGCCCTGCAAGCACTTGAGGCCGGCCTCGATTACGCTCCACTTGGACGAATCGACCATCACCGGGATGCGCGCGATGTCGGGTTCGGCCGCGATCAGGCGCAGGAACTTCACCATCGCCGCCTCGGAATCGAGCAGCCCCTCGTCCATGTTGACGTCGAGGATCTGGGCGCCGTTCTCGACCTGCTGGCGCGCGACTTCCACCGCCTCGTCGTAGCGGTCTTCCTTGATCAGTTTCTTGAACTTCGCCGAGCCGGTGACGTTGGTGCGCTCGCCGATGTTGACGAACAGCGTCTCGGGCGTGATGACCAGCGGTTCGAGGCCGGAAAGCCGGGTGTAGCGTGGAGAAGTATTCATTGTTTTGACGTCATCCCTTTGCTCGTCATCCCGGCGCAGGGCGGGATCCATTCTGACCCTCGTGTTCAATGCGAAAGGCAAATGGATTCCGGCCTGCGTCGGAATGACGAAAAAACTATGCGGCCTTGGAGTTCGGCGAAGGCAACACGCGCGGCGCAACGCCGCGCACCGCTTCGGCGATCGCCCTGATGTGCGCGGGTGTGGTGCCGCAGCAGCCGCCGACGATGTTCAGCAAGCCATCGCGCGCGAATTCGCCGAGGGTCTTCGCCATTTCCTCGGGCGTTTCGTCGTAGCCGCCCAGCGCGTTCGGCAGGCCCGCGTTCGGATGCGCGCTGACCGCGCAATCGGCCACGCGCGCCAGCGCTTCGATGTGCTGGCGCAGGTCCTTCGCACCCAATGCGCAATTCAGACCGACGGAAAGCGGCCGTGCGTGCGCGACCGAATACCAGAAAGCCTCGGCGGTCTGGCCGGAAAGCGTGCGACCGGAGCGGTCGGTGATGGTGCCCGAAATCATGATCGGCAAGCGCCCGCCGAGTTCATCGAACACGCGCGCAATGCCGGACAGCGCGGCCTTCGCATTCAGGGTGTCGAAGATGGTTTCCACCATCACGATGTCCGCGCCGCCTTCGATCAGGCCGCGGGTGGCATCGGCATAGGCGGTTTCCAGTTCGTCGAAATCGACGTTGCGGAAGCCGGGGTTGTTGACGTCCGGCGACAGCGACGCGGTGCGGCTGGTCGGACCCAGCACGCCGATCGCGAAGCGTGGCTTGCCGGGTGGCTTCGCCTCGGCCAGATCGCAAGCCGCGCGGGCAAGCCGTGCGCCCTCGCGATTCAGTTCCCGCACCAGGTGCTGCAATGCATAGTCGGTCTGGCTGATGGACGTCGAGTTGAAGGTATTGGTTTCCACGAAGTCCGCGCCCGCGTCGAGATACGCGGCGTGGATGTCGCGGATGATTTCGGGGTGGGTCAACGACAGCAGGTCGTTGTCACCCTTGAGGTCGCGCTGGCACCCGTCCGCGTCGGCATGTTCGCCGGCGTGCCCGTGGGCGTGCTCCGAATCGCAGCCGTGCGCGAAGCGTTCGCCGCGGTAACCGGCTTCGTCCAGCTCGTGGCGCTGCAACATCGTGCCCATCGCGCCATCGAGCACGAGGATGCGTTCGGCGAGCGCGGTGTGCAGTTTGTCCACGCGGTCGGGGTGCAAGTAGGGCAGGGTGTGTGCCATGGGTTTCTCCTGTGGAGCGGGCCGGCGCGGAGCGCCGTCTTTTGTTTTTGCCCGCGAGGGCGTCCGTGTGTGGTGGTATCGGATCGCGCGCATGGCACGTTCCTGCATCTGTTCATGCAGGCTTTCGCGCCAGCAGGCTCAACACCTCGAAATGCGGCGAGCGCGCTTCGCGCGAGATGCGCTCGCAGCGCAGGACCTCGAGGCCAGCCTTGCGCGCGAAGCCGGTCATGTCCTCGCGCTTGAAGCCCATGTTCTTGTGGTCGAATGGCGCAACCGCGGCGCGGTGGGCGTGTTTCGCCAGGGTAGCCGCCAGCAGGCGTCCGCCTGGCTTGAGCACGCGCGCGGCCTCGGCAATGGCCTGCTGCGGCCGGTCGCTGTAGGTCAACGCATGCATCATCAGCACCAGGTCGAACCTGCGCTTGCCAACGTCGAGTGCGTGCATGTCCCCTTCGATGACTTCTACGTTGCGGAAAGCCTTCAGGCGCTTGCGTGCCGCGGCGACCACGTTGGGACTGGAATCGATGCATGCGATCGAGTGTGCGTGGGGCGCCAACAGTTCGGCCAGCACGCCGTCGCCAGAAGCGATGTCCAGCACGTCGCCGCTCTCGAACAGTTGCAGCAGCGTGCGCGCCAGCGTCTCCCAGGTGCGGCCCGGCGAGTAATGGCGCTCCATGTCGCCGGCCACGCTGTCGGCCCAGCCGCGGTCGCGCGCGCGCGCGGCGAGCACGGACGGCAGGCGTTGCGCATCGGCGTCCAGCATTGCATCGTCGACGCCATCCTCGAGCACCCGCAGCAGGTCGGCGGCGCCGTCGAAACCGCTCTCGTTGAAGCGGTAATACGCGGACACGCCGGCGCGGCGGTCACGCACCAGCCCGGCCTCCTTGAGCTTGGCCAGGTGCGTCGATACACGCGGTTGCGCCAGCCGGAGGATCGAGGACAGTTCGGCCACGGTAAGTTCCTCGCGCCGGAGCATGTCCAGCAGGCGCACCCGGGTAGGATCGGACAGTACCCTCAGCAGCGCGGTGGCGGTGACCAGATCAAGCATTCCATCTTTATATCAGGATGGAAAGATAAATTAAAGAGATGGGTGACGCGGCCGTTCGGCGAGGCGCGCATCCGGTTATCATTTGAAGTTGGGTTGTCGCGCACGTCACGCGGTGGGGCGTGGAACAGGGTAACCAGAGGTATCGCGATGGATTTCCAGTTTTCGGAAGAGCAGTTGCAGATCCAGTCGATCGCGCGCGAGTTCGCGCAGAAGCGCATCGCACCGGTGGCGGCGGATTTCGACAAGTCCGGCCAGTTTCCACTCGACAACATCCGCGAGATGGGCAAGCTCGGCCTGATGGGCATAGAGGTGCCGGTCGAGTACGGTGGCGCCGGGATGGATTCGATCAGCTACGTGCTGGCGATGATCGAAATCGCCGCGGCCGATTGCGCGCATTCGACCATCATGAGCGTCAACAATACGCTTTATTGCAATGGTCTTTTGAAATTCGGCAGCGAGGAACAGAAGCACAAATACGTGGCGCCGATCGCGTCGGGCGAGGCCATCGGTGCGTTCGCGTTGACCGAGCCGCAATCCGGTTCGGATGCCACCGCGATGCGTTGCCGCGCGGAGAAGCAGGCGGACGGCAGTTTCGTGATCAATGGCAAGAAGAGCTGGATCACCTCCGGTCCGGTCGCCAAGTACATCCTGCTGTTCGCGATGAGCGATCCGGAAAAGCACTCGCGCGGCATCACCGCGTTCATGGCCGATACCTCGCGCAAGGGCTTCGGGCGCGGCAAGACCGAGCCCAAGCTGGGCATCCGTGCCTCGGCGACCTGTGAGATCGAGTTCGACGATTACGTCGCGCGGCCCGATGAGGTGATCGGCGAGGAAGGCCACGGCTTCAAGATCGCGATGGGCGTGCTGGATGCCGGCCGCATCGGCATCGCATCGCAGGCGGTGGGCCTTGCGCGGGCCGCGTACGAGGCGACGCTGGAATATTCGCGAGACCGCAAGGCGTTCGGCCAGTCGATCGGTTCGTTCCAGATGACCCAGGCCAAGATCGCAGACATGCGGTGCAAGCTGGACGCGGCGCGCCTGCTGACCCTGCGCGCGGCGTGGATGAAGCAGGAATCCGCGAAGACCGGCACGCGCTTTTCGACCGAAGCGGCAATTGCGAAGCTCACCGCGTCGGAAGCCGCGATGTGGATTGCACATCAAGCGGTGCAGATCCACGGCGGCATGGGCTATTCCAAGGAAATGCCGCTGGAGCGCTACTTCCGGGACGCCAAGATCACCGAGATCTACGAGGGAACCTCGGAGATCCAGCGGATGGTGATCGCGCGCAACGAGACGGGTTTGCGCTGACGCGCAAGACAAAGAACGCGAAGACCGGGGTCAGAGTGCACTTTCGGCGAAGCACCGGATGGACGCTGGCGGCCTGCACGAAATTGCGCTCTGCCCTCCCCCTGCTTTTTGTTGGCCCCGGCTTCGATCAACCGCATTTGCGGTGCGGCTCCGCGTCCACGGCGATGAATTGCGGTTCCTCGCCATCCAGCCTGAGCGCGGTGAGCTTGCCGCCCCATACGCAGCCGGTGTCAATGGCGTACACGCCGAGCCCGGCGAACCGCCCCAGTGCGGACCAGTGCCCGCACACGATGCGGGTATCGCGGGATTTCATGCCGGGCACCTCGAACCATGGGTACAGCCCCGCGCGCTGCGAACCCGGCGGGCCCTTGGCGTCGAAGTCGATGCGCCCGTGGGGGTCGCAATAACGCATGCGCGTGAAGATGTTGATTGCCGCGCGCAGGCGATCGTGTCCGCGCAACTTCGATGACCAGCGTGCCGGACGGTTGCCGAACATGCGTTGCAGCAGCGCGTGGTGGCCCTGGCCGCGCAAGGTGCGCTCGACTTCGCGGGCGATGTGCTGCGCCTGCTTCAGGGTCCAGGACGGCGCCAACCCGGCATGCACCAGCGTGAATCCCAGCGCGTCGTCGTGATGCAGCAGCGACTGGCTGCGCAGCCAGTCGACCAGGGTGGTGGAATCCGCGGCTTCGAGCACCCGGCGCAGGTCGGGGTTGGTGCGGGCGCGTGCTTCGGGTTCGCGCTCGGCGACCGCCAGCAGGCTGAGATCATGGTTGCCCAGCGTCACCACGCAGCGTTCGCGCAGGCCGTGGATCAGCCGCAACACTTCCAGCGATTCGCCGCCGCGGTTGACCAGGTCGCCGCAGAACCACAGGCGATCGGCGGAGGGGTCGAACCTCAGGCGTTCCAGCAGGCGTTGCAACTCCGGATAGCAGCCTTGCACATCGCCGATCGCGTAGATGGCCATGCGGCGGGCTTGGCCTGCGCTCAGTGCAGCGTGCGCGGCACCGACAGCACGAATTCGGGAACCGGGACCTCGAAATCGCTGCCATCGTCTGCGTGGAACAGGTAGGCGCCGCGCATGGTGCCGACCTGCGTTTCCAGTACTGCGCCCGAGGTGTAGCTGTAGCTTTCGCCCGGTTGCAGTCGCGGTTGTTCGCCCACCACGCCCTCACCGCGCACTTCCTCGACCTTGCCGTTGGCGTCGGTGATGACCCAATGACGGGTTTGCAGGCGCGCCGGCATCATCCCGAGGTTGCGCAGGGTGATTTCGTAGGCGAACACGAAACGGTTCGCCTCCGGCTTGGACTGCTCGGCAACGTAGCGCGCTTCCACCTCGATCTCGATCGCATGCGGTTCGGGTTCGCGCGGTCCGCGCGGTTTGTCGGAGGTGGTCGGGCGGGGGCTCATTGGGTGGGATTGTGGGGGAGTTGCGGGCCAACCTGCAAGCCGTCGGCTTCCAGTGCGTGCGCAAGCGCGACGTAGCCTTGCGGCGCGACGTTCTCGGCGCGCGCGCGCGGATCGATGCCCGCGGCGCGGATCGCTTCGGCATCGACCAGCCCGCGCAACGCGTTGGCGAGGGTCTTGCGGCGCTGGTTGAAGGCGGCACGCACCACCGTGTCGATGCTGCGCGCGAGCCCGGGGGCCGGGCGCCGGGCAGGCGGCAGCGGCGTCAGGCGCACCACCGCGGAATCGACCCTGGGTGGTGGGCGGAACGCACCCGGCGCGACGCGCAGCAAGGGTTCGGCGTTGCAGGCAAGCTGCAGCATCACCGACAGCCGTCCGTAAATCTTGCCACCGGGGGCGGCGGCCATCCGGTCCACGACCTCCTTTTGCAGCATGAAATGCATGTCGACGATGGCGTCGGCATGCGCGAGGCAATGGAACAGGATCGGGCTGGAAACGTAATAGGGCAGGTTGCCCGCGAGGCGCAGCCTGCCGCCGTGCGCGAGGGCGGTCAGGTCGACCTTCAGCACGTCGGCGTGGATGATGTCGAGCTCTCCGGTACCGGCCGCGCGCGCGCGCAACGGTTCGATCAGATCGGGGTCGAGTTCGATCGCCGTCAGTCGTCCGGCGGCGGCGAGCAACGGCAGGGTCAGCGCGCCTTCGCCCGGTCCGATTTCGACGATGCGCCCGCCCGGTTGCGGGGCGATCGCAGCGACGATGCGCTTGATCACGCCGCGTTCGTGCAGGAAGTGCTGGCCGAAATGTTTCTTGGGGCGTGACATGGCTGAGGAAAACTGGGAAAACTGGGGTCAGAGTGCATTTTTGAGCGTGGGCGCGCGGAGTCGTCAACGATTCGGCAAAAATGCACTCTGACCCCTGCTGTCGATCCGCGCGACGAGCCGCAGCGCCGTCTCCGCGGCCGCGAACATGCTGGACGGGTCGGCCCGTCCGGTGCCGGCCAGGTCCAGTGCGGTGCCGTGGTCGACCGAGGTGCGTATGAATGGCAAGCCGAGCGTGATGTTGACCGTGCGATCGAAGGCTTCCGATTTCAGTACCGGCAGCGCCTGGTCGTGGTACATCGCCAGCACCGCGTCGTAGCGCGGGCGCATGGCCGGCACGAAGGCGGTGTCGGCCGGCAGTGGCCCGGTCAATTGCATGCCCTCGCCGCGCAGGGCTTCCAGCGTCGGTGCGATGGTTTCGATTTCCTCGCGGCCGAGGTGGCCGCCTTCGCCGGCGTGCGGGTTGAGCCCCAGTACCGCGATGCGCGGCCGGGCAATGCCGAACTTCGCGATCAGTTCCGCGTGCACGATGCGCAGTGTGCGTGCCAGCGATGCGCGCGTGATGGCTGCGGGAACTTCCGCGAGCGGAAGGTGGGTGCTGGCCAGCGCGATGCGCAATTCCGGTGACGCCAGCATCATCACCACGTCGCAACCGGCGCGCTGCGCGAACAATTCGGTGTGGCCGGTGAAGCGTTCGCCGGCATCGTTGATGACGGATTTCTGGACCGGTGCGGTGACGACGCCATCGAAGCTGCCGTTCATGCAGCCGTCCGCAGCCTGTGCGAGCGTGTTCAGGACGTGGAAGGCGTTGCGCGGGTCGGGCCGGCCAGGAATTTCCTCGACCCGCAGCGGCACCTCCAGCACCCGCAGGTTGCCGGCCGCGCGCAGGCTGCGTGGCTGGCCGTCGTCGGCCTCCAGCTGCAACGCGATGCCGCAGCGTTGCGCGGCCCGTCCGAGCAGGCCCGTGGCGCCGACCGCGACGAGATCCGCCGCGATCGGCGAAGCCGCCAGCCGGGCGACGAGTTCCGGACCGATGCCCGCGGGCTCACCGCAGGTGAGGGCGAGGCGCGGCAGGCGGGTGGGCCGGTGCGGGGCCGGCCCGGTGCTCATTGTGCCGGGCCGTCCGACGCGTACGGGCTCGCATCGGCCAACCGGGGAAGCCGGATGCTGATGTAGGCCGTGGATTCGATGTCGCGCACGAATTGCTCGTAGGCTTGCCGGCCCTTGCGTTGGGCGATGGCCTGGCGCGCCTGGGTGCGCTCGATGTCCTTGGAGCGGTCGGCCTGGCGGGTGCCGAGCAGTTCGACGATGTGCCAGGCGCCGTCCTGGCTCTCGAAGGGCTGGGTGACCTGGCCCGGTTGCATCCCCGCGAGCAGCTTGCCGAACTCGCTGCCCCAGTCGTTCTGCCCGAACCAACCCATGTCGCCACCGGCATTGGCGGTAGTGGGATCGTCGGATTCGCGCTTGGCGAGCGTCGCGAAATCGGCGTGGCCGTCCACGATTTCGTGGTACAGCTTGGTGATCTTGTCCTTGGCGCCCTGCTCGCTCAGCACCTCGGTGGGTTTGATCATCAGGTGCAACGCGTGGTACTCGGTGACGATCTGCTTGGTGCCCGGGGTGCGCCTGCCGTCCAGCTTGAGGATGGTGAAGCCGGCTGCGTCGCGCAGCGGCTGGGTGACCTGGCCTGGTTGCATCGAGTTGACGATCTGCTGCACCGCTGACGGCAGCTCGTCCACGCGCCTCCAGCCGAGGTCGCCGCCGTCGAGGGCCTCGGGGGCGCTCGAATCACTGACCGCCAGCGCGGCGAAATCCTTGCCGGCCTGCAGGTCGCTTTCGATCTGGGCGGCCTTGGCCTGGGCGCTGGCGATCTGCTGGGCGTTGGCGCCCTCGGGCAACCCGACCAGGATGCGCGCAAGGTGCACTTCGCCCTGCTTGAAGGCCGGGCTGGCGATGAGGTTGTCGACTTCGGCGTCGGACACCTGTGTGGATTGTTGCATGACCTGCTGTTGCACCGCGCTTACCAGCAGTTGATCGTGCAGCTGTTGCCGGAACGAGGCGTAGTCGATGCCCTGCTCCTGCATCGCCGCCTGCATCTGCGGCACCGACAATTTGTTTTGTGCCGCGATGTTGGCGACCGCCGCGTCGACCTGTGCGTCGGAAATCCGCACGCCGTTCTCGTGTGCCTTCTGCACCAGCAACTGGTTGAGGATGAGTCGTTGCAGGACCTGCTTCTCCAGCACGCCCTGGGGCGGCAGCTGACCGCCGGACGCGGTGATCTGCCGGGCCACCGTCGCCATGGTCTGGTCGAGTTGGCTTTGCAGGATCACGCCGTCGTTGACCACGGCGATGATCCGGTCGAGCGGCTCGGTCCCGTTCGGGGCGGGCACCGGGGCGCCAAGCAACGGGGTCGTTTGCGTGCTGGTGGAAGGCGGGGCGCTGGGGCTCAGCAATTGCGCGGATGCCGGTTGCGCCAGCATCGCGGCGGCGAGCGCCAGGGCCGTGCAGGCGGGGAAAAGTGGTTTCATGTTGGTCTTGGATGAACGGGTCTGGAAATGGCGGGCCCGGGAACCCGAATTGGACAACGCCGGCTGCCGGAAGTTGGGTGATGCCAAGGACGGATTGGTCGGAGCGGCTTTCGTGAAAAGTCAGTGCAAAAAACAGGCATTTACGCGATGCAGTGGCATCGCGCGCCCGGCCAGGCGACCGGCGTCATGGACGGCAGCCGACCCGAAACACTGCGGTGCTGCCGAGCATGGACGATCGCACGATTACTGATAGCCAAGGATAGCATTGCGCAGGAAGCTGCTGGTGCGCTCGCCGTAGGCGCCGAGGCCCTTGAACTCGATTTCGAGCATGATGGCGTTGTCGGTGTCGCCCTGGTAGTCGTACACGTAGCGGCGGCTCAGCAGGCGCACGGCCGTGCAGCAGCTGTCCCATTCGATGCCGGCGAAGGCGTCGATGGCGTGCCGGTCGCGCAGCGAGTAGGTGTAGCCGCCGACCAGCTTCCACGCCGCCCCCACCGGGACTTCGGCGGACATGCTGGCCTGCTCCAGCAGGTCACGGCGGTAGCGGTAGTTGAAGTTCACGATGCCGTCGCCCCACAGCCGGCGCTGCAGCCCCACGGTGGAAACGTCGGTGCGGTCGGTATTGGGGTTCCATTGCTGCGATGCGGTGAGGCGCCAGTTGTCGCTCAACGCAACGGTGAGGTTGCCGACATAGTTCGAGCCCGAATAATCGACGCTCTTGCCACCGGGACGCAGCGTGACCTTTTGGGGGTCGAAATAGCGGATCTGGCCGATGCTGGCGGAAAGCTTCTCCACCCCGTCCTGGTCGAGGAACCGCGTGGTCAGCGCCAGCGACAGGTCGTTGGCGTTCATCTGGCGATCCGCGCCGCTGAAGCTGTTGGTGGTGAACAGTTGCCAGAAATCGAAGGTCAGCGGCTGGGTGTTGAACAACGGCAGGTCGTCCTGGTTGCGGTAGGGCACGCGCAGGTAATAGAGGCGCGGTTCCAGGGTTTGGGTGTAGTCGCCGCCGAACAGGTGCGCCTGGCGCTCGAAGACCAGGCCTGCGTCGACGTTCAGGATCGGCGTGGTGCGGGTGGGATGGGTCGAGTCGCCGGGCGCCACCGGCCGCGGCAGGTTGTAGGCGGTGTAGCGCACCCCGATTTCCGGGCGCAGGAACCATGCCGGTCCCTGCAAGGGCCACGCGAGGTACGGGTAGAAATCGAAGCGGTCGCCGCCGATGGCGTCGGGTTTGACGAAGCGGACCGCCTCGCTGTTCACGCCCCACTCGGGTCCGCCGGGACCGCCGATCGGCCGGTCTGCATTGAAGTACAGGCGCGGCAGGCGCCGGTAGGGCGCGGCCAGGTCGGAGATTCCCGGCGTGACGATTTGATACCAGTCGGCACCGGCCCCGGCATTCCACCAGTCGCCCGACCCGGTGACGTAGGACGAGGAGCTCAGCAGCGTCACCCGGGAGGTGGTGAGGTTCTGGCCGAAATCCTGGAACCACGCCTTGTCGGTGGCGTGCGCGATGGAGGTGTTCCAGCGCAGGTCCCAGGGCAACAGTGTCCGGTTGCTCAGGGTCAGGTAGCCGCGGTCGCGGCCGGCGAGCTTGTCGTGCGGCATGTAATCGACGTTGAGTTCGCCCTTGCTGGACTGGGTGAGCCAGCGGAACTGGCTTTCCAGCATGCCGCCGCGGTCGGCGTACCAGACCGGGGTGAAGGTGGCGTCGTAGTTCGGCGCGATGTTCCAGTAGAAGGGAATCGAGACGAAGAAACCGGCGCGGCTGCGCTGGCCGAACGAGGGATACAGGAACCCGGTCTGCCGCCGGTCGTCGAGCGGGAAGCGCAGGTACGGCAGCCACAGGAACGGCACGCCCTTGACGCGCATGGTCACGTCGTGGGCGCGTCCGATGCCCTCGTTGCGGTCCATGGTGATGGTTTTCGCTTCGATCTCCCACACCCGATGGTGCAGTTCGCAGGTCGAATAGGTGACCCCGTGAAGCTTGTCGCGGTCCCGGTCCAGCACGATCGCCTGGCTCGCGACGCCGTTTCCGTGCGAGGCCAGCAACTGGTACCGGACGTTGTCGGCGACGCCGTATCCGGGCTCGCTGGTGCCCTTCATGCTGTCGGCCGAAAACAGCATGCCGCGTTCCTGGTAACGCACATGCCCTTCGGCGTCATACGCCGTGGTGTCGGCGTTGTAGGTCAGCGAGTCGGCACGCAGCAACTGGTCCAGCCTCTGCAGCGAGGTGTCGCCGGTGAGCTGGAACAAGCTGCTGTCGGGGCTCGAGAAATTGTCGCCGTGGACCTGCGCCGGGCTGGCCGCGCGGCTGCCTTCGCTCGGCAGTCCGGCAACGTAGAAATCCAGCAGGTCGTTCTTCTTGCAAAGTGCGAAATCGTTCCTGACCACCGGGCAAGTGAAGGCGCCCAATGGGCAGACGTCCGCGCTCGATTGCGCGAGCGCCATGCCGGGTGCGGCCGCCAGCGCGATCGCGAACGCCAGCGCACGCGGGGTCAACGGCATGGATCGGCACGGCACTGGAAGAATCCTTGCGAATGAACCCGCGTACGCTAGCAGAACACCGCAGTCGTGTTGAACTCCACGAACGCCGCGTTCAGGCCGCTTTCGCGTTCGCCAGCGGCGCGCAACGCGCGTCCAGCCAGGCGCGGTCGGCAGGGTCGTCGAGCAGTGGCGCGAGCTGTTCGCGCACCGTTGCGTGGTAGGCGTCCAGCCACGCGGTCTCGCCCGCGTCGAGCAGCGGCAAGTCGAGGAGGCGCGTGTCGATCGGGCACAGCGTCAGGGTTTCGAAGGCAAGGAATTCGCCGAACTCGCCGTCGCCCGCAGGTACGGTCGCAGCCAGGTTCTCGATGCGCACGCCGTGCCGGCCGGGCTTGTAGATCCCGGGTTCGATCGAGGTGATCATGCCGACATCCATGGCTTCGAGGTGCTGGCCCTGGCGCGGCGGCCGGATCGACTGCGGGCCTTCGTGCAC
>DASURP010000072.1:0-2035 GCA_036279975.1 Rhodanobacteraceae bacterium
CGACCAGCGCGCGGATCAGACCCAGGCTGCGCGTGGCGTGCCCAAGGCCCCAGTGATAGACACCGTACAGGATTCTTCGTCCCATCCAGGCTCCCGATGCCGTAACGGCGCGTC
Organism: Rhodanobacteraceae bacterium; assembly: GCA_036279975.1. Lineage (GTDB taxonomy): Bacteria > Pseudomonadota > Gammaproteobacteria > Xanthomonadales > Rhodanobacteraceae > 66-474. The sequence goes on from DASURP010000072.1 coordinate 115, forward strand.
TGCGATGCGCGCATGCTGGCACGGAAAACGTTGACGCGGCGCGAAAGTGCCGTTCTCGCGAAAACCCGCGCTTCGGGCACGGGGGCTTAGACGGATCGAGCGTCTCCAACGGCAAAGCCGTGCGCGGCGAATGCGGCCGGAAAAAGAAACGGGCCACTCATCGTGGCCCGTTTCCTGGCATGCCTGCGTCCGGTGCTAGGGGGTGGCCGCCAGTGCAGCGTCCGCCGTGATGAAGCCGGAGCCGACGGCATCCGCGCCCCAGCACACCTGGGTCACTGCGGTACTGGGCTGTCGCACGTTCGCGCATCCCGCGGCCATCGGCGTGGCCGCACCTTCGAGCAGCGTCTCGACCGCGCCCTGCGTCAGCGCCGGGTCCTTCTGCATCATCAGCGCTGCGATGCCGGCCACGTGCGGCGAGGCCATGCTGGTTCCTGACAGCAAAAAGTACGAGGTCCGGTTGCCGCTGTTGGCCTGGTATGGGCCAACCACCCAAACGCCCGGGGCCGCGACGTCGAGGTCCTGGCCCGCCAGTTGCCGGCTGGAGAAGTCGGCGATGTAGAACTGCCCCGCGTCGGTCGGGTCCGGCACGTCGCGGTTGAACCACCAGGCATTGTTGCCCGCCGGGGACCATTGGCCGACCCAGCCGGCCGCCGCGACCGAGATCACCGGCTGGTAGGCGCCGGGGTAGCCCATGCCCGCTGTGCCCTCGTTCCCCGCCGCGGCTACGATGATCACGCCACTGGAGACGGCATAGTCAACCGCGGCTTTTTCGACCGCGTCAAGCGCCGGGCCCCCGAGGCTCATGTTGATCACGACCGGGGCGCCGCCCAGTGCACCGCTGTTCTTGAGGTCGGCGACATACTCGATGCCACGGGCGACGACGGATGACCAGCCCGAGCCGTTCTGGTTCAGCACCTTGACCGGAATCACGGTAGCGCCGGGTGCCACTCCGTTGATCGGGACCCCGTTGAGGCTGTAGCCCAGAATCGTGCTGGTCACATGCGTCCCGTGCGAGTTCTGGTCGTGCTCCCACTTGTTGGTCGGTTCGGAGACCCGGCCGTTCAAGCCGCCACCACCACTGAAGGCCTTGGCGAACTGCGTGGCGATGCGCTCCTGCGGGAAGTACTTGCGCCAGCTGTCGAGCAGGCCGGTATCGATCACGGCCACGTACACACCGGTGCCGTCGTAGGGCACCGCGCGACCGAACATGCCGAAATGCGTGACGTTGATGGCGTCGTTGTCCCAGGTACTGAGGCCGCCCGTGAAGTCCGTTACGCTGACCGTGTCCACCGGCGCACCCGTGCGCTCGGCGTCAGGGTTGGCGGCGGCCACGTAGGGCAGGGCCCGGATTGCATCGAGTTGCGACGGGTCGATGCTCATCGTCACCGCGTCGATCGACAGCAGTTTGTTGCCGACGCGTCCATACTGCGACAGGTGTGCGACCAGCGCGTCGGTGACGTGGGTATTCAGCAGCACGTTGATGCCGATGTTGCGGGGCGCTGCAAACGTCGATCCCGCGACCATCGCGATCAGCGCTGCCAGAACGAAACGTACTTTCATGGCTATCCCTCCATCTCGTCTCTGGGGCTGCCATGGTACGTCTGCTTGTGGGCGAAGACGAGGAGGCACTCCGGACCCCGACTTGCCCTGCAGGCGGCCCGGGTCGAGGACAGGTCCAGCCGCCCGCCTGCGGTCGCCATGTGCGGCGTGTCGTCGCGGCGAAAACCAGGCCGGACGGGCATCCGCGGTGTATGAGTGGGGCTCTTCGATGCCGGCGATGACTCGCAGGCATCGCCGAGTTCCGACCGCAACAGGTGCAATCCGGCTCCCGGCGCCATCAGGACCGTCACCGCATCGCCGCGTTCGACCAGCGCGCGGATCAGACCCAGGCTGCGCGTGGCGTGCCCAAGGCCCCAGTGAT
>DASURP010000073.1:0-42750 GCA_036279975.1 Rhodanobacteraceae bacterium
CCGTCAACGGCTCGCAATGGGACGCGCGATGAAGGGCGGCGCCTTGAGGCGTTCGCCCTTGTATGCCTGCACGTCATCAAAGTGGCGATGGTTCTCCCAGTCGTCGCGCGCCTGCTGGATCTCGTCCGCGCTGCGCGCCACGAAGTTCCACCAGATGATCACCGCTTCGTCGAACGGCGCGCCGCCGATGAGTACGGCGTGGGCAGAGGCCTTGCTGGCCAGTTCGAGACCACTGCGGTGGGTGCCGAGGTAATGCAGGGCGCCCGGTGCGAAACGCGTGCCTTCCAGCTCCACTTCGCCCTCGAAGATCACCAATGCGTGCTCCCACGCCGGATTGAGCGGCAGTCGAAGTTTGCCGTTGGCGCCCACCTGCAATTCCGCGCCGACCATCGGTGAGAACGAGCGCGTCATCGCGCGTGCACCGCCCAGTTCACCCATGAATACCTGCGCACGGCCGCCACCCGGCTCGAGTACCGGCAATGCCGTGTAATGGTCGAAAGACGGCTCGCGCCGGCGTTCCGTTTCCGGCAGGGCCACCCATAACTGCAAGCCGTGCAGGCGGCCGGAGTTCGGGGTCGGGGTTTCCTCGGAATGCGCGATGCCGCTGCCCGCGGTCATCAGGTTCAACTCGCGTGGCCGCGCCAGCCCCTGGAAACCCAGGCTGTCGTTGTGCAACACCTCGCCCGAGAACAGCCACGACACGGTTTGCAGGCCGATGTGCGGATGCGGCGCCACGTCCATCGCCTTACGCCCTGTGAAGGACAGCGGTCCGTAGCTGTCGAGGAAACACCACGATCCGACCAGGCGGTGCTGGCGCAGCGGCAACGCACGCAACACGGTCAACCCGCCACCAAGGTCCGCGTTGCGCGCCGGCCAACTCTCGATGGTGGGCCGCGGCGCGCCGGCGCACTCGCAGCGTTCCGCTTCGGGCAGGGGCAAGGGATTGCTCATGGCGGGCCTCCGTGGTGAATTCCGTGGGAAAGCGAGCAGCCTTTGTCCGGGGATGCTCCATCGAATGGGCACCCACGGCAATACCGGGTGGCCGGGGGCTGTCGCGGGCATGCAACAGGTTCACGCCCAACGGTTCCGCCACCATTTCGCTCCCGACCTGCGTACGCGTCATCAATTTGGAGAACGCGTGGGTTGGACCGCGCTGTGGTTCACGGCCGGGATCAGCGAGGAAGGCATCTGGTGCGGCTGCGAAAAAGGGCCACATACGCGGCTTTTCCTCCACCCCTTCGCCTGCGCCGTGGATCGCGGTCAACGCGGGGGGCGTCCGCTGTCCGTTGCATGCGCGAACAGCCGCTGGAATCCGCGTTGCAACGCCCGCAGCGCGTGCCACAATTTCGGGATCAGCCAGATCAGCAGCAACACGAACAGCGCAAGCAGCGCGATGAACACGCCGGGATGACTGAAGGCCAGCCACAGCCCGAACAGCACCACGGCATCCTCCGAGAAACTCAGGCCCCAGTTGGAGAAAGGTTCGGGCGACGTGTTGGCCACGGCACGGGTGCCGGCCTTGGCGATGTGCGTGCCGGCGGCCAGCGCGCCGCCCAGGATCACCGCGCCGGCCTGGACTTCCGGTGTCGCGTGTGCAAACACGCCCCACGCCAGCAGCGCGCCCAGTGGCACCCTCACGAAGGTCTGCACGCTGTCCCACGCCGAATCGATGGCGGGCACCTTGTCGACCAGGAACTCGACCACCAGCAACAGCCCGGTCAGGACCAGCACCGGCGTGTGCGAAAGAATCTCCAGCTTGTCCGGCAGCACGACGAAATGAAACCTGTCCAGCATCCCCGCGATGAACAACGCCGCGTACAACCTGAAGCCGGATGCCCAGGACAACACGCCGGCCAATGCCACCGAGGGCAGGGCAATCATCATGACGGCTCCTTCGATCGCTGCCGCCACGATACGCCGACCGTGGCGGCCTGCGCTATGATCCCCCCGCAGGCGTGACACCGGGGCAAGCAATGGTCTGGGGTTTGACACTCGTTTCGTTGGCGGCATTTCTGCTGGCGTTTGCCAGCCACTCGCCGGGCTGGATGGGGCTGTGCATCTTCGCCGGCCTCGCCTGCGGCATCGCCGCGGCGCTGGTCTTCATCGATCGCCACCTGCGTGCCAGCTCGCGCCCCGAGCACATGACCGAACGCGAGCTCGCAGCGTTGCGCGGCACCCTCCGCAACAACGGCAGCGATTCATCCCGCCAGCTTCCGCCCGCGCCTCCCGTGTGACGTTATTTTCACTTCCGGCGCGCCGGCAATTTGCTACGCTTGATCCCTTGCCTGGTCAGGAGGAGGTTTCGCGATGAGCAAGGTGCATCCTGTTCCGTCCGCATTCGCCGCCGCCGAGCAGATCAAGCCCGACGATTACACGCGCCTGTACGCGGAATCGATCGCGAGCCCCGAGGCTTTCTGGGCCAGGGCCGCCAAGCGGCTGGACTGGATCAAGCCACCCACGCAAATCAAGGACGTGTCGTTCGACGCGAACGACCTGCGCATCCGCTGGTACGCCGACGGCGTGTTGAATCCCACCGTGAGCTGCCTGGACCGCCACCTCGCCGCGCGCGGTGACAAGACCGCGCTGCTGTTCGAGGGCGATGACCCGAACGTCTCGCGTGCGATCAGCTACCGCGAACTGCACGCGGACACGTGCCGGTTCGCCAACGCGTTGCGCAACCTTGGCGTGAAGAAGGGTGACCGCATCGCGATCTACATGCCGATGATCCCGGAAGCCTGCGTGGCGATGCTGGCGTGTGCGCGGATCGGCGCGATCCATTCGGTGGTGTTCGGCGGCTTTTCGCCGGACGCGCTGGCCGGTCGCATCGCCGATTCCCGGTGCAAGCTCGTGATCACCGCCGACGAGGGCGTGCGCGCCAACAAGAAGATCCCGCTCAAGAAGAACGTCGACGAGGCCCTGACCCGGCCCGGCACCACTTCCATCGAGACCGTGGTGGTGGTGCGCCACACCGGCGGCGCGGTGCCGATGCAGTCGCCACGCGACCGCTTGTGGGACGCGCTGCTGGAAGGCCAGGCAAACGAGTGCGAACCTGAGCCGATGCACGCCGAAGACCCGCTGTTCATCCTGTACACCTCGGGCAGTACCGGCAAGCCCAAGGGCGTGCTGCACACCATCGGCGGCTACATGGTATGGGTGGCGTACACCCACGAAGCGGTTTTCGACCTGCGCGAGGATGACGTCTACTGGTGCACCGCCGACGTCGGCTGGGTCACCGGACACAGCTACATCGTGTACGGTCCGCTCGCCAATGGCGCGACCTCGCTGGTGTTCGAAGGCGTGCCGAACTGGCCCGACGCTTCGCGCATCTGGCAGGTTTGCGACAAGCACAAGGTGACGATCCTGTATACCGCGCCGACCGCGATCCGCGCGCTGATGCGCGAAGGCGACGGGCCGGTTGCGAAGACCTCGCGCAAGTCGCTGCGCCTGCTGGGTTCGGTGGGCGAACCGATCAATCCCGAAGCGTGGGAATGGTATTTCAACGTGGTCGGCGAGGGCCGCAGCCCGATCGTCGATACCTGGTGGCAGACCGAAACCGGCGGCATCCTGATCTGCCCGTTGCCGGGCTCGACCGGGTTGAAACCCGGCGCCGCGATGAAGCCTTTCTTCGGCATCCAGCCAGCGATCCTCGATGCCGACGGCAAGGCCATCGAAGGCGCGGGCGAGGGCAACCTCGTGATCACCGATTCCTGGCCCGGGCAGATGCGCACGGTGTACGGTGACCACCAGCGCTTCATCGATACCTATTTCAAGATGTACCCCGGCGTCTACACCACCGGCGACGGCGCGCAGCGTGATGCCGACGGCGACTGGAAGATCACGGGCCGGGTCGACGATGTCATCAACGTTTCGGGCCACCGCATCGGCACCGCGGAAATCGAGAGTGCGATGATGGCCGACGAACGCGTGGCCGAAGCCGCCGTGGTCGGCTGCCCGCACGACATCAAGGGCACCACCATTTACGCGTTCGTTACGCCCAAGGAAGGAGTCGCGCCGAGCGATGCGCTCAGGAAGGAACTCGTTGCCGGTATCCGCGAGCACATCGGCGCGTTCGCTGCTCCCGAGTACCTGCAATGGGCGCTGGCGCTGCCCAAGACCCGCTCGGCCAAGACCATGCGCCGGATCCTGCGCAAGATCGCCGAAGCCGGCCACAACGAGGTCGACCTCGCCACGCTGGGCGACACCTCGACGCTGGCCGACCCTGCGGTGGTGAAGCACCTGTACGAGGAACGCGTACGCCACTGACCCCACGCAAGCCCGCCATGCCACGCACACTGGAGTTCATCGAGGCGACCCCGGAGGCCGTCCCGCGACTCGACGGCGACTCCATCCACCTCTGGCGCATACCCTACGCGTTATCGCAGGGACGCGCCCCGTTGCGTGCGCTGCTGGCATCCTACCTCGACGTTCCGGTGTCGGCGGTTGCGCTGGACGACGATGCCAAGGGCAAGCCGCGGCTCAAACCCGTGCCGGCGGGATTTCCCGCAGGTCCGTCCGTACCGCTTGCCTTCAACTGGTCGCACAGTGGCGATTACGCGCTGATCGCACTTGCCCGCGATGGTGCACTGGGCGTCGACATCGAGCGGCTTGGCAAGAACCTCCGCGCACTCGAGATCGCGCAGCGTTTTTTCGATCCGGCGGAAGCCGAGGCGCTTGCGGCTCTCGACGATGCCGCGCGTGAGCGCGCGTTCATCGGGCTGTGGTGCGCCAAGGAGGCGGTGTTGAAGGCCGTGGGCGAGGGGCTTTCCTTTGGCCTGGCGCGGCTTGCGTTCGCGCCGCGCAACGATCTGGACTGGGCGTTGCAACGCGTCGATCCTGCGCTGGGTCGCGCGGAGCACTGGCAACTTGCAGGCTTCGATGCCGCGCCCGGTTATCGCGGCAGCCTGGCGTGGCAAGGGGACATGCGTGAAATCCGGGCCTTCCGCCTGCCATGACCGGACGTTGGTGTTCGGGTCGCGGAACTCTGCCGTCCGGACGATGTCCCATGTATACGGGTAGTCTCCCCGCAAGTCCGTGGCGAACAGCGAACGCCACGGATGTTGCACTCTCCGGCGCGGAAGTCTTTCCGCGCCGTTTTTGTTCGTGCGATCATTCCAGACTGTCTGTTGCCGCCTCCTTCCATGCCGAATCAACCGGGACATCCCGTGGACCCCAACGCGTACCGTGCCGCCATCCTCCACGGCGGTGGTTCCGCGTGGCCGGGTTTGCCGCGGGGCAATTCCGGTTCGGCCGTCCGATGACCACCCTCAGCGTCAATCTCAACAAGATTGCCGTGCTGCGCAATGCGCGTGGCGGGAACGAGCCGGATCTGCGCAAGGCGGCAGACACCTGCATTGCCGCGGGCTGCGGAGGGATTACCGTGCATCCGCGCCCGGATCGCCGGCACGTTACCACCGAGGACGTCATGGAATTGGCGGCGCTCGTGCGCGGCCGGGTCGAATTCAACATCGAAGGCAATCCGTTTGCGCCGACGCGCCCAGGCTACCCGGGCTTCCTCGAACTGGTGCGCCGGGCACGTCCCGCGCAGGCGACCCTGGTTCCCGATTCGGTTGGCCAGATCACCTCCGATCACGGTTTCGACCTCGACCGCGACCTGCCGCGACTTGCACCGCTGGTCGCCCGGCTCAACGAGGCCGGCTGCCGGGTTTCACTGTTCGTCGACGCCGGCACGAGCAGTGGGTTCGATCTGGCGCGGGCGTCCGGCGTTGCGCGTGTCGAACTCTACACCGGGCCTTTTGCACACGCGTTCGCTGCCGGCTCGGCGGCTTCTGAACTTGCACGCTGCGTGGCGACCGCAAACCGTGCGACCGAGGCCGGACTGGCGGTGAACGCGGGACACGATCTCAACCAGCGGAACCTCGCGACGTTTCGAAACGCGATCCCGCAGCTCGCAGAAGTGTCGATCGGCCACGCGTTGATCAGCGAGGCGTTGTACGACGGCCTGGCAACCACGGTGCGGCGTTACCTCACGCTGCTTGGGTAAGAAAATGCCGCGCAGGGCGCGGCATTTTCATGCAGCCACGGTTCTCGTGTTCAGGGCGCCGATCCGCTGTTGGCCTTGCCGTGGGTGATGAAGCCCACGTGCACCATGCCCGCCGATTTCGCCTCCTGCAACACCTTCCAGATGATGCGGTAAGGCGTGGCCTTGTCCGCGCGGATGTTCAGCTCGGGCTGCGGGGTGTTGCTCGCCTCGGCGCGCAACTTCGCCGACAGGATGGCGTCGCTGATCGGGCTGTCGTTCCAGTACAGCGAGCCGTCGGCTTCCACCGCCAGGTCGATCGGCGGCACCTGGATCGGCGTCGGCTTGGTGTTGGGATCGGCGCGCGGCAGGTCGACCTTGACCTTGTGCGACATCAGCGGTGCAGTGATCATGAAAATGATCAGCAGCACCAGCATCACGTCCGCCAGCGGGGTCACGTTGATTTCTGCGCGGGGAATCTCGCTCCCGGGGCCGCCGCCCAAACTCATGGCCATGGCGTCAAATCCTCACTTCTCGAAGCCGATTTTCTGCACGTTGTAACGACGTGCCTCGGCCATCACTTCGGCCAGATAGTTGTACTGGGTTTCGTCGGTGGCCTTGATGTGCACCTGCGGCTGCTGGTCGAGCGTCTTCGCACCGATCGTGGCCAACTGGGCCTGCAAGTCGATGTTGCCGATCGGCACGTTGTCCCAGGTCATCGATCCGTCGGCCTGGATGAACAGGGTGTGCGGCGTCGGCGGGTTTTCCGGCGGCTTCACGTTCGACGGTTGCGGCAGGTCGATCTTGATGTTGTGCTGCACCAGCGGCGCCGTGATCATGAAGATGACCAGCAGCACCAGCATCACGTCGATCAGTGGCGTGATGTTGATGTCGGCAACCGGCCCGCCGCCGCTATTGGTACTCATGGCCATGGAACGGACCCTCTCTTACTTCTTTGCTGCCGGCGGGGTGACCGCCGCGGCCTGGCGCGACATGGCCGGCGAACCGCTTTCGATGCGCGCACCGGTCGAGAAGAAATCGTGCAGGTCGTGCGCGAATTCGTCGAAGTGCGCGATGGTCACGCGGTTGGCGCGCGAGTAGGCGTTGTAGGCAATCACCGCCGGGATGGCCGCGAACAGGCCGATGGCGGTCATGATCAGCGCCTGGCCGACCGGGCCCGCAACCGCCGAAATCGACGATTCGCCGCTGGCGCCGAGGTTGATCAACGCATAGTAGATGCCCATCACGGTACCCAGCAGGCCGACGAACACCGCCGCGGAGCCTACCGTCGCGAGCAGGGTCAACCCGCCCTCGAGATTGCGGCTTTCGCGATCGACCGCCTGGCGCAGCGCGCGATCGACGAACTCGGAGCGATTCAATGCCTCGACCATCCGGCTGCCCTCGTGGCGCTGGTGGTGCGCCGCGGCGGAAGCGGCTTCCAGCGCGATCTTGGAGAACGGCTCGGTGCGCGGCTGCTTTTCCATCACCCGGACCGCATCCTGCGCGGACGGGGTGTCCCAGAACTTCTGGATCACCTTGTCCATGCGCGAACGGATCAGCCAGTTGCGGATCGCGATCGCGATGATGAAGTACCACGAGGAGACCGACATCACCACCAGCACGAGCAAGACGATGAAGTCGATCGCGTGCTCAAGCGGATGGCTCAGGATTTCGTGGAGGAAATGACTCGCGCCAACCTGCTGCAGGGCTTGCGCGTTGGCATTGCCGACAGGTGCGGCGGCGGCGGAGGCTGCTTCTTGGATCATGGCGCTACCCTTCCTTCAAGTTGGAGCAAGTGGAACGTTGGTTGACGAACTCTAGTGGATGCAAGCTGCTGGAAAGTGAAATCTACATCATGCCCTGGAGGTTGAAATTCACCGGAACCCTGACCACGCCCCCCACGGACCTGCCGTTGTGGATGCCGGGGTTGAACCGCCATTTGCGTGCGGCTTCCTCCGCGGCACGGTCGAGCTCGCGATAACCACTCGATTTCTCGACGGTGACGCCGGTCACCTCACCGGCCGCATTGATGGTGATATCAAGGATCACCAGGCCCTGGTGGCCCTGGCGCGCCGCCTGGATCGGATACGGCGGCGGATTGCGGTTCTTGTAGCTGATGTCGATCGACGCCGAGACGTCCGCCGGTGGCGGCGGCGGCGAGGGCGGGCGTGGTGGTGCGGCCGGCGTCGACATCGGCGTCTGTTCCTGCGGCGGCGGCGGCGCCGGCGGCGGCGGCAGCGGCGGCGGCTTCTCGATCTTGATTTCCTTCGGCGGCGGCTGCTTGGGCGGCTCCGGCGGCGGCGGCGGCGGCGGCGGCGGTGGTGGCGGCGGCGGAATGAACTGGACGCGCACGATGTTCTGCTTCTTGGCCTGCTTGGCGCCCGGGGGCGCCGCCGGCGCAAGCAGCATGATGATGATGCCGGCGTGCAATGCAATCGCGAACGCGATCGCTATCGTGCGCCACCAGTTGAACCGTTTGCGGTCTCGAGCCGACGTACGTGCCATCGTATGCTGAACCAGTCGCTGACCTTAAGGGCCCCACTGCGGTTGCCGCTCGCTGTCCGATGCGGCACCGCAACCAAGGCGGCGGAAAAGCTTGAAACGTTACACCAGCATCGCGGCTTTGCCTAGGGGGCAAAACCCGATTTGTATCGCATCCCCGGAAAATCCCGACGCGTGGCTGCCGTTACTTGTGGCCCAGCTGCTTCAAGTTCTGGCGTGCGGCAGCCCGGGTTTCGGGATCCTGTTCCGCCTTCTGGTACGCGGCGCGTGCCGCGGCCTTGTCATTCAAGGCAAGTTCGGCATTGCCGAGCGTCAGGTACGCGGCGCCCACCCGCTTGAAGCCGCCCTTCGCGAGGGCCTGCTTGATGACGGTGCGTGCTTCCTTGTGGCGACCAAGGGTCTCCAGCATCTGGCCGCGCACGAAGTCGACGTCCCCGGTCTGGGCATCCGGGGCCGCCTTGGCATACGCGTCCACGGCATTCTTGTAATCACCGGCGATCGCGTAAGAGTCGCCCATCAGCTTGTAGCTGTCGTAACCGGGCTGGACGATGCCCTTGTCCATGCCTTCCTTCAGCACCGCGACGGCCTTCATCGCGTCGGCCTTCGGGTTGGGGCTGTTCTGGCCAAGGTTGTCGTACATCTTGGCGAGGTTCATGTACCCGGCCGAATCCTTGATCTGCCCATTCGCACGCGCACGCTCGAGCAGGGCCTGTGCCTTGCTGTATTGATGCGCGTTGATGTAGATCGCGATGACGTTCTGCAACAGGGTGCTGTTGTTCGGATTCTTGGCCAGCGCGGTTTCGGCGAGCTTGGCCGCATCATCGTACTTGCCCATCGCGAAATAGCTGGCCATCTCGATCTGGTCCCAGCTCGGCTGGGGCTGGTCGCTCAGCGATTTGGCCTTCTGGATGGCTGCAATGGCCTCGGGGTACTTCTGCAAGCGGTAGTAGGCGTTGCCCTTCAGGGCCTCGACATCTCCGGACTGCGCGCCGCTCTGCTGGCTCCAGGCGTCGAGCGTAGTCAGCGCGCCACTGTAGTCTTCGTCCGCGATGTACATCTGGGCGAGTGTTTCCAGGCCCTGGAAGTAGCTGTCGTTGTCGAGCGCGTTCGAATCGAGCGCCTGTTTCTGCAGCGCGATCGCGCCCTTGGTATCGCCACCGCTGTACTTGACCTGGGCAAGACCGAGCATCGCCAGGGCCTTGGCGTAGTTGTTGCTGCTGGAGTCGGCGATCGGTTGCAGGTCCTTGAGTGCGGTTGCGGAATCGCCCGTATTGGCGGCCTGCAACCCTTCGTTCAGGGTCTTGCCTTCCTTCGCGCTGACACCAACTTTGTCCGGCTGCTTGCGCGTCGCGTTCGGATACTTGGTTGCCTGTTTGTCCTGCTTGGACTGCTTGGTCTGCTGCTGGCCGCACTTGTGCTGCAGCATCTCGATGTCCGAGCATTGCCCGCCAGCCGCTCCTCCCGGCTGTGCGGATGCGATGGTCGGCAGGAATGCCAAGGCGAGGGCGGAGCACATGCCACAAACGAGCCAGCGGGACGCGAACTTCATCGGGATGCCTCTTGCGGGGAACTGTGCGTGTCGCAAACGGGGAGGGTGAGGGTAGCGCGGGCCATGCGCAAAGCTCAAGTACCCGCAGCGGTGATGTTCACGATTGGCGCCACGCATCAAACGTCGAGATTGCCGACCCGCAGCGCGTTGCTTTCGATGAATTCGCGACGCGGCTCCACCACGTCGCCCATCAAGGTCGAGAAAATCTGGTCGGCCTCGAGCGCATCTTCGATGCGAACCTGCAGCAACCTGCGCGTATCCGGGTTGACGGTGGTTTCCCACAACTGTTCTGGATTCATTTCGCCAAGGCCCTTGAATCGCTGGATCTGCCGGCCCTTCTTGGCCTCCTCGAAAAGCCAGGCACGCGCCTCGGCGAAACTCCCGACTGCCTGCGAAGCATTGCCGCGCCGCACTTCGCCGGCGCCCGCACGGTGGTCCCGCAAGGCACGCGCCACGTCGAGCAGCGGCCGGAAGTCCGCACCGGAGAAAAAGCTCCGCGGCAACACCCAGGTGTGCTCGGTGCCGTGTTGCGCGCGTCGCAGCAACCACGCGGCGGAGTGCTCGCCGGCAGCCTCGCGCAACTCCAGCGTGAACTGTGGACGCCCCAGGCCCGTGGCGTTGAGCCTGGCCATCAAGCCGTCCGCCCAGACGCGCATCGCCGTGCTGTCCGCCCACATGCCGTCTTCGAGCGGCGTGTATTCGAGCAACTCCGTGAACACGCCCGCATCGCCGCGCTGGGCCAACCTGTCGATCTGGTCGAGCGCCGCCTGGTACTGGCGCAGCAGGGTTTCGAGCGCATCGCCCTGTATGGGCGCAGCGTCCGCGGAGGGTGTCCATGCGGCTTCCTGCACCGCACTTGCGATCAGGTAGCCATTGAGGGCCGCGTCGTCCTTGAGGTACAGCTCACTCTTGCCCTGCTTGATCTTGTACAGCGGCGGCAGGCCGATGTAGACATGGCCGCGTTCGATCAATTTGGGCATCTGGCGATAGAAGAAGGTGAGCAGCAGGGTACGGATGTGCGAGCCGTCCACGTCCGCGTCGGTCATGATGATGATGCGGTGGTAACGCAGCTTGTCGATGTTGAACTCGTCCTTGCCGATGCCGGTGCCGAGCGCCGTGATCAGGGTGCCCACTTCGGCGGAATTCAGCATCCGGTCGAAGCGTGCCTTCTCGACGTTGAGGATCTTGCCCTTGAGCGGCAGGACGGCCTGGGTTTTGCGGTTGCGTCCCTGCTTGGCCGAGCCGCCGGCCGAGTCGCCCTCGACGAGGAACAATTCCGAGAGTGCCGGATCGCGCTCCTGGCAGTCGGCCAGCTTGCCGGGCAGGCCCGCGATATCCAGCGCGCCCTTGCGCCGGGTCAGTTCGCGCGCCTTGCGCGCGGCCTCGCGGGCGCGTGCCGCATCAACCACCTTGCCGGCAATCAGTTTGGCGTCACCGGGGTTTTCGAGCAGGTATTCCTCGAGTTTGGCGTTGACCGCCTGCTCGACGATGCCCTTGACCTCGGACGACACCAGTTTGTCCTTGGTCTGCGAGGAAAACTTCGGGTCGGGAACCTTGACCGACAACACCGCGATCAAGCCCTCGCGCATATCGTCGCCGGACAAGGCAACCTTGGAGTTCTTCGCCAATCCAGACTGTTCGATGTAATTGCTGAGCGTTCGCGTCAATGCGGCGCGCAATCCCGTCAAATGTGCGCCCCCATCCTTTTGTGGAATGTTGTTGGTGAAGCAAAAAATCGATTCCTGGTAGCCGTCGGTCCACTGCATGGCCAGTTCGACAGTCGTGTCACCACTTTGCGCGCTGAATCCGACCGCATTGGGGTGCAGGGGGGTCTTGAGCTGCGACAGGTGCTTGACGAAAGCCTGGATGCCGCCTTCGTACTGGAAAACGTCGGTCTTCCCAACCCTTTGATCCTCAAGGGTAATTCTTACGCCAGAGTTCAAAAAGGCCAGTTCGCGCAAGCGTTTGGCCAGGATCTCGTACTGGAATTCGATGTGGGTGAAGGTGCCAGGGCTCGGCAGGAAGCGGACCATGGTGCCGCGGCGATCGGATGACCCCACTTCGCGCAGGGCGAACAGCGGGTCACCCAGCCGGTACTCCTGGCGATACTCCTTGCCGTTGCGATAGATCGTGAGCCAGAGGTGTTCGGACAGGGCGTTGACCACGGATACGCCCACGCCGTGCAGGCCACCCGACACCTTGTAGGAATTGGCGTCGAACTTGCCCCCTGCGTGCAGCACCGTCATGACCACCTCGGCGGTGGAACGCCCTTCCTCCGGATGGATGTCCACGGGAATCCCACGACCGTTGTCGGCCACGCTGACGGTGCCATCGTCGTGGATGCTGACCTCGATGTGGTCGCAGAACCCGGCCAGGGCCTCGTCGATGGCGTTATCCACGACCTCGAACACCATGTGATGCAGCCCCGTACCGTCATCGGTATCGCCGATGTACATGCCAGGGCGTTTGCGTACGGCTTCGAGGCCCTTCAGAACCTTGATGCTGCTGGAATCGTAGGTGTCATTCATGGACAAGGCCTCGAAAAAGCATGAATCATCAGCCAAACATCTCATTATACCCTGTCCACGCCACCCATGCCCCGCGTCAGGCGATCTGCTCGCAGCCAGAGTGTTTCACGTGGAACACCCGCGTGGATCCGGCGGCTCGGCCGTGGGCCGCCTCTTTGGTGCTGGTGAGCCAGCACTGGATCGGCTTTCCCGCGAGCCACCCGATCACCAGGGCGGCGTGGGGCGTATCAAGCTCGGACTCGAAGTCGTCCAGGCAAAGCAGGGGATATTCGCCACTGTTGTCCTTCAGCCACCGTGCAAGGGCCAACGTGCACACCAGCGCGGTTGCCTTGGCTTGCCCCCTGGACAGGTGCTCGCGCCTGGCGACCCGCTCGAAAGCCAGCATCCAGTCGGCGCGATGCGCGCCGTGCCGTGTAAAACCACGCTCGCGATCCCGGTCACGTGTGGAAGCAAGCTGGGCACCCAGGCCGACCTGCTCATCCCAGCCAGGGCGGTAGTCGATCCGGACCAGGCCCAGTTCGGGCACCAGCAGTGCTGCTTCCTCGGCGATGTAGGGCTCCAGGCTGGTCAGGCAACGCCGCCGGAGCACATGGATGCGCTCCGCCAGACTCCCAAGCTCGTGCTCCCACGGTAAAAACTCCGCAGCAGCTGCATGCTTGCGCAACAGGGTGTTGCGTTGGCGCAGGGCTTTGCGCCAAGCCTTCCACAAGACCAACGATGCATGTTCCACGTGGAACACGCTCCAATCCAGGTAGGCCCTCCGCTCCTCGGCGGGGCCCTGGACCAGGCTCTGGCTTTCCGGACCGAAGTACACGACGGGACAGGCCTCGAACAGGGGCGTCAGACTTGCCAGGTCTTCGCCGTTGCGTCGTGCCATCCATCGATCATCCGTTCGGGTCAAGCCGAGCCGGATCCTAGCTCGATCCTCGCGCTGGATTTCGGCATAGACCAGATACTCGCGCGCGCCCTGCCGGCAAGGCGCCGTCCGGGAGCCGGCGCGGAAGGAGCGGCCGTGCGAAAGCAGGTAGGCGGCTTCGAGCAGGGTGGTCTTGCCGGCACCGTTCGGGCCGAGCAACCAGTTGACACCCGGGCCTGGTGCAAAGGAAACCTGTTCGAAGCAACGCAGATCGGTCGCGCGCAACAGTTCGATGTTCACCATGGAATCCAGGCGGGGACTGATCCGCCTTGTCGTTACAAGCGCAGCGGCATCACCACGTGCTGGGCTTCCTCGCTGGCAACCCCCCGCAGCAGGCAACTCGATTGCGCGTCGCGCAGCTGCAACTGCACGTTTGCCTCGTCCAGGGCTCCGAGCGCCTCGAGCAGGTACCCGACGTTGAAGCCGATGGCCACATCGCCGACCTTGGTGTCCGCTTCGATTTCCTCGAAGGCCTCTTCCTGTTCCGGGTTGTGCGCGATGATCCGCAGGCAGCCGGGGGAAACCTCAAGCCGTACCCCGCGGTACTTCTCGTTGGACAGGATCGCGGCGCGTTGCAGTGCATTGCGCAGGTTTTCGCGATCGATCCGGACGATCTTGTCCGCACCCAGCGGAATGACGGCCTCGTAGTCGGGGAAACGGCCATCGATCAACTTGGAGGTGAACACCACGTCCGTGCGGCGGACGCGCAGGTGGTTGCTGGAAAACTCGATCTCCACCAGATCGTCGGATGCCTCGAACAGTCCCAGCAGTTCCATCACCCCCTTGCGCGGGATGATCAGTTGGCGGGGGTTGCCGGCGGGCTTGTCCAATGTCGTCTGCGCCATGGCCATGCGGTGGCCGTCGGTCGCAACGCAGCGCAGCTCGGAATCGCGCAAGTCGAACAGCAAGCCGTTGAGGTAATACCGGACATCCTGGTTCGCCATCGCAAACGAAGTGCGCTCCATCAAGCGCCGCAACGTCCCTTCCGGCAGCGAGACCCTGTCGGAAACCTCGATCTCGTCGTTGCTGGGGAACTCCTCGGCCGGCAGGGTGGAAAGCGTGTAGCGGCTTCGCCCGGCGTGCATCACCACCCGATCGCCCTTGACCTGCACATCGACAGTCACGCCGTCCGGCAGGGCACGCACCAAGTCGAACCACTTCCTGGCAGGAATCGTGGTTTCACCGGGTTCCTTCATGTCCACGACTGCGCTGGCCCGCATTTCGACTTCGAGGTCGGTCCCGGTCAGCGAAAGACGGCCGTTCGCAACCTGCACTAACAAGTGGGCAAGAACCGGCAGGGTCTGTCTGCGTTCCACGACGCCAACGACCTGTTGCATCGGCTTGAGCAAGGATTCGCGCAGGGTACTGAAACGCATGATTGGTCCCCGTATTGGTTGTCTTTACAGCAGGATTTACTTGTAAACAAGCTGGTAGAAGCAGTCTGGGTTGATAACCCTGGTTTGTAAAAATACGTTTTACAATCAATTACTTGTGTTTGTAAAATACGAGGATGCTTGCCGGTCTCTCTTGTGCATGGACTGTGGATTGTTTGCACTTGGGCCCTCATCCAGAACTTGTCCACAAGTTTACCCAGTCAGTATCCGGATCAGCTTGTCCCAGTCTTGGCGCAGGCGCATGTCGGTGTCGCACAGGCTCCGGATCTTCTTGCAGGCGTGCATCACCGTGGTGTGGTCCTTGCCGCCGAACGCTTCGCCGATCTCCGGCAGGCTATGTTCGGTCAATTCCTTGGCCAACGCCATCGCAATTTGCCGGGGCCGCGCCAACGAGCGAACCCGGCGCTGCGAGAGCAGGTCCGACAGGCGCAACTGGTAGTAGTCGGCAACCGTCTTCTGGATATTCTGGATCGTGATCGCGCGGGCGTGCACGTTGAACAGGTCGCGCAGGGTTTCCTGCACCAGTTCCATCGTGATGCCGCGCCCCGACAGGTTGGCTTGCGCGGCCACGGTGTTGAGTGCGCCTTCCAGCTCGCGCACGTTCGAGCGAATGCGGCGCGCCAGCAGCAGGGCCACGTCGCCGGGCAGCGGAATGCCGCGGGCCTGGGCCTTTTCCAGCAGGATCGCTGCGCGCGTTTCGAAGTCGGGCGGCTCGATCGCGACCGACAGTCCCCAGCCGAGCCGCGACTTGAGGCGCAGCTCCAGGTTGTCGACTTCCTTCGGGTAGCGGTCACAGGTCAGGATGATCTGCTGGCGGGATTCGTACAGCGTGTTGAAGGTGTGGAAGAACTCTTCCTGGGTGGCGTCCTTGCCCGCGAAGAACTGGATATCATCGATCAGCAACGCATCCACCGAGCGGAAGCGGTGCTTGAAGTCGTCCATGTTCTTGTTGCGCAACGCCGCGATCATCATTTCGGTGAATCGCTCGGAATGCACGTACAACAGTTTCAGCGACGGGTTGTGCTTCAGCATCAGGTTACCCGCGGCCTGCATCAGGTGGGTCTTGCCGAGTCCGGTGCCGCCGTACAGCAGCAGCGGGTTGTAGGCGCGCCCGGGGTTCTGCGCCACCTGCATCGCGGCGGCCTTGCCCAACTGGTTGGATTTGCCCTCGACGAAATTGTCGAAGGTGTAATGCGGATCGATGTTGTGTTGCGCTGAGGGTAGCGTGGCGATGCCGGTGTTCGCCGGCGTGGCGACAGGTCGCGGGGCGGGGCTGATGGAACCCACCTCGAGCCGCAACGGCACCGGGCGTCCCGCCAGCGCCGACAAGGTCGACTCGATGCGCGCGAGATACTCGCTGCGCACGAAGTCGAGAGTGTACGTGTTGGGCGCGAGCAGCCGCAGGGTGCCGTCATCGTCGCGCGCCTGCAGGGGCTGCAGCCAGGTATGCAGTACCCCGGGCTCGATTTCGCCTTCGAGCCTGGCGAGGCAACGTTGCCAGAGGTCGCTCATGAGTTCCCGCACAATCAAACCGGCCGCCCCGCCGCGTCTTTGCGCACGGGGAACCGGTGAGTCTAACAGGCAGTCCGGGAGGCGCGAGTGTGCAACACGTGTGGGGTGCGCAAGGGCCATCCGGTTGACTGATGGTTGCGCGCGAACGTACAATCCGCAGTCTTTTTCGATGCATGACCCGCCTCGCGCGGGCGCCCCGCCGCGGAGTCGACCATGAAACGCACCTATCAGCCCAGCGTGCTCAAGCGCGCCCGCACCCACGGCTTTCGCGCCCGCATGAAAACGGCAGACGGCCGCAAGGTGCTGTCCGCGCGTCGCGCCAAGGGCCGCAAGCGCCTGGTTCCGTAATCACCGCGCATGGCCGGCTTGCCGCCGTCCGTGCGGCTGTGCCGTGCCGCGGAGTTCGCGGCGCTGCGGCATGCGCCGGGTCGCTGGCAGGGCCGGCACTTCCTGTTGCGTTGGATGGCCTCGCCACAAGGATGCCCTCGACTGGGTCTTGCGGTATCGCGCAAGGTCAGCAAGCGTGCCGTGGTGCGCAACCGGATCAAGCGCGTGATTCGCGAATCGTTCCGCGCGCAACGCGAGGTCCTGCCGGCCCTGGACATCCTGGTCATCGCACGCAGTTCGGCCGCGGTGACGGACAACACCGCGCTGGGTGACGACCTCGGCCGTGCCTGGCGGCAATTGCAAACGTTGAAGCAGACCGCCGCGCCCGGCACAATCGGCGGCTGACTTGCTCGAAGCCGCGATGCGGCCCCAGCCCGAGTTTCCCACGTGATCAATCAAACACGCACCGCCCTGCTCGTGGCGTTGGCGGCCGTCGCCTTCCTGCTCTGGCAGGCCTGGCAACACGACTACCCGGCCGCGTCGCCCCCACCGCCACCTGCGTCCGCACAGGCGTCCGCGACCTCAGCCGCGGTGCCCGAATCGCCGGCGGTGCCGGCGGCACCTGCCAGCCGCCTGCCGCCGCCCGTCGGCGCACTCCCGCCGCCCGCCACGGCGGCGGCAAGCCTCACGCCGAAGCAGGACCTGGTCACCGCGAGCAATGACCTGCTGAAACTCACCATCGATCCGCGCGGGGGCACCATTGTCGGGGCGGCGTTGTTGAAGTATCCGCAGAAGGTCGGCCGCGGCAGCCCACCGGTGCAGTTGCTGGACGATGCGGGCGCCAACTACTACGTGGCCCAGAACGGATTGATCGGCACGAACGGCAGCGCCGCGCCCAGCCATCTCGCCGAGTTCACGCCGCAGGCGACCCGCTACGCGTTGGCGCCCGGCCAGGAACAGGTGGTCGTCACCCTCACCTGGCATGACCCGGCCTCGGCCGTCTCGGTGATCAAGCATTACACCTTGACGCGCGGCAGCTACGTGGTCGAGCTGACGCAGCAGATCGACAACCACGGCACCCAGACCTGGCACGGCAACGCCTACGAGCAACTCGACCGGGTCGAGCCGCCGCCGCCGCCCAAGCATTTCCTGGAGTTCTACAACCCAGACAGTTACGCCTACACCGGGGCGGCTTGGTACAGCCCCGACAGCAAGTTCAACAGGCTGAAATTCGGCGATTTCCAGAGCGAGCCGTTGCACCAGGACGTCACCGGCGGCTGGATCGCGATGAGCCAGCGCTTCTTCCTGGCTGCGTGGATCCCCGATGCCAAGCAGGCCCAGCAGCTCGGCAGCGCCGAAGTGCCGGCTGCCGGCGCCGATGGCAAGCCGCGTTACCTGATCCGCGCCGTCGGACCCGCGCTTGCGGTCGCGCCGGGCGCCAGCACCACCAGCAGCGCACGTCTGTATGTCGGACCCAAGTTGCAGAACAGCCTGGGAGACATTGCGCCCGGACTCAACCTCACGGTCGATTACGGCAAGTGGACCGTGATCGCCGCGCCGATGTTCAAGCTGCTTTCCTTCCTGCACAGACTGGTGGGCACCTGGGCGCTCGCGATCATCGTGCTGGTGCTGCTGATCCAGGCCGTCACCTACAAGCTGACCGAGGCGCAATACAAGGCCGGTGCGCGCATGCGCAAGCTGCAGCCGCGCATGAAGGCGCTGAAGGAACGCTTCGGCGACGACAAGCAGAAGTACCAGCAGGCCATGATGGAGCTGTACAAGAAGGAGAAGGTCAACCCGATGGCGGGCTGCCTGCCCGCGCTGATCACCTTCCCGATCTTCTTCGCCCTGTATTACGTGCTGATCTTCAGCGTCGAGCTGCGGCACGCACCGTTCCTGTGGATTCCCGACCTGTCGGCCGCCGACCCGCTGTTCATCCTGCCCATCCTGTATGCGCTGACGATGCTCGGCCAGCAGTTCCTGACCCCGGTGCAGGGCATGGATCCGACCCAGGCCAAGATCATGAAGGCGATGCCGGTGCTGTTCGCCGTGCTGTTCTTCTTCTTCCCCGCCGGCTTGACGCTGTACTACGTGGTGCGCGGCATCTGCATGCTGTCGCAGCAGTGGTACATCACCCGCAAGATCGACCGGGCCGACGCGCACGCGCGCGCCTGACGCAAAAGCGCGGGGCCGCACATGCGCGAGCCGACCCAGACCATCGTGGCCGTTGCGACCCCGCCGGGGCGCGGCGGCATCGGCGTGGTGCGGGTCTCGGGCGGCGCGACGCGCGCGATCGCCTGTGCGCTGTGCGGTACCGCGCCGAAGCCGCGACATGCACGCCTGGCGGGATTCCGCGCCGCCGACGGCACCCTGATCGACCGCGGGCTCGTGCTGTTTTTCCCGGCGCCGCATTCGTTCACCGGCGAGGACGTGCTGGAACTCCACGCGCACGGCAGTCCGTTGCTGCTCGAGCGCCTGTTGCGGCGCGTCTGCGAATTGGGCGCGCGCCCCGCGCGCGCGGGCGAATTTTCCGAACGCGCCTTCCTGAATGGCAAGCTCGACCTGGCCCAGGCCGAGGCGGTCGCCGACCTGATCGCGGCGCGCTCCGAGTCCCAGGCGCGGGCGGCCATGCGCTCGCTGGATGGCGAATTTTCCCGCCGGGTCGAAGCGCTGGCACGGACCATCGTGCGCCTGCGCGTCGAAGTCGAGGCGGCCATCGATTTCGCCGAGGACGCCACGGAAAGCGCGTCGCGGTCCGGGCTCGAGCAGTTGTTCGGGGAAGCCGCGACCCGGCTCGATGCCCTGCTCGCGGCCGCGCGCCGCGGCGTGCGCCTGACCGACGGCCTGCATGCCGTGATCGTGGGCGCGCCCAACGTGGGCAAGTCGAGCCTCCTGAATGCGCTGGCCGGCAGCGAACGCGCCATCGTCACCGATGTTCCCGGCACGACGCGGGACGTCCTGCGCGAAGCGATCGCACTGGAAGGGGTCGAATTGACGCTCGCGGATACCGCGGGACTGCGCGAGGCCGCAGACGTGGTGGAGGGCGAGGGCATCCGCCGTGCGCGCGCCGAATTGGCGCGTGCCGACATTGTCGTGCATGTCGTCGACCACCCTGAAGCGGTGGGCGCCAGGGCATGGCTCGCGGACGTGCCCGCGGGTGCGGCCCACATCGTCGTTGTCAACAAGATCGACCTTGCGGGGATCCCGCCCGCGTCCGGCGAACGGGGTGGCGTGGTGACGATCGCGCTGTCCGCGCTGACCGGTGCCGGGATCGAACTGCTGCGCGAAGCGTTGCGCGCAATCGCGCTGGGTGGCGAGGGCGAAGGAGCCTTTAGTGCGCGAACCCGGCACGTACTGGCGCTGGAGCGCGCCGCGGCGCGGCTTGCCGCCGCACGCGCTCCGGCCACCCCCGAGCTGGTCGCCGAGGACCTGCACGCGGCGCAGCGGGCGCTCGGCGAGATCACGGGTGAATTCACCAGCGAAGATTTGCTGGGCGCGATCTTCTCCACGTTCTGCATCGGAAAGTGAAGACAGGACGTCTTCATCCCGTGCAGCACAGGGATGTGCGCTGACACGGGATCCAGAATCAAGACGTGGTCATCCCGGCCAGCACAGGGATGTGCGATGAGCCGGGATCCATGGTCGGAGCGATGCCGGCCCCGTGATTTGCAAGCCGTTGCGTGCGCGTCGCAACGAGCCCCTGCACGCCCCCGAAAATCCTTGCAAATCCGCCACCAGCACGGGTCCGGATGGTTGCTACCGCGCGAACGGCGCTGCTACAATTCCAAAGCTCGATTGCAGACTTTTGGACGGATCGAAAGCCCGCCCGAGGTGGCTTGACGTGTACAACTCACTTGCCGCAGGTCGACGCCTCGCCACGCAGGTGGTACTGGCACAAGCGGCGGCAGCGATCGTCGTCGGGTTGTTGTTTCTGGTCCGGGGCGCGGCGTCTGCCCTGGGTGCGTTCGGCGGAGGCATGGTGGTGGCGATCGGCACCGCCTTGCTGGCGCTTCGGGTTTTCAGGCCGCCGCTGGCCCGGGGCGCCGTCACCATGCGGCGGTTCGCGCTGGGGACGTTGCTGAAATGGTTGGTCGTGCTGGG
Source organism: Rhodanobacteraceae bacterium (assembly GCA_036279975.1). Classification (GTDB taxonomy): domain Bacteria; phylum Pseudomonadota; class Gammaproteobacteria; order Xanthomonadales; family Rhodanobacteraceae; genus 66-474. Next base: position 20,807 of record DASURP010000073.1, read on the forward strand.
TGGGTTGTTCCTGATCCTGGTGCGGTTGCGCCTGCCGCCGGTGCCTGTCCTGGTCGGGGCGGGCGTGGCGATGGCGGTCAATTGGCTGCTGTTGCGGTTCGATATCTGACAACGGATTAGGCTGGAATTCACGGCATGGCGACGCAAGCGGTCCCCACCAGCAGCGAATACATCCTGCACCACCTGACGTATCTCCAGCTCGATCTGACGAGCTGGAAGATCGTCGTGAATTCGCAGGGCTTCTGGGTGGTCAACATCGACTCGATCTTCTTCTCGATCGTGCTTGGCCTGCTGTTTGTCGGGATCTTCCGGCCGATCGCGCGGCGCGCCAACAGCGGCGTGCCCGCGCGTTGGCAGAGCTTCGTCGAGCTCGCCATCGAGTTCATCGACGGCCAGGTCAAGGATTCGTTCCACCGCAAGTCGCAATTCGTGGCGCCGATGGCCCTGCTGCTGGGGCTGTGGGTGCTGTTCATGAACCTGATGGACCTGCTGCCGGTCGATGCGCTTCCGGTCGCGGCCGGCGCCATGGGCATCGGGCATCTGCGGGTGCTGCCCACCGCGGATCCCATGATCACCATGTCGATGTCGATCACGGTGTTCTTCCTGTGCCTTTGGTACAGCTTCTACTGCAAGGGCTTCAGGGGCGTCGCCAGGGAGGCCCTGTTCCACCCGTTCGGCAAATGGCTGATGCCGCTCAATTTCATCCTCAAGGTGGTCGAAGAATTGTCCAAGCCGCTGAGCCTCGGCTTGCGACTTTTCGGCAACATGTACGCGGGTGAAGTAATCTTCATCCTGCTGGCGGCCTTGACGCTGCGTTACAGTGCGCCGGCCCCCCTCGATGCGGGCCAGACTGCGGCGTTCTTCATTTTCGCGGCGCTGGCGCTGGCGACCGTCGGCCTGCTTGCCTACGGCAAGGGCAAGTGGTTGCGCGGCTGGCTGCCGTTGGCGTTGCTCGTGGTCATTGCGTTGGGAAGCATCGGCGGCTTCCTGCCGGCAATCGGCGGCGGCACTTATTACCAGATCCTGTTTGCCACCGGCTGGGGCATTTTCCACTGGCTGATCATCGGCATCCAGGCCTACATCTTCATGGTGCTGACGGTGGCCTACCTGTCGATGGCCGCCGATCAGCATTGAGCACCTGCTTTTTTATCGCAGTTCAACCCAAGCACTACGGAGACACACAATGGATATCAGCGCACTGGCCAGTGTTGCGGGCTTCACCGCCCTGGCTGCGGGTTTCATGCTCGGCCTCGCCGGCATCGGCGCCGCCATCGGCATGGGCTTGATGGGCGGCAAGTTCCTCGAAAGCGCGGCGCGCCAGCCGGAACTGGTGCCGATGTTGCAGGGCCGCATGTTCCTGCTGGTCGGCCTGATCGACGCGATCCCGATCATCGGCGTGGGCATCGGCCTGTACCTGCTGTTCGTGGATCCGTTCCACGCGAAGCTGTTGCACGACATGGCAGCGGCGGCGAAGTGACGCCACGCAAGCGACGGCATCATTGAGTTGAGTTACGCGAGAGGATTGCGACCGTGAGCCTGAATGCCACGCTCATCGCCCAGGTAATTGTCTTCCTGATACTTACCTGGTTCACGATGAAATACATCTGGCCGCCGATCGTCACGGCCATGGACGAGCGCGCCAAGCGCATCGCCGAGGGCCTCGATGCGGCCGACCGTGCCCGCAAGGAACTGGCTGACGCCGACACGCGTGCCGCCGACGAGGTCAAGAGGGCGCGTGCGGAAGCCGCCATGATCATCGAGCGCGCGAACCAGCAAGCCGGACAGATCGTCGACAAGGCGCGCACCGACGCCGTGCAGGAAACGACGCGACAAAAGGCCGCGGCGCTGGCCGACATCGACAACATGGCCCACCGTGCGCGTGCCGAACTGCGCAGCCAGGTGGCGGCGCTGGCGGTCCAGGGCGCCGAGAAGATCCTCGGTCGCGAGGTCGACGCCGGCACCCACAAGGCCCTGCTCGACGAGCTGGTCGCGGGAATTTGACATGGTTGCCGGGAATATTCATGCACAGCGAGTGTGTTGCTCCCTTGAGCCAGGGGGGGCGCGCATCCTGCGTGGCGGGATTCGCCGGGATTGTGGAGGAATGGAGCTGTCACGCGCGACCATCGTGGTCGTCCTGCCGCGGAGAGTCGCGTCGTGACGCAGCCCTTGACCCTTGCCCGCCCCTATGCACGCGCCGCGTTCGAAATCGCGGCCGCACACGGCACGCAGGCCGAGTGGGCGGAGCAACTTGCGTTCGCGGCGGAAGTCGCGGCCGTGCCACGCGTCGTCGCCCTGTTCGGCGATCCGCGCGTGTCCACCGGGGCGCTGGCGTCGCTGTTCGTGCGCGCGGGCGGGGCGGACGACTCGGCGTTCATGCGTTTTCTTGGCATACTCGCCGACAACCACCGCCTGCGCGAACTGCCGGAAATCGCCGCGCTGTTCGAGCAGATGAAGCGCGACGCCGAACACGTGCTGAAGGTCAAGGTGCGCAGCGCGGTGCCGCTGGACGATGCCGAGGCCGCGCGCCTGGTGGAGGCGCTGAAGCGCCGCTTCGGAAGCGATATCCAGCTCGAGCGCAGCGTTGATCCCGCGGTGCTCGGGGGTGCGGTGATCGACGCGGGCGAAACCGTGATCGATGGATCGCTGAAGAGCCGCCTCGCCAAACTCGAAACCGCGTTGATGCAGTAGGGGCGGGAACTGTAGGAGCGAGCTTGCTCGCGACCATCGCCTGCAGGCAGGCTCCTACCAAAAGTTGGACACACGCAGCAATTGGCGATGCCGGTGCCCCGAGGCACCGATAAACAGGAATCCAAGCAATGGCCACCACACTCAATCCTTCCGAAATCTCGGAACTGATCCGCACCCGCATCGAGCAGTTCAAGCTCTCGGCGGAAACCCGCAACGAAGGCACCCTGACCAGCGTGTCGGACGGCATCGTGCGCATCCATGGCCTGAACGACGTGATGGCCGGCGAGATGATCGAGCTGCCCGGCGATACCTATGCGCTGGCGCTGAACCTCGAGCGCGACTCGGTCGGCGCGGTGGTGCTCGGCAAGTACGAGCATCTCTCCGAAGGCGACACCGCCAAGACCACCGGCCGTATCCTGGAAGTGCCGGTGGGCCCGGAAATGCTGGGCCGCGTGGTGGATGGACTCGGCAACCCGATCGACGGCAAGGGTCCGGTCAACACCCCCCTGTCCTCGCCGGTGGAAAAGGTCGCGCCGGGCGTGATCTGGCGCCAGTCGGTGTCGCAGCCGGTGCAGACCGGCTACAAGTCGGTGGACTCGATGATTCCGATTGGCCGTGGCCAGCGCGAACTGGTGATCGGCGACCGCCAAACCGGCAAGACCGCACTCACGGTCGACACCATCATCAACCAGAAGGGCACCGGCGTGAAGTGCATCTACGTCGCGATCGGGCAGAAGCAGTCCTCGATCGCCAACGTGGTGCGCAAGCTGGAAGAGCACGACGCGCTCAAGCACACCATCATCGTCGCGGCTTCGGCTTCCGACTCGGCGACCATGCAATACATCGCGCCGTACGCCGGTTGCGCGATGGGCGAATACTTCCGCGACCACGGCGAAGACGCGCTGATCATCTACGACGATCTGACCAAGCAGGCATGGGCGTACCGTCAGATCTCGTTGCTGCTGCGCCGTCCGCCGGGCCGCGAGGCGTACCCGGGTGACGTGTTCTATTTGCACTCGCGCCTGCTGGAACGCGCGGCGCGCGTCAACGCCGAATACGTCGAGAAGGAGACGAGTGGCGAAGTGAAGGGCAAGACCGGTTCGCTGACCGCGCTGCCGATCATCGAGACGCAGGCCGGCGACGTGTCCGCGTTCGTGCCGACCAACGTGATCTCGATCACCGACGGCCAGATCTTCCTCGAGACCGACCTGTTCAACGCCGGCATCCGCCCGGCCGTGAACGCCGGCATCTCGGTGTCGCGTGTGGGCGGTGCGGCCCAGACCAAGATCGTCAAGAAGCTCTCGGGTGGCGTGAAGCTGGCGCTGGCGCAATACCGCGAGCTGGCGGCGTTCGCGCAATTCGCCTCCGACCTCGACGCCGTCACCCGCGCCCAGCTGGAGCGCGGCCAACGCGTCACCGAGCTGATGAAACAGAAGCAATACGCGCCGCTCTCGATCGCGCAGTTGGCGGTGTCACTGTACGCGGCCGAGAAAGGTTACCTGGACGACCTGCCGATCGCGCAGATCCTGCCGTTCGAACACGCGTTGCACCAGTTCATGGAATCCAGCCACGGCGAATTGATGCACAAGATCGTCGAGACCGGCGACTGGAACGCCGATATCGAAGGCACCTTCAAGGCGGCGCTGGACGAGTTCAAGAAGACCGGGTCTTGGTGATGAGGCCGTAGGAGCCTGGCCCGCGGGCGACCGTCGCGCGCAGGCGCGCTCCTACAACAGCAGGAAACGACATGGCAGGCGCAAGAGAAATCCGGACCAAGATCAAGAGCGTCGCGAACACCCGCAAGGTGACCAGCGCGTTGCAGATGGTGTCGGCATCCAAGATCCGGCGTGCGCAGGACCTGATGCGTACCTCGCGGCCGTATGCGTTGCACATGCGCAACGTGGTTGCACACATCGCACAGGCGTCGCCGGACTACCAGCACCCGGCGCTCAAGGAACGCGAGATCAAGCATGTCTGCTACCTCGTCGTTTCGACCGATCGCGGCCTGTGCGGGGGCCTGAACGCCAACCTGTTCCGCAAGGTGCTGGCGGACATCCACGGCTGGCAGCAAAAGGGCGTCGGCGTCGAGATCATCGCGATCGGCCAGAAGGCCGCGCAGTTCTTCCGCCACATCAAGGTGGACATGGTCGGCACGCTCACGCACCTCGGCGACCACCCACGCCTGGAAAAACTGATCGGCGTGATGAAGATCGCCGACGACGGTTTCATGCAGGGCAGGCTCGACCGCATCTATCTTTGCTACAACCAGTTCATCAACACGATGACCCAGCGCGCGACCGTCGATGTGTTGCTGCCGTTGCCCGCCGTGGCCGAGGAAATCAAGGCCGCCAAGGGTGACGAGCTGCACCCGACCTCGGGCGAAGCCAGGGTCGAGCGCGCGACCAGTTGGGATTACCTGTACGAGCCGGACGCGGAGACCGTGATCCGGCACGTGCTGAACCGTTATTTCGAGGCGATGGTGTACCACGCCACGCTGGAGAACCTGGCCAGCGAGCATGCGGCGCGGATGGTCGCGATGAAGGCCGCCTCCGACAACGCCACCAAGGCCATCAACACCCTGACGCTGATCTACAACAAGGCGCGCCAGGCGGCCATCACCCAGGAAATTTCCGAGATCGTCGGCGGCGCCGCGGCGGTCGGCGGCTGATTTTGATTTTCCTTCTCCCTCCGGGAGAAGGTGGCGCGAAGCGCCGGATGAGGGTTCGAATTGGCCGCGACGTTGCGGTACAGCCGAACCCTCACCCCTGCCCCTCTCCCGGAGGGAGAGGGGTTCATCAATATCTGGATTGAGGACAACACAATGAGCCAGGGCAAGATCGTTCAAATCATCGGCGCGGTGGTCGACGTCGAGTTCCCGCGCGACGCGGTGCCGAAGGTTTATGACGCGCTCAAGGTGCAAGGCACCGCGGTCACGCTGGAAGTCCAGCAGCAGTTGGGCGATGGTGTGGTGCGCACGATCGCGCTGGGTTCCACCGACGGGCTGAAGCGCAACCTCGAGGTCACCAACACCGGCGCGTACATCAAGGTGCCGGTCGGCAAGGCCACGCTGGGCCGCATCATGAACGTGCTGGGCGAGCCGATCGACGAGCGCGGCGCGGTCAATGCCGAACAGCAGTGGGAAATCCACCGCTCCGCGCCGTCCTATGAAGACCAGGCCGCGGCCAACGAGCTGCTGGAAACCGGCATCAAGGTCATCGACCTGATGTGTCCGTTCGCCAAGGGCGGCAAGGTCGGCCTGTTCGGCGGCGCGGGCGTCGGCAAGACCGTGACCATGCTGGAACTGATCAACAACATCGCGACCCAGCACTCGGGCCTGTCGGTGTTCGCCGGCGTCGGCGAGCGCACCCGCGAGGGCAACGACTTCTACCACGAGATGATCGAGGCCGGCGTCGTCAAGCCCGACAACTTCCCCGAGTCGAAAGTGGCGATGGTGTACGGCCAGATGAACGAGCCGCCGGGCAACCGCCTGCGCGTCGCGCTGACCGGCCTGACCATGGCCGAATACTTCCGCGACGAAAAGGACGCGTCCGGCAAGGGTCGCGACGTGCTGCTGTTCATCGACAACATCTACCGCTACACGCTGGCCGGTACCGAAGTATCGGCGCTGCTCGGCCGCATGCCGTCGGCGGTGGGCTACCAGCCCACGCTCGCCGACGAAATGGGCCGCCTGCAGGAACGCATCACCTCCACCAAGACCGGTTCGATCACGTCCATCCAGGCCGTCTACGTGCCGGCCGACGACTACACCGATCCGTCGCCCGCGACCACCTTCGCGCACCTGGATTCGACCGTGGCGTTGTCGCGCGACATCGCCTCGCTCGGCATTTATCCCGCGGTCGATCCGCTGGCTTCGACCTCGCGCCAGCTCGATCCGCTGGTGATCGGCCAGGAACACTACGACGTCGCGCGCAAGGTGCAGGGCACCCTGCAGCGTTACAAGGAACTGAAGGACATCATTGCGATCCTGGGCATGGATGAGCTTTCCGAAGAGGACAAGCAGGCCGTGTACCGTGCGCGCAAGTGCGAGCGTTTCTTCTCGCAGCCGTTCCACGTCGCGGAAGTGTTCACCGGCTCGCCCGGCAAGTACGTGCCGCTGAAGGAAACCATCCGCGCGTTCAAGATGATCGTCGAGGGTGAAGTGGACCACTTGCCCGAGCAGGCGTTCTACATGGTCGGCGGCATCGAGGACGCCATCAAGAAGGGTGAGCAGATGAACGCCGCCGGCGAGAAGAAAGCCGCGTGAGAGGAGCGGTAAAGGGCCAATGGTGAAGGGCAAAGGGTAGGAGCAAGCGCGAAAGCGGACTTTCGCTTCGCTCTTTACCCTATACAGGCCGCGCGGCGGCCGACTTCTCCCTTTACAGCCCGCGAAGCGGGCGACTTCCCACAAGGCGAGCAGAGCGAGCAAAGAAATGGCTACCATCCGTTGCGACATCGTCAGTGCCGAAGCCAACATCTTCCATGGTGAGGCGACGCTGGTCATCGCCAGCGGCGAAGCCGGCGAGTTGGGTATCGCGCCGCGCCACGAGCCGCTGCTGACGCGCCTGAAGCCGGGCCAGGTCGAGGTGATCGGCGAGGACGGCAAGCGCCAGGGCTACTACGTTTCCGGCGGTATCCTCGAGGTGCAGCCGAACGTGGTCACGGTGCTGGCCGACACCGCGCTGCGCGCCGACGAAATCGACGAGGCTTCGGTCAAACGCGCCAAGGAAGAAGCCGAGCGCATGCTGGAAAATCGTGGCGACGCCAAGACCGTCGAACAGGCGCAGGAACAGCTCATCCAGGCCCTGGCGCAGTTGTCCGCGCTGGAGCGCCTGCGCAAGAACCTGCAACACTGACGCGCGCGGCGTTTTATTCGTCATCCCGGCGAAAGCCGAAACCCTGGGCCTTTCCCGTCCGCCAAAACCGCCAGCCATGGTCGAGAGTTCCGTGGTGGCGCAGGCCGGGTGGGGGCCCGATGCTTCGCGCACGGCCCTTCATCATGTCGGGGCGGGACCTGCGCCGGGGCAGGCCACCGCCGCACCGGGCACGCCCTCAGCCACTTGCCGCCGGGCGCGCGATGCGCCAATGTTGCGCGACCGACTGGAGACCGGATCCATGGCTGACCCCCTGCACGTGATCGTGCTTGCCGCTGGCGAAGGCAAGCGCATGAAATCGCTGCTGCCCAAGGTGCTGTTGCCGTTGGCGGGCAGGCCGCTGCTGGCGCATGTGCTGGATACCGCGCGTGCGTTGCGTCCGGAAGGGCTGCACGTGGTGTACGGCCATCGCGGCGAACAGGTACGCACGGCCTTCGCCCGGGACACCGACATCCATTGGGTGCACCAGTCCGAACAGCACGGCACCGGGCATGCGGTGCGCCTGGCCCTGCACGACATCCCCGACCCCCGGCGGATCCTGGTGTTGTACGGCGACGTGCCGTTGCTGCGCGCGGAGACCCTCGCCGAGCTGATCGCCACCCACGCCGAGCTGGCGGTGCTGGCGGCCGAGATGGACAACCCGGCGGGCTACGGCCGGGTGCTGCGGGATGGCCTGGGTCGGGTGCGCGCGATCGTCGAGGACAAGGATGCCGACGACGTGCAGCGCGGCGTCCGCGTCGTGAACACGGGGGTCGTGCTGGCGGAATCGCGGCCGTTGCGTGGCTGGGTCGACCAGCTTTCGGCCGACAATCGCCAAGGCGAGCTGTATCTCACCGACGTTTTTGCACTGGCGGCGGCCGAGGGCACCCAGGCGGACGTGGTCATGACGGCCGACCCGATCGAGGCGTTCGGCGCGAACGATGCCGCGCAACTGGCCGAACTCGCGACTTATCGCCGCAGCCGCGACGCGCGGCGGCTGATGCTGGCGGGGGTCCGGATCGCCGACCCGGCGCGGTTCGACCTGCGCGGGCATTTCAGCCATGGACGGGATGTCGAGATCGATGTTGACGTGATCCTGGAAGGCGGCGTTACCCTGGGCGACGGGGTCAAGGTCGGTCCGTTCTGCCGCCTGCGCGACGTCAATCTGGCGGCGGGCACCGAGGTGCTGGCGCACTGTGACCTCGAAGGCGTCACGACCTACGGCGCCTGCCGGATCGGGCCGTTCGCGCGCCTGCGCCCGGGTACCGAACTCGCGGCGGGCGTGCATGTCGGCAACTTCGTCGAAACCAAGAAAGCCAAACTCGGCGAGGACAGCAAGGCCAACCACCTCACCTATCTCGGCGACACGCGGGTCGGCGCCGGGGTCAACATCGGCGCCGGCACCATCACCTGCAATTACGATGGCGTCAACAAGTACGTCACCGAAATCGGTGACGGCGCCTTCATCGGTTCCAACACCTCGCTGGTCGCACCGGTGAAGGTGGGCGCCAACGCCACCATCGGCGCGGGTTCGGTCATCACCGCCGACGCACCGGACGAGAAACTGACCCTCGCGCGTGGCAAGCAGACCACGATCAAGTCATGGAAACGGCCGGACAAAGAACCGTAGGAGCCTGCCTGCAGACGACACCGGTCGCGCGCAGGCGCGCTCCTACAAAGCGGCTTTTACAAAGCGGCAAACCGCCAGCCGTCGATCTCGACCAGCAGTTCGCGGCGGCAGATGTCGCCCCGCAGCAGCAGGCGCGGCACCGCCGGGTCGAGCGTCGCCGCGAGGGCGGCCTGCACGGCACCGGCGTCGTCCGGGCGGCGCACGTAAACCTTGAGCGGCGAGGCGGCATCGAAGGGCGGCAAGGCGGCCCGTTCCAGCAGGGCGCACAGGTTGGCTACGGCTTCCTCGACCTGTGCGGCGACGTGACCCGCGTGATGCGAGGCATGGCCGATCACCGCGGCGGTGCCCGAAATCGCAAGGCCGTCGCGGGGCAGCCGCATGGCGCGGGCGAAGCTCGGCGCGGTCGGGCCGTACTGGCGGGGATACGCCCAGGCGCTGAGCTGGCGCGGATTCTCGAGTGCCGCGCCCGCGCGGGTCGCGCACAACGCATAGACCTGCAGGCGTCCGCGCGGGCCGTGGTGGCCGATCGCGGTGGCCGCCGGGTAATCGGACAGCCCGTGCGCGGCCATGCTGCGGGCACGGGCGCTGCAGAACAAGCGATAGCGCTCGGCGTCACCCTCGCCTTCGTTGATCCGGTCGAGGTAATTCCAGATCCTGAGCAGGTGCCGTTCCGGGCTGGCCGCGACGTGCGTGAGCAGGCGGTCGTAAACGAATTCGCATGCGGTTTCGATGCCACCGGGAGCTGTTTCGTCGGCCTCGATCGCCACGAACTGCCAGCCGCCCCCGCGCGACCAGTGCAGGCCCGCTTCGAAGCCGTGGCTGACCTCGGCCGCGACCGTCCAGTGTTCCCTCGGCGCCGGGGTGGCCAGGGCCGCCTGCGACACGCGCAGCCAGCGCGGATCGGCGCCGGCCGGGGCGGCATCGTCGAAATCGAAAACGGCAAGCGTGCCCGGCTGGTCCAGCAGGCCCCGGCTCGACGCATCGCTGTAGGCGACCCGGAAGCACGCGGGTGCAGCCAGTGTCGCGCTTGCGTCCGTGTCGCCCTGATCCATGAACCCTGGCATCCCGCTGCGAGCTTGATTCGAACCCCTCATGTTACACTAACCGGCTGATTCGGCGGTGCATTGGAGCCCGGCAACATGACCACGCAGACGCCTGCGGAGCAGGAACTGGCGAAGCTGATCGTCGACAGCCTCAATCTCGAGGATGTCGCGCCGGACAGCATTGCCCCGGACGCGCCGTTGTTCGGGGGCGAGCTGGGACTCGACTCCATCGACGCGCTCGAACTGGCGCTGGCGGTATCCAAGCGCTACGGCGTCCAGTTGCGTTCCGACAACCCCGACAACCGGCGTGTGTTCGGGTCATTGCGCGCATTGTCCGAGCACATCGAGGCAGGTCGCTCGGCCGCCTGAGGCCGCGGCCTCGCCGTCCACGGTGCAGCCCGGCTGTAGCCCGGCGTGGGTCCGGGCGCTTTGCCGGATGCGGTTCACGGCATCGGCTTGGACGATCCCCGGCGGTGCTGCGCGGGGCGGGCGTTACTGCTGCCGGGCCGAGACGTCGCTCTGGTATTTGGCGCGCAAGGCACGGTAACGCTGCAATTGGGTCGTGAACCTGACCTGGGCCTGGGCGAGGTCGGCGCGCCGTTGGGCCAACGCATTGCGCTCGCCGTTCACCGTTTCGCGCTGTTCCACGATCCGCCTGTTGACGGAAGTCGGCACCGGCTGGCCGGAATGCTGGAGGTCTGCGGCGTGCGAGAGCAGGTCAGTGAGGGAATCTTCCTGGCTGCGCAGGTTGGTCTGTAACGTGGCGATGTCGGTCTGGATCTGCTGCAACTGTGCTTGCTGGGACTGTTCGAGGTCCTTGTCGGTCGGGTACGCCGCGAGCATCTGGGCGTCCTCCAGGCTCTGTTGCCGGGCCGCGCGCTTCGCCGCGGCGATACGTGCAGCCTCTGCGGCCGCGGCCTTGCGCGCGGCGGGGGAGAGTTCGGGCGCAATGCGGCGCACCACCCGGCCATTGTCGTTGACCACGTCATAACCGCCTGCCAATGCCGAGGCGGGGATCGTGTCGCTGAAATGCACCACGCCAGCCGGATCGGTCCAGCGGTAGTGCACGGTCGGGGTCGCGCTGTTGCCGGCGTGGGCCGGCATCGCGACACTCGCGGCAAGCAGCACGGCGGGCAGCAGGGTCAGGGCGATTCGGCGCATGGGGAGCATCATCCGGAGGAGCCAGTATAGACGGATGGGTCATGCAAGTTGTGGGCCGAAGGCAACGGCCACGGTGGCATCAGCCGACCCCGTAGCGGGCGCGGTAGGCCTCGAGACGCGGGCGTTGCCCGGCAAGGTCCGGGTGGTTGCCGGCGTATTCCAGCAGCTCGGCCAAGCCGACGATGGCGAAGCTTGCCACGCCCTGTCCATGCGCGAGTTCCTGGGTCGCCGAAAGCGGACCCTGTCCGCGTTCCTGGCGGTCGAGCGCGACCAGCACGCCTGCCACCTCCGCCCCGGCGGCGCGGATCAACGCCAGCGATTCGCGCACCGCGGTGCCGGCCGTGATCACGTCGTCCACGATCAGCACCCGGCCCCTCGGCGGCGCGCCGACCAGCGAGCCGCCTTCACCGTGATCCTTGGCTTCCTTGCGGTTGTACGCCCACGGCACGTCGCGGTCGTGCCCGCGCGCCAGCGCGATGGCGGTGGCTGCGGCCAAAGGGATGCCCTTGTAGGCAGGGCCGAACAGCATGTCGAAGCCGATGCCGTGCAGCACGATCGTGGCGGCGTAGGCGGCGCCGACCTCGGCCAGCGCGGCGCCGCTGTCGATCCGGCCCATGTTGAAGAAGTAGGGACTCTGCCGGCCCGATTTCAGGGTGAAGTCGCCGAAGCGCAGCACGCCGCAACGAAGCGCGGTGTCGAGGAAGTCGCGTTGGTGGGAGTGCAGCATGGGACCAGGAACCGGGGACCGGGGACCGGAATGATACGTGATGCACGTTCGTGATGAGAGACATCGGTTCCGACATGAACATGCGCCGACCGACATTGCGCACGCTTTTGCTTTACGCTTCTCTGGTCCCTGGTCTTCATTTCTCATGCGTATCATCACCTTCAACGCCAACGGCATCCGCTCGGCTGCCCGCAAGGGGTTTTTCGACTGGCTGGGGGAGCAGGGCGCCGACGTGACCTGCATCCAGGAGACCAAGGCGCAGGAAGACCAACTGGGCGACGCGGTGTTCCGGCCGCGCGACCAGCACTGTTTCTACCGCGACGCGGTGACGAAGAAGGGTTACAGCGGGGTCGCGATCTATGCGAAACGCGAGCCCGACGAAGTGCTCACGAAAATCGGCTGGAAGCCTTTCGATGACGAGGGGCGCTACATCGAAGCGCGCTTCGGCAATCTTTCGGTGGTGTCGCTGTACGTGCCATCCGGCACTTCGGGCGAGGAACGCCAGCAATTCAAGTTCACGGCGATGAAGAAACTGCGCACGATCTTCGACCAGTGGCTGGCGAGCGGGCGCGAATACGTCCTGTGCGGCGACTGGAACATCGTGCGCAGCGAGCGCGACATCCGCAACTGGAAATCCAACCAGAAGAATTCGGGCTGCCTGCCCGCGGAACGTGCGTGGTTGAATGCACTGATCGCCGACGCGCACGGCGATGGCACGCCGGCGCCGCGGCGCGGTTGGCTGGACAGTTTCCGCGTGGTGAAACCGGACGTCGAGGAATACACCTGGTGGTCCAATCGCGGCGCGGCGCGCGCGAACAACGTCGGTTGGCGGATCGACTACCAGATCGCGACCCCGGCGCAGGGCAAACGCGTGCGCGCGTGTGCGATCGCGCGCGAACCGCGGTTTTCAGATCACGCGCCGTATCTCGTCGAGTATGCCGACTGAACGGCTACACGGTTTCACGCACGTCGGGCTCGGCAATCGCGCGGTCGACCAAGCCGGCGCGCATCATCCATGCGAACAGCAGGATCCCGGGGAACGCCGCCACCGTGGTCAGCAGGTAGAAGTCGAAGTAGCCAAGCTGCTCGATCAGGGTTCCGGCTGTGGTTCCGGTCAGGATCCGGCCCACCACCGAAGCCGCCGCCGACAGCAGCGCGTACTGGGTGGCGGTGAAGCTTAGGTTGCACAGCGCCGACAGGTAGGCCACCACCACCACTCCGCCGATGCCGCTGGACAGGTTCTCGAAGCCAATGGTGAAGGCCAGCATGGCATCACTGTGACCGAGGTGGGCAAGCGCCGCGAAGGACAGGTTCGACACGCCCATCAGGATCAGGCTTAGCATCACCGAGCGTTTGACCCCGAGACGCGCATACACGATGCCGCCGATGAAGATGCCGACCAGGAAGGCAATGAAGCCGAAACCGACGTCGAAGGTGGCGATTTCCTCGTTGCTGAAGCCGAGGTCGTTCAGCAGCAGACGCACGGTGAGGTTGGCGAGTGTGTCGCCAATCTTGTGCAGCAGCACGAACAGCAGTACCAGCCACGCACCGCTGCGTGCAAAAAATTCACGCAGCGGCTCGATGACGCTTTCGCGGACCGCGGCGAGGCCGTGCCGCGGCGTGGGGGCGCGATGCCGTGCAGGTTCGCCCAGCCAGAAGCCGACCATGACCGCCGGCAGCGCGAATACAGCGCACAGCACGTACGCTGCGTGCCAGCCGTACACCGCGGCGAGTACCAAGGCCAGCGCGCCGGCGACGTTGGCGCCCAGCCGCCAACCGTACTGCGACATCCCCGAGCCGATGCCTAGCTGGCGCGGCTCCAGCAGTTCGATACGGTAGGCGTCGATCACGATGTCGAAGGTGGCACCAGCCACGCCCACCAGTACGGCTGCGCCCGCCGCGGCGGCCAGATGGTGGCTCGGGTCCACCAATCCGAGGAACACGATCGCAGCCGCCACCAGGGCTGCCGAGAGCCACAACCACGATCGACGCTGGCCGTAACGCCCCAGCAGGGGCAAGCGCACTCGATCGATGGCCGGCGCCCACAGGAACTTCAGGTTGTAGGCCAGGAATGCCAGCGAGAATGCCGTGACCGCCTGTTTGTCGATGCCGTCCTGGGCCAGCCGCGTGGTCAAGGTAGCGCCGATCATGGCGTAGGGAAAGCCGGAGGAAATGCCCAGCAGCAGCGCACCAAGCGGCGCGCGTTCCAAATACGGACGAATCGCGTCGACCAGCTTGTGCCGGCGTGCCACGGTGTCGATCATGCGTGCATGCTAACGGGGCCGTGTCGCCGGACGGCAGAACGCATGGATCTTCCAGCAACCGGCGCACTCATGCGAAGGGCGCGTAAACGGCGCCCAGCACCCGCAGCCCGCGCGCGCCGGTAACCGACGGCAGGTTGCCGGGCAGGTTTTCCAGGCGGGCCCGTGCGAGCCAGGCGAAGCCGACGGCTTCCACGAAATCGGGGTCGAGGCCGAGCGCCGCGGTGGTGTCGAGTTTCACGCCGGGCGACTCGGCGCGCAGCGCATCCATCAACGCGGCGTTGTGCACACCGCCGCCACACGCATACAGCTCGCGGACTTCCGGCGCCTGCGTGCGCAGTGCAGCAGCAATGCTGCGCGCGGAAACCTGCAACAAGGTCGCTTGCACGTCCGCCGGGTCGACGCCGCCGGGCAGCCGTGCGTCCAGCCAGTCGAGGTTGAAGACTTCGCGACCAGTGCTTTTCGGTGGTGCCACCTTGAAGTAGGGGTCGTCGAGCAAACGCGCCAGCAACGCATTGTCAAAATGACCGCGCGCCGCCCATGCACCTGCATCGTCGCGTGGCATGCCGCGCACGCGCTGCGACCATGCATCCATCAGGCAATTGGCGGGACCGGTGTCGAAGCCGAGCACCGGCTGGCCGGGAACCAGCAAGGTCAGGTTGGCGATGCCGCCCAGATTCAGGATCGCGCGCGGCGTGGCCGGATCGGCCAGCACCGCTGCATGCAAGGCGGGCAGCAAGGGTGCGCCTTGTCCGCCCGCGGCGATGTCGGCGCGACGGAAATCCGCGACCGTGACGATGCCGGTGCGCTCGGCGATCACGTTGGGGTCGCCCAGTTGCAGGGTGAACGGGTGTGGCCCGCGCGGGCGATGGCAAACCGTTTGCCCGTGCGAGCCGAGCGCGCCCACTGCGTTGGCGTCGATGTCTGCGCCTTGCAGCAACGCCAACGCCGCAGCGGCGAAGTGCTCGCCGATTTCGACGTCGAGGCGGCCGTAATCTTCCAGCGTGATGGCGGCGGCGTTGCGCGCCAGGGCCACGATGCGTGTGCGCAGGGTCGCCGGGTACTCGACCGTTCGCGCAGACACCACCTCGAGCCGCGGCACGAAGCGCACCAGCGCGGCGTCGATGCCGTCCGCGCTGGTACCGGAAATCAGTCCGAGATAGAGCAGCGACGCGGCGTCCGCCACGACGGAATCAATCGGTCGCGGCCAGGCCGGTGTGGCTGGCGTCCACCTGTGCGAGGCGCTGGGTCGCGTTGTCGATCATCTGGATGCGCGCCACCATCGGTGCGGACTGCGCCTTGAACTCGGCCATCAGCTTGCCGGACAAGGGTTGCGGCTTGGGCATCGTGACCGTCAGGGGATTCTTCGGCACGCCATTGACCCACACTTCGTAATGCAAATGCGGTCCCGTGGCCCAACCAGTCTGCCCCACGTAGCCGATCACCTCGCCCTGGCTCACGCGCGAGCCCACGTGCAGGCCCTTCGCGAAGCGCGACATGTGGCCGTAACCCGTGGTGTACGTGGGGGTGTTGCGAATCTTGACGAGATTGCCGAAACCGCGCGCCTTGCCGCGGAACACGATCACGCCGTTGCCGGCCGCGTGGATCGGCGTACCGGTGGGCGCGGCGTAATCGATGCCGGCGTGCAGGCGGCGCTTGTCGAGGATCGGATCCACGCGCATGCCGAAGCGCGAGGAGATGCGCGTGAACGACACCGGGGTGCGCAGCAGCGCCCGGCGCAGGGGGTGCCCGTCCTGGCTGTAGTAGGCCACCTCGCCGTCGCTCTGCTTGAAGCGGTAGGCGGTGTAGCGGTTGCCGTCGTTGATGAATTCGGCGGCGATGATGTTGCCGGCGCCGGCATATTTGCCGTTGCGATAGATGTCGTCGTACACCACGGTGAAGCGGTCGCCCTTCTGCAGGTCCTTGATGAAGTCGATGTCGTACTTGAACACGTCGGCGAGCTTCAGCACCATCGTCTCGGACAGCCCGGCCTTCTCACCGGCCACGAACAGCGAACCCTGCACCACGCCGTGGGCAAAGTGCATGCGGCGTTCGATCGGAAGCGTGCTGACCTGTGCGGCCAGGCTGCCATCGGCCTGCGCGGTCAGGGTGACCTGGGTGGCGGAATCGGGTTCGTAGCGGAAGCCTTGCAGCTGGCCCTTGGTCCCGATCCGGAAAGCGACCTGATCGCCGGGGTGCAGGGTCTTCAGTGCGCCGGTATCCTTGCCGCTCGCCATCACCCTGGCGAGATCGGCAGCCGCAAGGCCTTCGGTCTGGAAAATTTCGGAGAGCGTCTGGCCGGGTTCGACCTCGACGGTCTTCCATGTCGTGGTGACCGGCCGCGCGGTTTCCACGGGGGCCGCCGGCAGCTGCAGCGCGAGGGTCTCGCGGGTCACCGGTTGGATGGTGTCGTGATGGATGATGTTGGCCCAGGCCGGAATGCCCAGCAGGGTCAGCAACACCAGCAGGAATGCGCCGCCGCCCAGCACCCAGCGTTCGCGCGTCCAACGGAACGCACTCGTCGGTACGTCGGCGTGGAAGGACCAGTGCGCACAGCGCGCATAGAAATGGGAATGGCAATGACGGGTCTTGCGACGGATCGCCTGACGCCGCACAAAATGAGGGGTGATGCGACGGAGATGGTGGTCCATCGAGAGATCCGGAAAACGGGCGGAAGCACGCAACGGGCCGTACCATAGGCCCGTGTGAAGCGTGCGTCAATCCTTTGTTTCACAAAGATTTGCACGCGGTTTTGCACTTAACGCATAATTAACCTGAACATCACTCCCGTGGCATGACGCGTCGCCTGTTTTGCGGGGCGCCGGGATGCCGCCCCATTCCGGAACCCACCGATGCCCTCGAACCAACAGGCCCTCGCGCTCGTCCACCGCGGCGCGGTCGATGTGATCAAGGATGACGAACTGGAAGCGCGCCTTGCGCTCGGTCGTCCGTTGCGCATCAAGGCCGGGTTCGATCCGACCGCGCCCGACCTGCATCTCGGCCACACCGTGCTGCTCAACAAGATGCGCCAGTTCCAGGACCTCGGGCATACGGCCATTTTCCTGATCGGCGATTTCACCGGGATGATCGGTGACCCCACCGGTAAGAACGTCACGCGCAAGCCGCTGACGCGCGAGGAAATCGCCGAGAACGCGGAGACCTATGCCGCGCAGGTGTTCAAGGTGCTGGACCGTGCGCGCACCGAGGTGCGCTTCAACTCCGAATGGTTCGGCAAGATGGATGCCGCCGACATGGTTCGGCTGGCCGCACAGCACACCGTGGCGCGGATGCTGGAGCGCGACGATTTCGCCAAACGCTACGCCGCCGAGCAGCCGATCGCGATCCACGAATTCCTGTATCCGCTGGTGCAGGGCTACGATTCGGTGGCGCTCAAGTGCGATGTCGAACTCGGTGGCACCGACCAGCGTTTCAATTTGCTGATGGGGCGAGGCTTGCAGGAACACTTCGGCCAGCCGCCCCAGATCGTGCTGACGATGCCGCTGCTGGAGGGCATCGACGGCGTGCAGAAGATGTCGAAATCGCTGGGCAACTACATCGGCATCGACGAGCCCGCGATCGACATGGTCACCAAGACCATGAAGATCGGTGACGCCCTGATGTGGCGTTGGTTCGAGTTGCTGAGCTTCGAAGTGTCGCTGGATGAACTTGTGACGATGCAACGCGATGTCACAGGCGGCGCGCTGAATCCACGCGATGCGAAATTGCGTCTCGCACGCGAGCTGGCCGCGCGCTTCCACGGCGTCGCCGCGGCCGACAAGGCGATCGCCGGCTGGCACGCGGTGGTGCGCGGGGAAGGCGATACCAAGACCCTGCCCGTGCATGAAATCACGGTGCCAGCCGAGGGCCTCAAGCTGCCCGCGTTGCTGACCACGGCGGGGCTGACCAGCAGCAATTCGGAAGCCAACCGCAAGTTGAAGGAACGCGCGGTGCGCATCGATGCCGCGGTGGTGGACGATCCGCAACGCGTGTTCGCCGCCGGCTTCGAGGGCGTGCTGCAGGTCGGGAAGCGCAACTTCGCGCGGGTGCGCTTGCGGACGAAATGAAACCTGTCGCTCTCGACAGCTTGGGCGCCGGCGCAGACGTGTACACTCGCTGACACGCTCCCGAGCCGGTGTGTCGGACGATGCTTGAACGTGCATGTCGCTGAACTCGCCATTCGTGGACGTGCCGAAGCGTGGCCGCGTGCACCCGCGCTGGGTCACGCCCGTACTGGTGGTGGCCTGTGTGGCCTGCTACCTGTGGCTGATGCTGACGGCGCCAGCGACGCGCCTCGCCGTGCTGGGCGCCTGGGGCACGGTGCCCGCGCATCTGTTCCAGCATGGCCGGATCCTGCATGACACGCTGCGCCCGCTGACCTCGCTGTTCATGCACGCCGACTGGATGCACCTGCTGGGCAACATGCTGTTCCTGGTGATCTTCGGGATGCCCGCCGAGCGCGCGTTGGGCTCGCGGCGGTTCCTGTTCCTGTTCCTGATCGGTGGCGCGTTCGCCAACCTAGTCGGCGCCTGGACCTTGTCCGGTCAACTGCGCCCGATCATCGGTTGCAGTGGCGCGGTCTCGGCCACCCTGGGCGCCTATCTCGCGCTGTTCCCACGCGCGCACCTGGGCCTGGTGTTGCCGCTGGGGCTGTACTTGCAGTTCATCCGGGTGCCCGCGGCGCTGCTGATCGGGATGTGGGTGCTGCTGCAATTGTTGTTCACCTGGGCAGGACCGGGGTTCGGCGCCGTGGTGTGGTGGGCGCACCTGGCGGGGTTCGGGTTCGGGATCCTGTTCGCGCTGGTCTCGCGCGGCGCGGTGGAAAGGCGTCTGCGCCAACGGAGTTATTGAGGGCCCAATGGGCTGCCCGACGTCCGGGCGCGGGTATGCATGTGCCCGGGTGGCAAGCATGCCGTTACGCGGCGGTGCCCGGAATCAGGCGGCGAGGTGCCGACCGGTCAGCGCGTCCTGTGCGAAGCGTTCCAGCAGCGACCGTGCGACTTCGGTTTCACGCACGGCGTTTCCGAGCGCGTCCGGATCGAATCCTTCCTCGCGCAGGGTGTCGGCGCGCGCCGCGATGTACGCACGCATCGTGGCGGCGGTGAATTCGGGGTGGAACTGGGTCGAAAGCGCGTGCGGCGCGTAACCCAACATCTGATGTGGATCGCGCCCGGAGCGCGCAAGGATTTCGCTGCCGGACGGGGGCTCGAGCACCGACTGGCGGTGGGTGGTGTGCGCGGCAAACGACCTCGGCAGCAAATCCAGGATGGCGCTGTCCGCGTTCCGGTGGCGATCGATGGTTGCGGTGCCGATCTCGCGTCCCGCCGGCAGCCAGCCGACCACGCCGCCCAGTGCGTGTGCCATCAACTGGTGGCCGTAGCACACGCCGAACATGGGCGCTTGCGCGTGCAACGCGTCACGGATCCAGCCGGCGGTGTACTCACTCCAGCCGGCCCGGTCGGTGACCATCGCACCGGAGCCCGTGATCACCGCGCCAGCCACATCGCGCGGCGGCGGCAGTTGTTCGCCCGCATCCACCCGCACCACGCGCATTTGCGTGGGCTGGAGGCGCATCGCCTCGCGGAACCAGTCGGCGAAACCGCCGTATTGCGCGTGGATGGCTTCCGGCGCCTCGCCGGTCTGGATCAACAACAACGGATGCATTCTGGACGGCCTGACGTTCAAGGTGCCGCGCGCAGCATAGCGCCGCGCGACGGCCTGCACGTCGCTTGCAGGCAGGCTCCTGCGCGAAGCGATGTGCCACCGGGTTTTCGCAGGAGCGTGCCTGTGCGCGATTCACGCAGCCGGCAATACCGACAGCACTTCTGCGACGGTGGTCCGCCCGCGCCGCACCTGGGTGGCGGCGGAAATGCGCAGCGGCTGCATGCCCTCTTCCAGCGCGCCGCCGGTGAAGGCGTCGAGGTCGAGATTGGCCGTGATCATGCTGCGCAGGCGCGGGCTGACCGCCATCATTTCATACACGCCGGTGCGACCGAGGTAACCGGTCTTGCGGCATTCCAGGCAACCGACCGGCTCGAACACCTCGGCGGGTGGCGGGATCACCCAACCGCGCGTCAGCGCCGACCAGGCTTGCGGGTCTTGCTGCGCCCTGGCCTTGCAGTGCGGGCACAGCGTGCGCACCAGGCGCTGCGCGACCACGCCGGCGAGCGTGGATTGGATCAGGTAATGCGGCACGCCGAGGTCGAGCAGGCGCGTGATCGCCGAAGGCGCGTCGTTGGTGTGCAGCGTGGACAGCACCAGGTGCCCGGTCAGCGACGCCTGCACCGCCATCTGCGCGGTCTCCAGGTCGCGGATTTCGCCCACCATGATGATGTCCGGGTCCTGCCGCAGCAAGGTGCGCACCCCGGCCGCAAAGTCGAAGTCGATCGAAGGCTGCACCTGCGACTGGTTGAACTCCGGCGACACCATCTCGATCGGGTCCTCGACCGTGCACACGTTGAGCTCCGGCCGTGCCAGGTGTTTCAGCGTCGAGTACAACGTGGTGGTCTTGCCCGAACCGGTCGGCCCCGTCACCAGCACGATGCCGTGCGGACGCTCGACCATGTGCCGCCAGGTTTTTTCTTCCTCCTCCGAAAAACCGAGCTGGGCGAATTCCTTGACCACGATGTCGGGATCGAAGATGCGCATCACGATCTTTTCGCCGAACGCGGTCGGCATCGAGGAAATGCGCAGCTCCACCTCGCGACCACCAGCCGAACGGGTCTTGATGCGGCCATCCTGCGGACGGCGCTTCTCGGCCACGTCCAGGCGTGCGAGGATCTTGATGCGCGCGGTGACCGCGGTCATCACCGCAGGCGGCAGCTCGAACACCTTGTGCATCACGCCGTCGATGCGAAAACGCATGTGCCCGGCTTCGCGACGCGGTTCGAGGTGGATGTCCGAGGCGCGCTGCTCGAACGCATACTGCAGGAGCCAGTCGACGATGTGCACGACGTGGCGGTCGTCGGCGCCGATCTCGCCGGCCTTGCCGAGTTCCAGCAGCTGCTCGAAATTGAGGATGGCCGAACCATCCATGGAATCCTGCTTGGCTTCGCGCGCCTTGGCGATCGAGCGCTGCACACCGTAGAACTCCATGAGATAGCGGTGCACGTCCAGCGGGTTGGCGACTACGCGCTTGACTTCACGCCGCAGCATCTGCGACAGGTCCGCGGCCCAACGGGTGTCGAAGGGCTCGGCGCTGGCGAAGGTGACGGCGCCGTGCGCGACCGCGACCGGCAGGATGCGGTGGCGTTGCGCGTAGGCCTGGCTCACGGCCTGCGTCACCGCGGCCACGTCGATCTTCATCGGGTCGATCTTGAGATACGGCAACCCGGCTTTTTCGGCCAGCCACACGGTCAGCGATTCCACCGTCAGCGGTTTGCCGGGATCGGCGCGGTTCTCGGGCTTGGCGCTCGCGATGACCACCAGCGGATGCAATTCGACCGCGCCGCGACCCGCGCGGCTGGTCGTGCGGATGCGCTTGGCGTCTTCGGCGGCCAGCAGCCCGTCGGCGATCAACGCCGCCAGCACCTCGGCGAGCTCCAGTCGGCCATGCCGGCCGAGCACCGACGTCGAATTCGGATTTGC
>DASURP010000074.1:0-76468 GCA_036279975.1 Rhodanobacteraceae bacterium
GGCCTGACTTTCCACAACGGCCGCTTCACCGCGGAACCGTGGAAAGTAAAGCGTCGCGAGCTGTCGGACTCCCGTCCCCGGCAGTTCGCGACGCCGTGGCGACTGCGGCGCATCGCGGGCAACCCCGCGGTGCGTGGCACCGGCCCGGGCGTCCGCCTTCCCCCCTCGGCAATGCGGGCAGGCTTCCGCCCGATTTTTGCCACGCCCGGGAACCTGCGATCCCCGCTGCGGTCGGAAATCGCCGTGGGGGGCTTTACTTGGTCCGGCGGGGTTCCATCGGCGGCACGGGCCGTGACGGCCGTCACGGTCGATACGGGACGGATTAACTGAACCTGACAGTCCACTTTATTCGGATTGTGAACCGTGGTAGCATCGCCCACGATTTAGCGTTGTCCTAACAGGATTCCAACGAAAAATGATCAAGCAGCGCACGCTCAAAAACGTGATCCGCGCGACGGGCGTCGGCCTGCACACGGGCGAAAAGGTGTACATGACCCTGCGCCCCGCGGCGGCCAACACCGGCATCGTGTTCCGCCGCACCGACCTGCCCGAACCGGTCAGCATTCCGTCGCGTTGCGAATACGTCGGCGATACGCGCCTCTCCAGCACGCTCATCAAGGATGACGTGCGCGTGGGTACGGTCGAGCATTTGCTGTCGGCAATGGCCGGCCTCGGCATCGACAATGCCTACGTCGACTTGTCCGCGCCGGAAGTGCCGATCATGGACGGCAGCGCGGGTCCGTTCGTGTTCCTGCTGCAGTCGGCGGGCATCGAGGAACAGTCCGCGCCCAAACGTTTCATCCGCATCAAGAAGCCGGTCAAGGTCGAGGAAGGCGACAAGTGGGCCCGCTTCGAGCCGTTCGACGGCTTCAAGGTCGGCTTTTCGATCGAGTTCCAGCATCCGATCTTTTCGCGCCGCGCTTCCAAGGCCGAGATCGATTTCTCGACGACCTCGTTCGTCAAGGAAGTCAGCCGCGCGCGCACCTTCGGTTTCATGCGCGACATCGAGATGCTGCGCGAGAAGAACCTCGCGCTGGGCGGCTCGATGGACAACGCGATCGTGCTTGATGACTACCGCGTCCTGAATGAAGACGGGTTGCGCTACGAGGACGAGTTCGTCAAGCACAAGATCCTCGACGCCATCGGGGATCTTTATTTGTTGGGCCACAGCCTGATCGGCGCGTTCTACGGCCACAAGTCCGGGCACGAGTTGAACAACCAGTTGCTGCGCGCGCTGCTGGTCGACAAATCCGCGTGGGAAGAAGTCACCTTCGACGATCCGGCGCTGGCGCCGATTTCGTACGCGCACCCCGCCCAGGCGGTGTAGAACCTGCTGGTCGGCCACGCTGCATTCCCGCGGAATGCAGCGCCTGTCGCGCCATGGGCATGCTCCCGATCAACCTCGCCACGGCGAGCAGCCGTGCCTGGCCTTGGGCGCCGGCCCGGCTATCCATGGCCGATCGCGTTGCTCGCGCGATTACTGGGCGCCCATGCTTTGGACCGCCTGCGGCCTTCGGGCGCGCCCGGCGCGCCTTGTCGACCGGGCACATGATGCCGTCGGCATCGCGCAAACGCCTGTCCGCGCCCCGACTTCTCGCAGCAGCCGCTGCGGCCGAACCCCCGGGAACGGCGGCACGTCAGCGTGATGCGGTCCGGCGGTCCTGCCGGGCGGCCACGTAACCCGCTGAATATCCCGACCGCACTTCCGCGGATTTCACGATTTGTGACTTTTTTCTGATTTCGGTCGGCACACATTGCCGTGCCCGTGCTATAAGTTCGGCTTCCGCCGACGGAGGAGGGGGCGGACGGCCTGCGCGATCACCCGGCCGGGGGATTGTCCGCCACGGCGGCAAGCTCCAGGAACAGCGCGCGCAGGTCCGGGTCGGCGATGGCCGATGCGGCGGCGCGGATGGTTTGCGCGGCCCGCGGTGTCAGCGATGGCGGGGCGGCGGAGCCGTCGACCGATGCCCGCAGTGGCATCACCTTGGCCGTGACGGAGCTCGCAGCCAGTCCCAGGGAATGCACCGCGGCAAGGATTCGCGACTGCTCCATGCGTACGCGCGTGGCCCAGGCGGACGATTCAACCAGCAGCAGGACGCGATCGTTGCGCAGGCCGGCGAATCCGACGTGCTCGCGCAGAGGTGTTGGCAGCAGCGGAACAATGCGTTGGCTGGTGCGGTCAATTTCGCGTGCCCTTGCCGCCAGGTCGGCGATCGGGGCGCATTGCGCAAGCGGCGTCGGACCGTGGGTGTCGCGGGGCGGCAGCGGTTTGGCAGGAGACAAGACGAATGAAAATCCAGACGGTTCGCTCAAGATGGGCATGATACTGGTGGCGCGTTCGCGCCGATGCGGGTGGTCCAACGCCCATTTCGACGAACGCCGGGTTGCCAACCGCAGGCTGCGTTGGCGGGTCACCTCCGCCCTGGCCGCATGCGTGGTCGCGAGCGCCGCCGTGGCGGTGTGGGTGGCCAGCCCGAGCAGCCGCACGCTGGCACAGATCGATTCGATGCACCAGCAGATCGCGGCCCAGAAGGCCGAGTTGCAGCAGGTGCGCGAAAATGCCCAGCGCGATATCCGCCACATGGCGATCAAGCTTGGGGAACTGCAGGCCGATTCCGCGCGGCTCGACGCGCTGGGTCAGCGCCTGGTGGTGGCCGGCAAGCTCGATCCCGCCGAATTCAATTTCAACGAAGCGCCCGGCCTCGGCGGACCCGAGATGGCCGTGCCGCCCACGCGTTCGTTGCCGTATGACCTTTCCGTCAGCATGGAGCAACTGGGCCGCCGTTTCGACGCCCAGCAGACCCAGCTCGGCGTGCTGCAATCGTTGCTGACCGACCGCGCGGTCGCCGCCAACCTGATCCCCAGCGGCATGCCCGTCAAGAATGGCTACATCACCTCGCCGTACGGCGAGCGCATCGATCCGTTCACCGGCCGCGAGAGTTTCCATCCGGGCCTCGACATCGGGGTGGCGTGGGGCTCGCAGGTGTACGCGGTGGCTGGCGGCGTGGTCACCTATGCGGGCGTGCGCGATGGCTACGGGAAAGTGGTGGAGATCGACCACGGCGACGGTTACATGACCCGCTACGCGCACAACAGCAAGCTGCTGGCGCACGTCGGCGAACACGTGCACTCGGGCGAGGTGATTTCCGATGCCGGCACCACCGGCCGGTCCACCGGCCCGCACGTGCATTTCGAGGTGTGGCACGACGGCAAGCTGGTGAACCCGATTGCGTACGTGCGGCGATAGCGGTCCGACCCTGCCGAGTTGGCGTGCTCTTCCCTTCTCCCTTCGGGAGAAGGGGGCAAGGCGCTGCGCTTGTTCTTGCGCGTAGCGCCGGATGAGGGTTCGGGACCCGGAGCCTCCGCCTTGTTCGGGAACACGCCGAGGGCCCGTACCCTCACTCCCAACCCCTCTCCTGAAGGGAGAAGGGGAGCAACAGCATGCAGCCGCTCTCTCTTCCAGCGAGGGGCGTCGGCAACAGCGTGCGAGACCTTGTTTCCTTGAAATCCCCCGGTTTTGCCGCCAACTCTAGGCGCGACGGGCGTGTCCTTTTATGATGTCCGATTGAATGTCGTCCGCAGCCCGGAATCGCGAATCCTAGTCCGATGCCCAATATCCTGACGAGTGTCTTCGGCAGCCGCAATGAACGCGTGCTGAAGCAGCTTTCGAAAATCGTGGCGCGCATCAACGCGTTCGAACCCCAGATGCAGACGCTCGACGACGGCGCATTGCGCGGCAAGACCGCCGAGTTCAAGCAGCGCATCGCCAATGGCGAGAGCCTCGACAAGGTCCTGCCCGAAGCGTTTGCGGTGGTGCGCGAAGCCAGCCACCGGGTGCTTGGCCTGCGCCACTACGACGTGCAGCTGATCGGCGGCATGGTGCTGCACCAGGGCAAGATCGCCGAGATGCGCACCGGCGAGGGCAAGACCCTGGTCGCGACGTTG
The DNA here is from genome assembly GCA_036279975.1 of Rhodanobacteraceae bacterium. Classification (GTDB taxonomy): domain Bacteria; phylum Pseudomonadota; class Gammaproteobacteria; order Xanthomonadales; family Rhodanobacteraceae; genus 66-474. The sequence goes on from DASURP010000074.1 coordinate 3,946, forward strand.
CCGGTGTACCTGAACGCACTGGCCGGCAAGGGCGTGCACGTCGTCACCGTCAACGATTATCTCGCCAAGCGCGACGCCGCGTGGATGGGCAAGATCTACAGCTTCCTGGGCCTCAACGTGGGCGTGGTCTGGCCGGGCATGGAGATGTCGGACAAACACGCAGCCTATGCGGCCGACATCACCTACGGCACCAACAATGAATTCGGCTTCGACTACCTGCGTGACAACATGGCGGTGGCCAAGGAACAGCGTTACCAGCGCGGCCTCAACTTCGCGATCGTGGACGAGGTCGATTCGATCCTGATCGACGAGGCGCGCACGCCGCTGATCATTTCCGGGCCGGCCGAGGATTCGCCGGAGCTGTACGTCCGGGTCAACCGGGTCGTCCCGCACATGACCCGCCAGAAGAGGGAGCCGCTGGCCGGCGAGCCGCCCGAGCCCGGTGATTACTACGTGGACGAAAAGCAGAAGCAGGTGCACCTGTCCGAGGAGGGCATGGAGCACGCCGAGCGCCTGCTGGGCGAGGCCGGCATCCTGGAGGCGGATACCAGCCTGTACGACGCGCGCAACCTCGCGGTCGTGCATCACCTGAACCAGGCCCTGCGTGCGCACGCGCTGTACCAGCGCGACGTCGATTACATCGTGCGCGACGGCGAAATCATCATCGTCGACGAGTTCACCGGCCGCACCCTGCCGGGGCGGCGCTGGTCGGAAGGCCTGCACCAGGCCGTCGAGGCCAAGGAAGGCGTGCCGATCCAGCGCGAAAACCAGACGATGGCCACCATCACCTTCCAGAACCTGTTCCGCATGTACGACAAGTTGTCGGGCATGACCGGCACCGCGGATACCGAGGCCTTCGAGCTGCAGTCGATCTATGGCCTCGAGGTGGTGGTGATCCCCACCAACATGCCGATGATCCGCAAGGACAACGCCGACCTCGTGTTCCTGAAGCCCGAGGCCAAGTTCAAGGCGGTGCTGGAGGACGTCAGGGATTGCCACGAACGCGGCCAGCCGGTGCTGGTCGGCACCGCGTCCATCGAAGTGTCGGAACTGGTCCACGGATTGCTGCAGAAAGCCGGCGTCCCCCACAACGTGCTGAACGCCAAGCAGCACGAGCGCGAAGCCAGGATCATCGAACAGGCCGGCCTGCCGGGCGCGGTCACCATCGCCACCAACATGGCCGGCCGCGGTACCGACATCGTGCTGGGCGGCAGCCTCGATGCGGAACTGGCGGCATTGCCCCCGGACGCCACCGAGGCCGACAAGCAGCGCGTCAAGGCCGAATGGAAGCAGCGCCACCAACAGGTGCTGGACGCGGGCGGCCTGCACATCGTCGGCACCGAACGCCACGAGTCGCGGCGCGTGGACAACCAGTTGCGCGGTCGCTCCGGCCGCCAGGGCGACCCGGGTTCCTCGCGCTTCTATCTCTCGCTGCAAGACAACCTGATGCGCATCTTCGGTGGTGAAGGCCTGGTGCGCTGGATGCAGCGCTTCGGCATGAAGGAAGACGACGCGCTGGAAGACAAGCTGGTCAGCCGCCAGATCGAGAAGGCCCAGCGCAAGGTCGAGCAGCACAACTTCGACATCCGCAAGCAATTGCTCGAATTCGACGACACCGCCAACGCCCAGCGCAAGGTGATCTACAAACAGCGCCTGGAACTGCTGGAATCCGACAGCGTGGCCGACACCGTCGCCGACATCCGCCATGACGTGTTCGAATCGCTGGCGGCGCACTACGTGCCGCGCGATACCGTGGACGAGCAGTGGGACCTCGCGGGCCTGGACACCGCGCTGGAATCCGAGTTCGGCATGAAGCTGGATCTCAAGCGCTGGCTGGAGTCTTCCGCCGAGGCCGACGCCGAAACGATCCACCGGCACGTGGTCGAGACCGCCGACGAAATGTTCGCCGCCAAGGAAAGACAGATTGGCCCCGAGGTCATGCGCGCGCTGGAAAAGCACGTGATGCTGACCGCGGTGGACAGCGCGTGGAAGGACCACCTCGCCAACATGGATTACCTGCGCCAGGGCATCTACCTGCGTTCCTACGCGCAGATCGACCCCAAGCAGGAATACAAGCGCGAGGCTTATCGTCTTTTCGAGGACATGCTGGGCCGCATCAAGAAGGAACTCACCCAGACCCTTGCGCGCGTGCGCATCCGCACCGAGGAAGAAGTCGCCGCGCTGGAGGCCGAGCAACGCCGCGCCGCAGCGGCCCGGGCCATGGAGTTCCAGCACGCGCAGTCGACGGGCTTCGATCCCGCGCCGATGCCGGGCGCCGAAGGCGGCCACGCACAAACCGCGGCGGAAGGTGCGGCCGCGGTCGCCACCGCGGCCCCCGTGGTGCGCGCGGGTCCCAAGATCGGCCGCAACGATCCATGCCCGTGCGGATCGGGCAAGAAGTACAAGCACTGCCACGGGGCACTCAGCTAGCTCGTCATCTCGGCGGAGGCCGGGGTCCAGTGCCTTCCCCCTCTCCCTCCGGGAGAGGGTGCCCTAAGGGCGGGTGAGGGTCCGGTCGCGCACGAAGCGTTTCAACCAATACTGTCGTCATTCCGGGGCCGCACGTAGTGTGGAACCCGGAATCCGCTTTCGACATCCCTGTCTCTTTCCGCCCGCCTCCCGGGCGGCCGGGTGACTTTCTCTTACGTGGCCAAGAGAAAGTCACCAAAGGGAAGGCCACCCCGCGGACGCGCCCTCCGCACATCCACGTGCTCCGGGTTCGCGAGCGGCCGCCGGGGTTCGCCGACGGACCATCCATGGTCCTGCGGCGAACTGGCGCACTTCCTGTGCGCCATCCTTCGGACTTTTCCGTTGCCCGCTCGCCGCGTCCGAGGGGCCCCGTTGGCGCGCATCCTGCGCGCCTCGGCGTCATGCAACGTCGCGTTGATCGCTCCGTCGACGGCCATACATGGCCTGCCATAGGGCGGGTGATAACCCGTCTTCGGTGTGTATCGAACGGCGGGATTGTTCGCATCATCCCTGATGCTTGTCCCTCGCCTGCGCTCGGGGCCGGCCTATGGCCGTCCAATTTCGTTCCCGGCGAATTTGTCGCTTCGCTATTCCCGCCCTACGTGCAATCCCAGCAACGCCGCGACATGCGCGGCAACGCCTTCGCGCAACGCATCGAGGTCGTAGCCGCCTTCGAGCGACGAGACGATGCGGCCGTCGGCATGGCGGTCGGCGAGTTCGACCAGGCGTTGCGTGATCCATGCGTAGTCGGCGGGGACGAGTTGCAGTTGCGCCAGCGGGTCGCGGGCGTCAGCGTCGAAGCCGGCGGAGACCAGCAGCAGTTGCGGACGGAACAGGTCGAGTTCGGGCAGCAGTTGCTTTTCCCAGGTGGCCCGGAATTCGGCCGATTGCGTGCCCGGCGGCAGCGGCGCGTTGAACACATTGCCGCAACCGTGTTCGCTGACCGCGCCGGTGCCGGGGTACAACGGCATCTGGTGGCTGGAGGCATACAACACGCGCGGGTCGTGGCGGAAGATGTCCTGGGTGCCGTTGCCGTGATGGACGTCGAAATCGACGATCGCGACGCGATCCAGGCGATACGCACTGAGCGCGTGCGTGGCGGCCAGCGCGACGTTGTTGAACAAGCAGAAACCCATCGCGGCTTCGCGCGTGGCGTGATGGCCGGGGGGTCGCACGGCGCAGAACGCCCGCGTCGTCGCGCCGGCGAGTACCGCGTCGGTCGCGGCGCACGCGGCGCCGGCCGCGTGCAGCGCGGCTTCCAGCGAACCGGGCGACATCACGGTATCGGGATCGAGACGGGTGGCACCGGTGTCCGGCGCGCTTGCGAAGATGCGGTCCACGTAGTCGGGGCGGTGTGTGGACCCGAGCTGCCCGTGGCTTGCACGCGGTGCTTCGATGCGTTCCAGTCCCGAGAAGCGCGGGTCGTCCAGCGCCTGCAGCACCGCGTGGAGCCGCGCGGGCGATTCGGGATGGCCTGCGCCTGGTTCGTGCCCGAAACAGGCGGGGTGCGTATAGACCCGCATGGGGAATTCAACCAGGCGACGTCGGGCGCGGTCTTTTTTCATGTTGCCACAGCACCTCGCCGTGGCCGCTGGCGCGCGCCAGCACGCGCGACAACACGAACAGCAGGTCGGACAGCCGGTTCAGGTAATGCGTGACCTGCGGGCGCACGCTTTCTGCCCGGGCCAGCGTCACCACGCGGCGCTCGGCCCGCCGGCAGACTGTGCGTGCGACGTGGCATTGCGCGGCGGCGTGGCCGCCACCGGGCAGGATGAATTCCTTGAGCCGCGGCAGGTCGGCGTTGTAGTGGTCGAGGGTCTGTTCGAGTCCGGTCACGTCGGCATCCTGGATGGTTGCCATGCCCGGCACGCACAACTCGCCGCCGAGGTCGAACAGTGCATGCTGGATGCGCGCCAGCAATTCCCGGATGTCATCGGGCACGTCGTCCCACGCCAGCAGCATGCCCAGCGTGGAGTTCAACTCATCGACAGTGCCATAGGCCTCGACGCGCGCCGAATCCTTGGGCGTGCGCGAGCCGTCGCCGAGCCCGGTGGTGCCGTCGTCCCCGGTGCGCGTGTAAACCTTGGTGACGCGCATGCCCATATTTCCGTCAGTGTGCGGCGGTCACCCGCAGTACGTTCCAGCGGTGGCCGAGCAAGGCAAACCCGCCGAACAGCAGCGCACCCCACGCCAGGGTGCCGGCCAGGGTGCCGTACTGGTAGAACGGCCAACCCGCGACGAAGGATTCCATCAGGCCGGCTGCGGTGTGCGGGTACATCGTGCCGCCCAGCCACACGAAGAAATTGGTGACGAGGTAGAAGCCGAACGAGCTGCCGATCGCGGCGGCGATGGTGTTCCCCAACCGCACCCGGCCGCGCAGGCTGAAGCCGACCACCGCGGTGAGCGCCACGCAGCCGTACACCACCGGCATCATCCAGCCGTAGAAACCGATGAAGCAGTCGGCCGCGAACAGCGCCACCATTGGCACCGCGATCGCGAGCTTGCGGTCGGCGAAGTAGGCGCCGCCGAACAGCGCCATCGCTTCGACCGGGGTGAAGTTGTACGGCATCCCGCCCGCCGCGTAGTGCACCAGCAACCGGTAGACCACGGTGAATGCAACCATGCCGCACAACACCAGGGTGCCGGGGGAGAAAACGGTTGATTGCGGGGAGCGGGCGGGCTGCGGCATGGACTCCATCCTCGTTGCGATCCGGTGATTCAATGGTTTCCTAGCTTACCGCAACGTGCAGGCGTCTGGCTGACCGGCATCAACCGGTATCATTCGCGGATGACCGGGCACAGCGACATCCTGATCGTGGGCGGTGGACTCGTCGGCACCAGCCTGGCGCTGGCGCTGGACGCGGCCGGCCGCAAGGCGACGCTGGTCGAAGCCGCGCCGCTGCGTGCTGCCGTCAGGCCGGGTGGCGGCAACGACCGCAACCTGGTGCTGGCACGCGCTTCGGTTAACGCGCTGCAGGCGTTGGGAGTGTGGCCTTCGCTCGAAACGGCCGCGGGCGCCATCCGCCGCCTGGAAGTCAGCCGCGCGGGTGAATTCGGGAAGCTGCGGATGTCGGCCGCGGAGGCAGGCGTCGAGGCGCTGGGCCGGGTGGTGCCAGGCGGCGTGCTGGCCGCGGCGCTGGAACAGAAGCTGGCGGCGTGCCCGCAGGTGCGACGGCTGCTGCCGGCGAAGTTGCTTGCGCTGGCGGCGACGAAGTCGGGTTGGCGGGCGCGGGTCGCCGCGGCCGGTGGCGAACATGCCATCGAGGCGCGCCTGGTGGTCGGCGCCGACGGCAGCGATTCGCTGGTGCGCGCGCAGGTCGGCATCGGCGCGCAGGAACACGACTACGCGCAAAGCCTGTTCGTATGCACGCTGGCGTGCGGGCAGGACATCCCCGATTGCGCGTTCGAGCGTTTCAGCGACGACGGCCCCGTCGCGTTGCTGCCGTTGCCGAACCGGCGGCGTGGCCTGGTGCTGACCGTGCCCGCCGACCGCCACGGCGAAGTCGCGGAGATGGACGATGCGGCGTTCGTGGCGCTGGCGCAGCAACGATTCGGCTGGAAACTCGGCAGGCTGTCGCACCCGGGCCGGCGGTTCCCGCACCGGATCCGGCGGGTGCTCGCCGACGCGCTGACTGCACCCCGCGCGGTGCTGGTCGGCAATGCCGCGCACAGCGTGCACCCGATCGGCGCGCAGGGTTTCAACCTTGGCCTGCGCGACGCGTTGACACTGGCGGAGCTGATTTCCGTGGCGGACGATCCGGGAGCGCCCGCCGTGCTGGATGACTATGCGGCGCGCCGCCGGGCCGATCGCGACGGCGTGCTGGCCTTCAGCCACGGATTGGTCTCGCTGGCTTGCCTCGCGCAACCGGCGCTGGCGCCGCTGCGTTCGCTGGCGATGCTGGTGCTGGACAGCGTGCCGCCGTTGCGGCGCGTCGTGCTGCGTCACGGCATGGGCTATCGCGGGACGCCGCCCGCCGCCGTGCTCGAGCGTGGCCCATGAGCGCGCGTTGGTCCGGCCTCGACATCGTCGTTGCCGGTGGCGGCATGGTCGGTGCGGCCTGCGCGCTGGCGTTGGCGCGACGCGGCCTCGCGGTGGCGTTGCTGGAAACGCGCGAACCGGCGCCATGGGCAGCCGCCGATCCCGAAGACCTGCGCGTGATCGCGCTGGCGCCGTCGTCGGCGCGATTGCTGGATGGACTGGGCGTATGGCGTAGCATCGAGGCCGCACGCGTGTCGCCGTATCGCCGGATGTGCGTGTGGGACGCCGCCTCGGGCGCGGAGGTCGGCTTTGACGCCGCGCGCGAGGGGCGCGCGCAACTGGGCTGGATCATCGAGAACAAGCTCATTGCGCGCACGCTGTGGGAAGCGTTGGGCGGCGCGGGGGTGCGCCGGCTGTGCCCGGCCAGCGTCGAATCCTTCACCCAGCGCGCGGATCGCGTCGCGCTGGAACTGGCCGATGGCGGCACGCTCGCGGCTGCATTGCTGGTCATTGCCGACGGTGCGGGCTCGCGTCTGCGTGGGCAGGCTGGCATCGGGACGCGCGGCCGCGACTACCGTCAGCGCGCGGTGGTCGCACACGTGGCGACGGAACGCGCACACGCACACACGGCCTGGCAGCGGTTCACACGGGCAGGCCCGATCGCGCTGCTGCCGCTGCTGGACGGGCGCAGCTCGATCGTGTGGTCGCTGCCGGAGACGCAGGCACGCGAAGTGCTGGCGCTGGACGACGCGGCGTTTTGCGAGGCGGCCGGCGTGGCCTCCGATTTCCAGCTCGGACGCGTCACCGCCAGCACGCCGCGCGCGTCGTTTCCGTTGCGGCTGCAGGTCGCCGAGCGGTTTGCCGCCGGGCGTTGCGTGCTGGTCGGCGATGCCGCGCATGCAGTGCATCCGCTGGCGGGGCAGGGCGCGAACCTGGGCCTGCGCGACGTGGCCGGGCTCGCGGCGGTGCTGGGCGCGGCGCATGACGCCGGACGGGATTTTGCAGCGCCCCACGTGCTGGAGCGTTACGCGCGGCGTCGGCGTGCCGCGGCGACGCTGGATGCACGCGCGTTCGATGCGATCGAGCGGATATTCGCGTGGCAGGCGGAGCCGTTGACGGTGGCGCGTGGCTTGGGCATGCGTGCCGTGGAAGGGTTGGGACCGCTGAAGCGTGCGTTGGCCGCGCACGCCGCCGGCCGCCGCTAAGCTCTGGCCGATCCCAGGTTCCGGGTCCCGAGTCCCGCATCTCCAAGGAGGCAATCATGCACAAGACACTGCTTGCGTTGCTGCTGGTATTCGGCATCGCGTCGCTGGCACATGCTGCGATGCGTACGCAAACCATCGACTACGAGGTCGCCGGCAAGGCCATGCAGGGCGTGCTGGTGTGGGACGACGCGGTGCAGGCGCCGCGGCCGGGGCTGCTGATGGTCCCCGACTGGACCGGCGTCAATACCCGCAGCATCGATTTCGCCAGGACGATCGCGGGCAAGGACTACGTGATCTTCATGGGCGACATGTATGGCAAGGACGTGCGGCCGAAGGACAATACCGAAGCGCGGGCGGCGACCCGGCCGCTGTATGCCGACCGGCCGCTGTTGCGCAAGCGGGTGGTGGCGGCGTTCGACGAACTGAAGAAGCTGGCGGCAAGGCATGCGGCGCCGATCGACGCTTCGAAGCTGGCTGCGATCGGGTTCTGCTTCGGCGGCACCTCGGTGCTCGACCTCGCCCGCAGCGGCGGCGACGTGGCAGCGGTGGTGAGCTTCCACGGCGGACTCGGCAGCGACGATCACGCGCTTGCGAAGCACATCAAGGCGCGGGTGCTGGCGATGAACGGCGCCGACGATCGCGGCACCATGCCCGACGCGCCGGCCTTCATGCAGGAGATGCAGCAGAGCCCGTCGCCCTGGCAGTTCGTGGTGTTCGGCGGCGCGGTGCACTGCTTTGCCGAACCGTGGTCGCATTCACCGCCGGGCTGCGTGTACGACCCGCCGGTGGCGAAGCGCGCCTTCGCGTTGATGCATGCCTGGCTGGCCGAGGCGTTTGCGGTGGCGCACTGAACACCATCGCTTGCCCCTTGGGTCAAGGGGGCGGTTCGGTCGTTGCAGGCGACGACCAAACGGGGGTTGCGGGGGTGGGGCTATCCACTGAAGGGTACGGCTCGATTCGAGCCGTACCCTTCAGTGGTCCCGGTTCACCGCGTAATCGGCCAGCCCGGCCAGCGTGTCGCGGTATTCCGAAGCGGGCAGGCCCTCGAGTGCGGCGTGGGCTGCGTCGGCGTGTGCCTGCGCGCGCGCGCGGGTGCGTTCCAGCGCGCCCGAGTCGCGGATCGTCGCGATGATCACGTCCAACGCCGCGAGGCGTTGGCTGGTGATCGCATTGCGCAGCAGTTCCGCCTGCATCGGCATGGAACGCTCGATCGCGTAGATCAACGGCAGCGTGGGCTTGCCCTCGGCGAGGTCGTCGCCGATGTTCTTGCCCAGCGTGTCGGAATCGGACACGTAGTCCAGCAGGTCGTCGGCGATCTGGAATGCCGAGCCGAGCTCCATGCCGTAACGGCGCAGCGCCAGGCATTGTTCTTCGGCCAGGCCGGCCAGCACGCCGCCCAGCTGGGTCGCCGCCGCGAACAGCACCGCGGTCTTGCGCTCGATCACCCTCATGTAGGCGGCTTCGCTGGTTTCGGCCCGGCCGATGTTGAGGAGCTGCAGCACCTCACCCTCGGCGATCGAATTGGTGGTGTCGGCGAGGATCCGCATCACCTGCATGCGGTCGAGTTCCACCATCATCTGGAACGCGCGCGAGTACAGGAAATCGCCGACCAGCACGCTGGCAGCGTTGCCCCAGGCGGCATTGGCGGTCTTGCGCCCGCGCCGCAGGTCGGAGCCGTCCACGACGTCGTCGTGCAGCAACGTCGCGGTGTGGATGAATTCGATCACCGCGGCGAGCTCGATGTGTGCGCCGCCGGCGTAACCCGCGGCCCGCGCCGCCAGCACGTGCAGGGTGGGGCGCAGGCGCTTGCCGCCCCCGCCGACGATGTGCTCGGCGATGGCGTTGACCAGCACCACGTCCGAATGCAGGCGCTGGCGGATCATCCGGTCCACCTTGGCCATGTCCGGCGCGGCGAGGTCGCGCGCCACGGTGAACGCGTTGCAGGGCTCGGCGGTCGGAACGGGGCGGGGACGGTTCATGGGACCTCGGGGCACGGCAAGCCGCTGATTATACTGCGTTGCAACAATACGCCGGCGGGCGCCTACAGGCCGCGTGGCAGTTCGCCTCTGGACACGATTGCGTGCGTGCTGGCATGCTCGATCCGGCTGTTTCCATTCGAGGGCTTGCACATGGCACGTGGCGTCAACAAGGTCATCCTGATCGGCAACCTGGGCGCGGATCCCGAAACGCGCTACAGCGCGTCCGGCACCGCGATGTGCACCATCCGGATCGCCACCACGGACAGCTGGAAGGACAAGCAGACCGGCGAGCGCCAGGAAAAGACGGAATGGCACCGCATCAAGTTCTTCGGGCGCCTCGCGGAAATCGCCGGCGAGTACCTGAAGAAAGGCCGGCAGGTGTACATCGAGGGTTCGCTGCGCACCGACAAGTACACCGACAAGGAAGGCATCGAGCGATACACCACCGACATCATCGCCAACGAAATGCAGATGCTGGGTGGCCAGGGCGAGGGCGGTGGTCGTGGCGAGGGCGGCGATTACCGGCAACGCGCGCCGCAGGGACGACCCGCCGGTGCACCGGCTGGCGGGCAGCGCCAATCCGCCCCGCCGTCGACGCAGGATGCCGGGTTCGAGGACGACGACATACCGTTCTAAAAGTTACCGAAAGGTAATTAGTTGCGCTTATCAAGAGAGAGCCAGTGGTTTCGCTGGCTCTCTCTTTTTTTTGGCTCGAGAGTTGTTGATTGTTGGCAAAGGCACTGGGTTCCAGGTTCACTTTCCAGATGGAGCCGGAGAAGTGCCCCGGAATGACGACATTGATTTACGTTCTGCCCGAGTCCCGCGCTCAATCGATGCCGAGCTTCTTCAGCTTGTAGCGCAGCGCGCGGAAGGTGATGCCCAGTTTTTTCGCCGCGGCGGTCTTGTTGTAGCGGGTTTCCTTCAGCACCTTGGCGATGGTTTCCCGCTCGATGTTGGAGATGTAGTCGTCCAGGCCCACTGCGCCGTTCGAGACGTCGTTGTCTTCGTCGTCTTCGCCGTCTTCGTCGTAGTCGCCGTTGTCGGACTCGTCCGGTTCCTGGCCCGAGCCGGGTTCCAGCATCAGGTCGGGTGGCTCGATCGAATCGTTCTCGCACAGCGCGATCGCGCGCTCCAGCACGTTCTCGAGCTCGCGCACGTTGCCGGGGAAGTCGTACTCGTTGAGTGCCTTGAGGGCGGCGGGTTGCAGGGTCGGCGCCGGGCCGCCGCTCTGTTCGGCCAGCCGCTTGAGGATGTGCTTCGCCAGCACGGCGATATCGCCGGCGCGCTCGCGCAGCGGCGGCACCCGCAATTCGATCACGTTGATGCGGTAATAAAGGTCCTGGCGGAAGCGGCCGCCCTGGGTCAGGCGTGCAAGGTCCTTGTGGGTCGCGGACAGGATGCGCACGTCGACGGGCACTTCACCGCGTCCGCCGATCGGGCGCACCGCCTTTTCCTGGATCACGCGCAGCAGCTTGACCTGCATGTGGAGGGGCAGTTCCGCGACTTCGTCGAGGAACAACGTGCCGCCGCTCGCGGTCTGGAACAGCCCTTCCTTGTCGGCGTGGGCACCGGTGAAGGAACCCTTCTTGTGGCCGAAGAATTCGCTTTCCATCAATTCCGATGGAATCGCGCCACAGTTCACCGGCACGAACGGACCGGAGGCGCGCGGCCCGAGTTCGTGGATCGAGCGCGCCACCAGTTCCTTGCCCACGCCGGATTCGCCCGAGATGTAGATCGGCGCCTGGCTGCGCGCGAGTTTTGCAATCCGTGCACGCACGTCCTTCATCGCCTGCGATTCGCCGATCAGGCGGCTGGCCGAGGCCTGGCCGCTGCCTTCCTGCTCGGCCGCCTGGCCGGCGCGCAGCGCCGTCTGCACCAGCCGCCGCAGCATGTGGATGTCGACTGGCTTGCTGACGAAATCGAAGGCGCCGGCCTTGAGCGCATCGACCGCGGCCTCGACGTTGCCGTAGGCCGTGATCATCGCGACCGGCGTCTCGGGGTGTTCGCTTGCGATCAGCTCGATCAGTTCCTGCCCGGTGCCGTCGGGCAGGCGCATGTCGGTGAAGCACAGGTCGTAGTGGGCCTCGCCCAGCATCTTCCGGGCGTCGCCGACGCTCGCCGCGGTTTCGACATCGAGGTCCATGCGCCCCAGCGTGATCGCAAGCAACTCGCGGATGTCGCGTTCGTCGTCGACGACCAGTACCGTCTGTTTGGCCATGCTTGCACACCCTGCGTGGTTGAACCCCGCGGGTGAGGTTAGCGCGACGGCCGCGGCATTGTCACCCCGCAGGCATTGCGTTGCGTCACGCCTCGACCCCGACGGGCGCGCGGGTGGGCGCGGTCAGCGTGATGCGGAAGCAACTGCCGCCGCCCGCGACCGGCACGTATTCGAGGCTGGCCTGGTTGGCTTCGCACATCTGCTTGGCAAGGTACAGGCCCAGCCCCGTGCCGTATTCGTGGGTGGTGAAGAAGGGCTCGAAGATCTGCGCGGCGACCCTGGGCGGGATGCCGGGGCCGCGGTCGATCACTTCCAGCAGCGGCGGGCCGGTGTCGCTGGCCATGCGCGCCACCACCATCACCCGCGCCGGTTCGTCGGGCAGGCGGCCGTAGCGCAGCGCGTTCTGCACCAGGTTCCAGACCACCTGCTGGAGGTGCTGCGAATCGGCCAGGGCCTCGACCGGGCGCGGGTACAGCAAGGGGCGCAGGCTGTCCCGCCCGACGTCGTTGGCTTCCTTGTACTCGTCGACGAAGCGGGTCGCCCACAGGTTGAGGTCCAGCGACTCGGGGCGGGAACGCTCCCGCCGCGAAAGCTGCAGGATGTTCTCGATGATTTCGTTGACGCGTCCACAGTGGTTGTTGATGATTTCGACCATGCGCTGGTCGGTGTCGCTGAGCATTTCGGATTCGGCCAGCAACTGCGCCGAGTAGCGGATCGCCGCAAGCGGGTTCCTGATTTCGTGGGCGATCGAGGCCGAAAGGCGGCCAAGCGTGGTGAGGGTGAGCTGCTCGGCGCGCTGCGACACCAGCGAGGTGTCATCGAGGAAAATCAGCACGTAGGAATCGTCGTGCGCGGACAGCCTGGTGAAGCGGGGCACCACTTCCGGCACGCCGTCGGCCAGTGCCACCGTGCTGGTGTCGTGTTCATGGGTGGCGCGCCAGTGGTACAGGCGGCGCGACAGTTCGGGCGCGACGATGCCGAGGTCGCGCTGTTCGATGCCGGGGTTGCCCACCGCCATCCAGGCCGATTCGTTGATCTGGTGGATGTGGTTGCTCTCGTCCACCAGCAGCACGCCGGTGCGCATGCGCCGGATGATCAGGTCGTTGACCTGGGCGAGGTTGGCGAGGTCGGTGCCGCGCTGTTCGGCCAGCGCCTCGCTGGCGCGCATCTGGCTGCCCAGGGCATAACACAGCGCCGCCGTGGCGAAGTACGCGACCCCGAAAAGGCCGGCTTCCAGCAGCATCGGGGTCGCGTCGCTCGCGGGGCTGGCGAGCAACGCCTGCGCGATCACCGCGATCGTGGCGAGCGCCGCGAACAGCCCGCCGAAGCGCGGCGTCAGCAACAATGCCGCCGCGCCGACGTTGATCACCAGCATCGCGGCGATGCCGGTATGCGCGGCCGGGATGGTCACCGCGGCCAGGAAGGCCGCGATGACATCGATGCCGAGGAAGGTGCGGGCACTGGCCAGCAGCGCGCGTGGGCTGCGCAGGTCGCGCGCCAGCACCAGCGACGCGAACAGCAGGTACACCAGTGCAGTGGCGCGCGCCACGGTCGGGTCACGCAGTGGCATCCAGGTGAAGGCAAGGCTGCTCAGCGACAGCGCGGTATAGGTCAGCGCCTGGAAGACCCGGTAAACGTTGAGCACGCGCAACTCGCGCCGGATGTGGTCCATGCTGCGGGTCGCGGGCGTTTTCAAGGTTGCCTGGGTCGTCGTCGCCACGCGCCGATCATGCTTTGTGCGGTGCGCCCGCACAAGACCTCGGGCCACCCGGGGCGGGCCCGCCGGGCCGTCTGGCAGCCGGCGCCCGCATTGCGCGTGCCGGTACGCGCCCGTACACTACGCGGTCCGCCTTGGCCGGAATAGCTCAGCTGGTAGAGCAACGCATTCGTAATGCGTGGGTCGGGGGTTCGATTCCCTCTTCCGGCACCAATGGCATGTCCCTGAAACCTGGACGCCGCCGGCGTTCCGCCTGTCAGGCGCTGTCCGCTGGCGTGGCGCGCACCGTGAGGACGTCGCCGGGTGCGGCTTCGACGATGCGCGTGGCGTTGCCGCCGACGAGGATCCGGAATGGCAAGCCGCGCCTGAGCGCACCGATCACCGTGAGGTCGATGTCATCGGCGAGTGCGCACCGGCGCAACAGGATTTCCGGCGGGCCATGCTCGACATGGGTGCGCAGCTGACGCCGGATCCCGTCGGGAAGGCGCGCGCCATCCACGAATGACCGCACGGTGTCGCGTTCCAGCCGGACGAACGCCTGCCCGCGGTCGGCATCCAGCAGCAGCGACCGATGCGGGATGTCGAGTGCATGCATCAGCGTGAAGGCGGCATCGGCGAACCATGCGGCCGCCGTTTCGAGGCCATGCCGCGATTCCGGCGTGAGATCGGTCCCGACCAGCACCTGCTGGTAGGGGCCGTGCGGACGCGACTTGACGACCAGCACCGACGACGGCGAGCGGCGCAACAACTGGGCCGTGGTGGAATGGCCGGTGAGATCTGCAAACACCGAGCCGCGGGTCCCGGCGACGACGAGCCCGCACCCTTCGCGCTCCGCGGTCTCGAGGATGCTGTCGGCGGGCTCGCCTTCGGTGACGTGGACCACCAGCTCGTCGGGCGGGTCGTGCAGATCACGCCTGATCTGGCGTTCGAGGCGTTCGACCGCGGCGTGGTCCACGGCAGACCCGTCGTCGCCCGACGCCCACCAGTCGTCCGGGGCTCCAGGGCGCAGCACGTGGACGACGTGCAGCGCCGCCCGCCATTGCCGCGCCAGCATGGCCGCACGATCGAGGGCGCGGTCGGAATGGGCCTCGCGATCGGTGGCAAGCAGGATGCTGCGCGGTGGCTGCGCGATGGTGTCGGCTTCGCCCATGGATACCTCCCGGTGCCGCGGTTGATCCTGCGTACGCGAGCAAGTGTCACCGGACACGGGCGACGCGTGCAAGCGGGCGTGCGCCGATTCCCGCACCTGCCGTGTAGACTCGAAGCCCAGATGGGTATTGCGGCGTCGCCGCAGGCCCGGGCGCGCCGATCCGGATTTTCCAGACGATGCCGTACGGCTTGATCTCCACCGCGATCCTGTTGCTGCCGTTCGCGGCGGCGCTGGCCACGCCGCTGATCGGTCGCGGCAATCGCAGGCGGACGACGTGGCTGATGACCGGTACCGCCGGCGTCTGCCTGGTCCTTTCGGCGCTGCTGTTCCCCGCCATCGCCGATGGCACCGTGTTGCGACAGACGTTCGCGTGGGCGCCGGCGCTGGGGCTTGATTTCACGCTGCGCGTGGATGGGCTCACGTGGCTGTTCCTGGTCCTGGTCACCGGCATCGGGTTGCTGGTCGGCATCTACGCGACCTGGTACATGCCGCGCGAGTACCCGCTGGTGCGGTTCTTCTCGCTGCTGCTGGGCTTCATGGGCGCGATGCTGGGCATCGTGCTGTCCGGCAACGTGATCCAGCTGGTGTTCTTCTGGGAACTGACCAGCCTGTTCTCGTTCCTGCTGATCGGCTATTGGCACCACGGCAAGTCAGCGCGCGACGCCGCACGCACGGCGCTGATCGTCACGGTCACGGGCGGGTTGTGCCTGCTGGCCGGCGTGCTGGTACTGGCGCACGTCGCGGGCAGCTACGACGTCGATGCGATCCTCGCCGCGGGCGATCGCATCCGGACGAGTCCGCTGTACCTGCCGGCGTTGCTGTTGATCCTGCTGGGCGCATTCACCAAGAGCGCGCAGGTGCCGTTCCATTTCTGGCTGCCGCAGGCGATGTCGGCGCCCACGCCGGTGTCGGCGTACCTGCACTCGGCGACGATGGTGAAGGCCGGCGTGTTCCTGCTGCTGCGGTTCTGGCCGGTGCTGGCGGGCACCGAGGCGTGGTTCTGGATCGTGGGCGGCGTGGGCCTCGCGACGATGCTGACGGGCGCCTGGGCCGCCACGTTCCAGCACGACATGAAAGCGGTGCTGGCGTACTCGACCATCAGCCACCTCGGCCTGATCACGATGCTGGCCGGACTCGGCAGCACGCTGGGCGTGGTGGCGGCAATCTTCCACACCGTCAACCACGCGACCTTCAAGGCTTCCTTGTTCATGGCCGCGGGCGCGGTGGACCACGAAACCGGCACGCGCGATCTGCGGCGGCTGGGCGGCTTGCGCCACGTGATGCCGATCACCGCAACGCTGGCGGTGATTGCCGGCGCGGCGATGGCCGGCGTGCCGCTGCTCAACGGTTTCCTGTCCAAGGAGATGTTTTTCGCGGTGGCGCTGGGCGCCAACCATGGGCTCGGGCTGGATGCGCTGACGGTACTGGTTGCGGTCGCGGCGGCGGCGCTCGGCGTGACCTATTCGCTGCGGCTGGTGGGTGGCGCGTTCTTCGGCCCGCTCCGACATGATTTCCCGCGCGAACCACACGAGCCGCCGCGCTGGATGCGTTTCCCGATCGGGCTGTTGGCATTGGCGTGCCTTGCGGTCGGGATTTTCCCGGCGTGGTCGGTCGGTCCGATCCTGCGCGCGGCCGCGCTTTCGGTGCTGGGGGCGCAATTGCCCGCCTACAACCTGGCGATCTGGCACGGCCTGACGATGCCGATGCTGATGAGCGTGATCGCGTTCGCCGCCGGATGCGTGTTGTATATCGCGCTGCGGCGACGCATTGCCGCCCGCGACGGTACGCCGCTGATCGACCGGATCCACGCCATGTACGGGTTCGAGCGCGTGCTCGCGTTCCTGACTTCCACCCTGCCCGACTTGTTCGCCAAGATCTTTCCCGGCCGCAAGCTGCAGGTGCAATTGCTGCTGGTGGTGGTATTGGCGGGCGTGTTCGGTTTCCTCGCCGTGCAACCGCTGCCGGCGCCCGCCGTGCATGGCATGCAGGTCGATCCCGCGTTCGCGCTGCTGTGGCTGCTCGGCGTCGCCTGTGCGATCGGCGCAGCCACGCAGGCCAAGTTCCATCGCATGGCGGCGTTGATCCTCACGGCCGGGACCGGCCTCGCGGTGTGCATCACCTTCGTGTGGCTGTCGGCGCCGGATCTCGCGGTCACGCAATTGGTCGTCGAATCGGTCACCACCGTGCTGCTGCTGCTGGGATTGCGCTGGCTGCCCAAGCGCATCCGGGGACTGGCGCCGCGGAGTCGCGCCGCACGTTTTCGCCACATCCGCGACGCCGTCATTGCGCTCGGCGTCGGGGTGGGTCTCGCCAGCCTCGCGTACGCGGTGATGAACCACCTGGTCGCCGATTCGGCGTCGCGTTTCTTCCTCGAACAGGCGCTGCCGGGCGGCGGCGGGCGCAACGTGGTCAACGTGATCCTGGTGGACTTCCGCGCGCTGGATACGCTCGGCGAAATCACCGTCCTCGCGATCGTGGCGCTGGCGGTGTTCGCGCTGCTGTGGCGGTTTCGTCCGGCGGCCGAGAGCATCGGATCGGCGCGGCAGCGGGGCGATGTCGCGCCGGCGCAAGACAAACACGCGTTGGCCGATCAACTGGCGATCCCGGCATTGCTGATCCTGATGGCGGCGCCGCTGATCGCGCTGTTCGCGCTGCACCTGTTCCTGCGCGGACACGACTTGCCGGGTGGCGGCTTCGTCGCCGGGATCACCGTGACGATGACGCTGGTCGTGTTGTACATGGCCGCCGGCGCGCGCTGGGTGGAGGCCCGGCTGAAGATCGCGCCGGTGCGCTGGATCGGTGCGGGCCTGCTGCTGGCGATCGCCACCGGCCTGGCCGCGGTGGCGCTGGGCAAACCGTTCCTCACCTCGTACCACGGACACTGGACGGTGCCGGTGCTGGGCAACGTTCCGTTGAACAGCGCGCTGCTGTTCGACCTAGGCGTGTTCGCGGTGGTGTCGGGCGCCAGCGTGCTGATGCTGGTGGTGCTGGCACACCAGTCGTTGCGGCGCGTGATGCCCGCACCCGATGCGCCGCGCGACGCCGACGAGGCGGGTTCCTGATGGAAGCCGTACTCGCGATCGCGATCGGCGCCCTCGCGGGTTCGGGCGTGTGGCTGCTGCTGCGTCCGCGCACGTTCCAGGTGATCATCGGCCTGACGCTGATTTCCTATGCGGTGAATCTTTTCATCTTCTCGGTCGGCGGCCTGCGGGTCGGCGCCGATCCGGTGCTCGGTGCCGCCGCCGATCCTTCGCGCTATGCCGACCCGCTGCCGCAGGCGCTGGTGCTGACGGCAATCGTGATCGGCTTCGCCACCACGGCGCTGTTCCTGGTGGTGCTGCTGACGTCGCGCGGGCTTGCCGGCAACGACCACGTCGACGGCCAGGACGGCACGCCATGAACGGCGCGCTCGCAATCGCACCGATCCTGGTTCCGCTCGCGGTGGCTGCCGTCCAGCTGCTGCTCGGCATACGCTTGCGGGGCCTCCGCACGGGCCTGAGTTTCCTGTCATGCCTCGCGCTGGTGGCCGTCGCGGCGATGCTGATGATGTCGGCCTCGCGCAGCGAAGGCGCGGCGCTGGTCTATAACGTCGGCGCGTGGCCCGCACGCTTCGCGATCGTGCTGGTGGTCGACCGATTGACGGCGCTGATGTTGCTGCTCACGGCAGTGCTGGCGCTCATGGTGCTGCCGTATGCGCTCGGCCGCTGGCAGCGCATGGGTCCGCACTTCCAGCCGCTCGTGCAATTGCTGCTGGTGGGCTACAACGGCGCGTTCCTGACCGGCGACCTGTTCAACCTGTTCGTGTTTTTCGAAGTGCTGCTGGCCGCGTCCTACGGCTTGGCGCTGCACGGCTCCGGCGCGCGCCGGGTTGGCGCCGGGCTGCACTACATCGCGATCAATTTGACCGCCTCGATGCTGTTCCTGGTCGGCGTCGGCCTGATCTTCGGCGTCACCGGCACCCTGAACATGGCGGTGCTGGCGCACCTGGTTCCCGACCTCACCGGCACGCCGCGCGCGTTGATGCACGCGGGCGCGGCGTTGCTGGGACTGGCCTTCCTGGTCAAGGCGGCGGTCTGGCCGGTGGGCTTCTGGCTGCCGCGCACGTACTCGGCCGCGATCCCGCCGGTCGCGGCGCTGTTCGCGGCGATGACCAAGCTCGGCATCTACGTGATCCTGCGCCTCAGCCTGCTGCTGTTCGGCGCCGATGCCGGCGCGGCGTCGATGCATTTCGGCAGCGAGTGGCTGCTGTGGCTCGGGATCATCACGCTGGCGGTGGGCAGCATCGGGATGCTGGGCGCGCGCGAGCTCGGCAAGCTCGCGGCGTATTGCGTGCTGGTGTCTTCGGGCACGCTGCTGGGCGCGATCGCGCTGCACATCCCGGCGGTGACCGCGGGCGCGCTGGCGTACCTCGTGGTTTCGGTGCTCGGGATCGCCGCATTCTTCCTGCTGGCCGGGCTGGTCGTGCCGCGCGAGGCGCCGGCAGGCGCCGCCCAACTGGAGTCGTACGATCCCGCCGTCGATGCCTTGTTTGCCGCCGAGGACGAACGGCGGGTGACGAGTCCGGCGCCGGTGGTGATCCTCGCTGCGTGTTTCCTGGCCTGCGGGTTGCTGCTGGCGGGGTTGCCGCCGCTTTCGGGGTTCATCGCGAAATTCGCCTTGCTGGCGCCGATGCTGGGGCACGGCAGGGGCGCCACGGTGCTGTTCGCGCTCACGATCGCGGCAGGGCTGTGCACGGCGATCGCGATGGTGCGTGCCGGCATCCAGATTTTCTGGGCCGACGCGGAATGGGAATTCCCGCGCGTCGAGCCGGGTGAAACGATTTCCGTTGTATCGCTGCTGGGCATCTGCCTCGTGCTCACCTTCATCGTCGCGGCGCCATGGAATTACCTGTCGGCCACCGCGCGCCAGATCCACGCGCCCGGGCATTACATCCACGCGGTGATGGGCCAGGCCACGGAGACCCGGCCATGAAGCGCTGGCTGCCGCACCCGTGGTTCGCGCTGTGGCTGCTGGCGGCCTGGCTGTTGTTGCAGCAAAGCTTCGCCGTGCCGACGATCGTGCTCGGGATCGTGCTGGCACTCGTGCTGTCCTGGGCGCTCGGCAAGCTGCACCTGCCAAGGGTGCGCGTGCGCAGCCTGGGGGCCTTGTTCATGCTGCTGGTGCGGGTGTTCGGCGACATCGTGCGCTCCAACATCGCGGTGGCGAAGATCATCGTCTCGCCGCGGCCGCACTTCACCTCCGGGTTCATCGCGGTACCGCTGGAGACCAACAACCCGTATGCATTGGCGCTGCTGGCCTGCATCATCACCGCGACCCCGGGCACGATCTGGGTCAGCCACGATTCCGGGCGCCGGGTGCTGCTGATCCACGTGCTCGATGTCATCGATGAAGCCGCCTGGATCGACCACATCAAGCGCCGCTACGAGCAGCCGCTGCTCAGGGTTTTCCAATGACCGCCAGCCTCGCAGCCGCCGCCATTCTCGCCGCCCAGTTCCTGCTGTTGCTGGGCATGGGCATGGCCATCGTCCGCATGGTGCGCGGCCCGCGCGCGCAGGACCGGGTGCTGGCGCTGGACGCGTTGTACATCGACGGCATGCTGCTGTTGCTCACCATCGGCATCCGCACCGGCAGTCTCCTGTACGTCGAGGCCGGCCTGATCATCGCGCTGCTCGGCTTCGCGGCCACCGCGGCGTTCTCCAAGTTCCTGTTGCGCGGCGAGGTGATCGAATGAGCGCGCTCACGGCGGTGCCGGGCTGGGCCGCGCTGACGATCGGGGTGCTGGTGTTCGCCGGCGCGCTGCTGGCGTGCATCGGTTCGGCGGGCCTGCTGCGCCTCGCCACGTTCTACCGCCGCGTGCACGCACCGACCCTCGGCACCACGCTCGGCATGTACCTGGTGCTGGCCGGAACCATCGTATTCTTCTGGGCGGGCGAAGGCCGGCCTGCGCTGCACGTCATCCTGGTCGGCGTATGCGTCAGCATCACCACGCCGATCTCCCTGATGCTGCTGGCGCGCGCCGCGCTGGAGCGCGACCGGCGGCAAGGCGTGGCAGGCATACCGACGGCCGCGCCGCCCGCGGTCGGCGCGGATGAAAGCGGGTCGATGCGCTGAAACGAGCGTGGTGCGCACGCAGGGACGGATTGCCATCCACGCGCTGCGCACCGCCGCGAATCAGCGTTCGGAGTGCCCGGGTTCGTCGTGCTCGCGGTGGGCCAGCAGGCCCGGCTTGATCTGGTCGATGAAGCCGCGCGCTTCCGATGACAGGTACTTGCCCTTGCGCACCACCACCCCGTAGCTGCGCTGCGGGAACCAAGCGCGCATGTTGCGAGCAACCAGCCGCTTGCCGTCAGCCTCGCCGAGGCAGATGCCGGTGACGATGGAAATGCCCAGCCCCATCGCGACGTATTGCTTGATCACTTCCCAGCCGCCGACTTCGATCGCGACGGTGTAGGGCACCTTGCGCTGCTGGAAGACCAGGTCCACCAGCCGGTAGGTCGTCAGCCGGTGCGGCGGCAGGATCAGGCCGAACGGCGAGAGGTCGGCGAGGCGCAGGTCGGGCTTGTCCGCGAGTGGGTGCCCGATCGGCAGGATCAGCATCGGGTCGTAGCGGCGGAACGGCTGGTAGGTGATGTCGTGCGGCACGTCCAGCATCGAGCCCACCGCGAAGTCGGCCTGGTTGGAGCGCAGCATCGCGAGGCCGTCCTTGCCGGTCACGTTGGCAAGCTGCAGGCGCACGCCCGGGAAGCTTTCGCGGTAACCCGCGACCAGCGGCGGCAGCAGGTACTGGATGGTGGATGCGCCGGCGGCAATGGTGAGCTCGCCCGCGCCGAGGCCTTCGATGGCGCTGTGGAACTGTGCGTCGAGGCTGTCCAGTCCTTCGACCAGTGGCCGCGCCTGCTCGAACAGCGCCTGGCCCGCGGGGGTCAGGATGACGCGGCGCCTTCCGCGTTCCACCAGGCGTGTCCCGAGTTCCCGCTCCAGTGCCTGCAGTTGCAGGCTGATCGAAGGCGCCGACAGGAACAGCGATTCCGCTGCGCGCGCCAGGGTGCCGAGCTTGGCGATGGCGACGAACGCGCGCAGCTGCTTGTAACGGTTGCCCTTGTAGTAGAAGCGGGTGCCGGCGCCGGAGCGCGTGGCGGACTTGCTGGCGCGTGACTTGCGCTTTGTGGCGGGTTTGGGGGTGGCTGCACGCATGTGAATCCCTTCTGTCTCAATATGTTGCCATATGATTTATGTAAGTCAAAGTATGTGATTGAAAGCTTTGTTTTGTCAAATCATGGTTCACGGCCTAGCTTCGATGGACCGCGACAGACCAAGAGGACCACGTCATGGCCGTACCGATGGAAGCGCTGTGGGAGGGGGCCGGGGTGGAGATTACGGGTGCTCCGGGTTTACGGCATCGGGCGATCCTGGGCGGGCAGGCGCTGGACCTGCTGGCCGCGCTGCATCGCGAGTTCGAGCCGCGCCGGCAGGCGTTGCTGGCTGAACGCGACAGTTTGCAGGCGCGCTACGACGCGGGGGAGCTTCCGGATTTCCGTACCGACACCCAGGACATCCGCCAGGGCAGGTGGACGGTCGCGCCGATTCCCGCGGCGCTTGCCGATCGCCGCGTGGAGATCACCGGGCCCACGGACCGCAAGATGGTGATCAACGCCATGAACTCGGGCGCCAATGTGTTCATGGCCGATTTCGAGGATTCCACCACGCCGACCTGGGACAACCTGCTGGACGGGCAGGTGAACCTGCGCGATGCGGTGGCGGGGCGCATCGAATACCACGCGCCGGACGGACGCGGCTACCGGCTCAAGCCGCGGGCCGCGGTGCTGATGGTGCGTCCGCGTGGCTGGCACCTGCCCGAGGACCACGTGCTGGTCGATGGCGAACCCGTCTCGGGATCGCTGTTCGATTTCGCATTGTTTGCTTTCCACAACGCGCGTGACCTCGCCAGGCGCGGCCTGGGTCCGTATTTCTACCTGCCCAAACTGCAGTCGATGGAAGAGGCCGCGCTGTGGGACGGGGTGATGGAACACACCGAACGCGCGCTGCACCTGCCGGTCGGCACGTTCCGGG
Source organism: Rhodanobacteraceae bacterium (assembly GCA_036279975.1). Classification (GTDB taxonomy): domain Bacteria; phylum Pseudomonadota; class Gammaproteobacteria; order Xanthomonadales; family Rhodanobacteraceae; genus 66-474. The sequence goes on from DASURP010000074.1 coordinate 26,733, forward strand.
TCACGGTGCTGATCGAAACCCTGCCGGCGGCATTCCAGATGGACGAGATCCTGCATGCGCTGCGCCGCCGCGCGGTCGGCCTCAATTGCGGACGCTGGGATTACATCTTCTCGTACCTGAAAACCCTGCGCGCGCATCCGGACCGCACCCTGCCCGACCGCGGGCAGGTGACGATGACCGTGCCGTTCCTGCGCAACTACTCGCAGTACCTGGTCAAGACCTGCCACCGCCGCGGCGCCTTCGCGATGGGCGGGATGGCCGCGCAAATTCCGATCAAGGGCGACCCCGCGGCCAACGAAGCCGCGCTGGCCAAGGTGCGCGCCGACAAGTTGCGCGAGGCAACCGATGGCCACGACGGCACCTGGGTCGCGCACCCGGCGCTGGTACCGGTTGCGCGCGAGGTATTCGACGCGCGCATGCCGACGCCGAACCAGCTGCACGTCGCGCGCGACGACGTGCACGTGACCCGCGACGCGTTGCTGTCACCGTGTGGCGGCACGATCACCCAGGCGGGTTTCGACAACAACGTCGAGGTGGCGCTGCGCTACCTGGCCGCATGGCTGGACGGCCTCGGTTGCGTGCCCATCCACCACCTGATGGAAGACGCCGCGACCGCCGAAATCGCGCGCACGCAGTTGTGGCAATGGCTGCACCACGTGGACGAGCTTGCCTTCGACGACGGCACGCCGATCACGTACGCACGCTTCGAACAGGCGCTGGCCGCGCACGCCCACGCACTGGCCGCGAGCAACCTGCCCGGCGCTGTCCGGACCGGGGCGGCGGCGCGCTTGTTCGAGCGACTCGTGCACGACGACCGCCTCGCCGATTTCCTGACCTTGCCGGCCTACACCCGGTTGCCTTGACGTCCACCCGCATCCCACCACGGAGCCCGACATGAAGACCCAGCTTGCCGCCGCCGAGCAGATCGAACTGGACTGGAACAACCACGCGCGCTGGCGCGGCGTCACCCGCGAATACGCCGCAGCCGACGTGGTGCGCCTGCGCGGCAACGTGCACATCGAGCACTCGCTGGCGCGGCGCGGCGCCGAACGCCTGTGGCGCGACCTGCAGCACGAGCCTTTCATCAACGCCCTGGGCGCGCTCACGGGCAACCAGGCGGTGCAGCAGGTGAAGGCGGGGCTGAAGGCGATCTATCTTTCCGGCTGGCAGGTGGCGGCCGATGCCAACACCGCCAGCACGATGTACCCCGACCAGTCGCTGTATCCGGTCGACGCGGTGCCCGAGGTGGTGCGCCGGATCAACAATGCGCTCCTGCGCGCCGACCAGATCCAGCACGCCGAGGGCAACGACGACATCGACTGGATGGCGCCGATCGTGGCCGACGCCGAGGCCGGTTTCGGCGGCGTGCTCAACGCCTACGAATTGATGAAGCACATGATCGAGGCCGGCGCCGCCGCGGTGCACTTCGAGGACCAGCTGGCCAGCGCGAAGAAATGCGGGCACATGGGCGGCAAGGTGCTGGTGCCGACCTCCGAGGCGATCCGCAAGCTGGTGGCCGCGCGGCTCGCGGCCGACGTGGCCGGGGTGCCGACCTTGATCGTCGCGCGCACCGACGCGATGGGCGCGGGCCTGCTGACCTCCGACATCGATCCGCGCGATCGCGGGTTCTGCACCGGCGAGCGCACCGTCGAAGGTTTCTTCCATACCCGGCCCGGCATCGAGCAGGCCATCGCGCGCGGCGTGGCCTACGCGCCGTACGCGGACCTCGTGTGGTGCGAAACGTCCAGGCCCGACCTGGCGCAGGCGCGTCGCTTCGCCGAAGCCGTGCACGCGCAATTCCCCGGCAAGCTGCTGGCCTACAACTGCTCGCCGAGTTTCAACTGGAAGCAGAACCTCGACGAGGCCGCCATCGCGGGCTTCCAGCAGCAATTGGCGGGGATGGGCTACAAGTTCCAGTTCATCACGCTGGCCGGCTTCCACGCGCTCAATCATTCGATGTTCCAGTTGGCGCGCGATTACAGGGAACGCCAGATGGCGGCCTACGTGGAACTGCAGGAAGCCGAGTTCGCGGCCGAGCGCGCCGGCTATACCGCCGCGCGCCACCAACGCGAGGTCGGCGCGGGCTACTTCGATGCGGTCAACCAGGTGATCGCAGGCGGCCGCTCGTCGCTGTCGGCACTGGAAGGCTCGACCGAACAGGCGCAGTTCCGCGTCGGCGCAGCCTGACGCAGGCGTGAAGGTTTTCCGATGACGGGGCGCGGCGCAGGTCGCGCCCCGCTCTTTTGCGCTTGTGGGCCGTGCCCACGCGCGCTAACGTGACGATTTCGACGACTCCCGGGGAGCGCCATGAACCTTCGCCTCGCCGCCTGCGCGCTCGCGCTGGCCACCGCTTCGGGAGCCGCCATGGCCGTGCAACATCCCTTCAACGCACACGATCTGGCGATGATGGAGCGGGTGTCCGATCCGCACCTCTCTCCCAGCGGCGACGCGGTCGCCTTCGCCGTGCGCAGCACCGACTGGGACGACAACAAGGGCGTCACCAGCATCTGGCTGCTCGACCTTGTGCAACAGGGCGCCGAAGCGCGGCGCGTCACCGGCCTGGAGTTGAACGCCAACAGTCCCGCGTTTTCGCCGGACGGCAAGACCGTGTATTTCCTCGCGACCGACAAGGATTCGACCCAACTGTGGTCGGCGCTGGCAGCGGGCGGTGCACCCGTGCAAGTGACGCACCTGCCGCTGGACGTGGACAACTTCAAGCTCTCGCCGGACGGCAAGTCGCTGCTGTTTTCGGTGCAGATGTTCGAGGATTGCACGACGCTGGAGTGCACGCGCGAGAAGCTGGACGCGCAGAAGAAGGACAAGGCCACCGGACGCCTGTACCACCGCCTGTTCGTGCGACATTGGGACACCTGGTCCGACCATCGCCGCGGTCAGTTGTTCGTGATGCCGCTGGATGGCTCTTCCAGGCCAATCCCGCTCACGCCAGGCATCGATGGCGACGTGCCCAGCAAGCCTGATGGCAGCAACGCCGAGTACGCGTTCTCGCCGGACGGCAGGACGGTGTACTTCGACGTGCGCATCGCCGGCAAGACCGAACCATGGTCCACCAATTTCGACGTCTATTCGGTGCCGGCCGACGGCTCCGCGCCGCCGCGGAACCTGACTGCCGCCAACCAGGCGTGGGATGCGTTTCCGCTGCCCTCGCACGATGGCAAGACGCTGTATTACCTCGCGATGAAGACGCCGGGCTTCGAGGCGGACCGCTTCGGGATCATGGCGCTGGACCTTGCGACCGGCGCGACGCGCGAAATCGACCCGGGCTGGGACCGCTCGGCCGGACCGCCCGAACTGTCGGCCGACGGCAAGACGCTGTACACCACGGTCGCCGACGAGGGCAATGTCGCGCTGTATGCCGTCGACATTGCCACCGGCAAGCCGACGAAGCTCCTGGGCGACGGCAGCGTGCTGGGCTTCGACGTTGCGGGTGGCCGCGTGGTCGCCGCGCGCCAGGATTTCCGCCATCCCACCGACCTGTACACGCTGACCCCGGCAGGCGCCGGCCTCACCCAGGTCACGCACTTCAACGCGAAGGCGCTCGCCAACATCGAGTTCTCCAGGGCAACGTGGTTTTCTTTCAAGGGTTGGAACGGTGACACCGTGCACGGCTACGTGATGCCGCCGGTGGGCGCAAAGCCCGGCCAGAAGTATCCGGTGGCCTTCCTGGTCCACGGCGGCCCGCAGGGCGCGTGGCCCGATGAATTCCACTACCGCTGGAATCCGCAGGCCTACGCCGGCGCGGGGTTCGCGGTGGTCGCGATCAACTTCCACGGTTCGGTGGGCTACGGTCAGGCCTTCACCGATGCGATCAGCCAGCACTGGGGCGATCGCCCGCTGGAGGACTTGCAGAAGGGTTGGACCGCGGCGCTGCAGCAGTTCCCGTACCTCGACGGCAACGACGCCTGCGCGCTGGGTGCGAGCTACGGCGGCTACATGGTGTACTGGATGGCCGGCGTGTGGAACCAGCCGTGGAAGTGCTTCGTCGACCACGACGGCGTATTCGATGCGCGCATGATGTATTACGCCACCGACGAGCTGTGGTTCGAGGAACACGAAAACGGTGGCACGCAATACGAGCATCCGGAGAACTACGAGAAGTTCAATCCGTTGAACCACGTCAAGGACTGGCGCGTGCCGATGCTGGTGGTCCACGACAGCCGCGACTACCGCATCCCGATTTCGCAGGGCCTCGGCGCCTTCACCGCGTTGCAGCGGCAGGGCATCCCCAGCGAGTTCCTGAACTTCCCGGACGAGAATCACCTGGTGCTGAAGCCGCAGAACAGCGTGATGTGGCACGAGACCGTGCTGGCGTGGATCAAGCAGTGGACGGGACCGGATGCGCCGGCCGTGGCACCCGCGAAGGCGTCCGCCCACGATTGACAGGCGGCGGCCACCGGGTGCGGTCGCGGCACCAGACTCGTCATCCCGGCGGAAGCCGGGATCCGGCTTTTCTCGCAAACACGGCAGTTTTTCGTATGGGTTTCGCTCGCCGCGGAGGCGAGCGAAACCAAAACGAAAGCGTCACGCGCTCGCGCAGCGAACAAAACCGCTCGTCGGTCAAATGGCGTTGCGCAACGACGGATGCGTCGTCGCCAGTTGCGGAAAGCGTGACCGGATCGCGCGCCGGATGCCATCGGCATCCAATCCGGCCTCGGCCAGCAATTGTTCGCGCGTGGCGTGCTCCAGGAAGCGGTCGGGCAGGCCGAGTTGCAGCAGCGGGATCCCGACGCCGCGCGCCGCAAGCAGTTCGGCAACGGCCGAGCCCGCACCGCCGGCGACGACGTTGTCTTCCAGCGTCACCAGCGCTGCATGCGTGCGCGCGAGTTCGAGGACCAGCGAATCGTCCAGCGGCTTGATGAAGCGCATGTTGACGACGGTTGCACCCAGTTCCGCACCCACCGTTTCCGCCGGTGCGAGCGTGCAGCCGAATGCGAGCAGGGCGATGCCTTGCCCGTGCCGGCGCAGCTCGGCCTTGCCGATCGGCAACCCTGCGAGCCCGGGTTCGATCGCCGCACCGGGACCGCCGCCGCGCGGATAGCGGATCGCGGCGGGGCCGGGGTGGCGGAATCCCGTCGTCAGCAGTCGCCGGCATTCGTTCTCGTCGGCGGGCGCCATCACCAGCAGGTTCGGGATGCAGCGCAGGTAGGTGAGGTCGAAGCTGCCCGCGTGGGTCGGGCCATCGGGACCGACCACGCCGGCGCGGTCGAGCGCGAAGGTGACGTCGAGGTCCTGCAGCGCGACGTCGTGGATCAACTGGTCGTAGGCACGCTGCAGGAAGGTCGAATAGATCGCGACCACGGGTTTCATGCCTTCGCAGGCGAGCCCGGCGGCCAGCGTGACGGCGTGCTGTTCGGCGATCGCGACGTCGAGACAACGATCCGGGAATTCGCGCGAGAAGCGCACCAGCCCCGAGCCTTCGCGCATCGCGGGCGTGATCGCGACCAGCTGCGCGTCGGCCTTCGCCATGTCGCACAACCAGTCGCCGAACACCTCGCTGTAGGTCGCGGCGTTGGGCGGCGCGTGCGCGACGCCGCGCGTCGGGTCGAATTTCCCGACCGCGTGGTATTCGACCTGCGCCTGCTCGGCGGGTGCGTAACCCTTGCCCTTGGTGGTGACCACGTGCAGCAGTTGCGGGCCGCGCCGGCCTTTCACCGCGCGCAGCGTCGCGAGCAGTTCCGGCAGGTCGTGGCCATCGACCGGCCCGGAATAGGCGAAGCCCAGTTCCTCGAACAGCGCCTCCGGGTGCGGTCCCGATTCACCGGCCTCGCCCGCGCGCAGGCGCGCCAGGGTGCGGTCAAGCCCGCCCACGTTTTCGCTGATCGACATGCCGTTGTCGTTCAGCACCACCAGCATGTCGGGGGCGACGCCGCCGGCGTGGTTGAGCGCCTCGTAGGCCATGCCGCCGGTGATCGCGCCGTCGCCGATCACCGCGACCACCTTGCGGGTGTCGCCGCGGCGTTGCAGTGCGATCGCCATGCCCAGCGCGGCCGAGATCGAAGTCGATGCGTGGCCGACGCCGAAGGCGTCGTATTCGCTTTCCCCGCGCTTCAGGAACGGCGCAAGCCCGTCCTTCTTCTTGATGGTGGTGATGGCGTCGCGGCGCCCGGTCAGGATCTTGTGCGGATAGCCCTGATGGCCCACGTCCCACACAATGCGGTCGCGCGGGGTGTCGTACAGGTAATGCAGCGCCACGGTGAGTTCGACCACACCGAGCCCCGCGCCGAAATGGCCGCCGACGCTGGCGACCGATTCGATCAGGTACGCGCGCAGTTCATCGGCGAGCTGCGGCAATTCCGCCTCCGGAATGTGCTTGAGATCGTCCGGCGAATCCATGCGGGCGAGCAGGGGATAGCGGGCGCTGTCGATCATCTGCATATTGTCGCGCAGCGCGTGGCGCGATGCGAAGGCGCCCCCGCTGCGCCTGCCCCTTGGGCAGACGCAGCGACCCCCTTCCTGCGGAAGGGGGATCGCGTCCATTCACGAAGCCGTGGTCTTGTCGGTCGTTTGGGCGCGCCGGCCGAACCGCCGCAGCGTCCTGCGGATGCGGATCTCGCGGGTGACGTCGCGCATCTCGTGGATGCGTTTGGCGTTCGCCGCCAGTACGTCGCTGCGGGTCAGCATGCCGACCATGTGCGTGGGGTTGTGGCGTTCCACCACGATCAGGCGGCCGACGTTCTCGGCCACCATCAGGTCGGCGGCGTCGCGCAAGTTGTGGTCCTCGAATACCACGATCGGTCCGCGCTTGAGCATGTCGCCGATGCGGGTGAGGCCGGGGCGATCGGGATCCTGCAGTTCGCGGCGGGTGATCACGCCGCGCACCCGGCCGGCGTCGTCCAGTACCGGATAACCCTGGTGCTGGGCGCGTTCGCGGCCTGATTGCAGCCAGCGCCGCACGTCCCCCAGTTCGTCGGAGGTCTTCAGCGAACGCACGTCGCGGGTACAGGCGTGGCCGACCGGCACCTGTTCGAGGTCGTCGGCGGCGTACTCGCTGGGAACCTTGACGCCGCGGCGCTCGATCTTCTCGGTCATGATCGTGTTGCGCATCGTCAGTGCCGAGATCAGGTACGCGGCGGTGCAGCCGCCCAGCAACGGCAGGAATGCCGCGGGCTGGCGGGTAGTCTCGAAGCAGAACACGATGGCGGTGAGCAGCGCGCGCGCCGAGCCTGCGAAGATGGCGCCCATCCCGACCAGCGCGGCGATGCGCGGATCGATGTGGAACCACGGCCACAGATGGTCGATGCCGATGCCGATCACGGCGCCCATCGATCCGCCGATCATGAACAGCGGTGCGAGCGTCCCGCCCGAGGTGCCGCTGCCCAGCGAGATCACCCACGACAGGAATTTCAGGAATCCGAAACCGGCGACGATGAGCAGCGTGACGCCCAGTTTCCCGGTCGGGTCGATCTGTCCCAGTGCCCCGAAATTGTGGAAGTTCGCAAAGTCCCCCGACACCAGCGCGTCGATGTTGTCGTAGCCGACGCCCAGGGTATGCGGGGAAACCCAGCCGACCACGCCGGCCACGACCGCGCCCAGTGCAGGCCACCACATCCAGTGGATGGGCAGCTTCGCGAACATTTCCTCGACGCCATACACCGCGCGCGTCACCCACACGCTGGCGTAGCCCACGACCAGGCCCAGTATCATGTAGGCGCCCAGCGCCCAGCTGCCGGGTTCGGCGACGTTGGGCATCGCGAATACCGCGTGCGCCCCGAAGGTCAGGTAGCGCACCCCCACCGCGATGCCGGATGCCAGTGCCACCGGGATCAACGAGCGCGGGCGCAATTCGAACAACAGCAGTTCGACCGCCATCATCACCGAAGCGATGGGCGCGCCGAACACCGCCGCCATGCCCGCCGCTGCGCCGGCCGCCAACAGTACCTTGCGTTCCTGCGCGGTCACGCTGAGGAACTGGCCGATCAGCGAACCCAGCGCGCCCCCGGTCGAGATGATCGGACCCTCGGCGCCGAACGGGCCGCCGGTGCCGATCGCGAATGCCGACGACACCGGTTTCAGCCAGGTCACGCGCGCGGGAATGTTGGACTCGTGCTCGAGGATGCGTTCCATCGCTTCGGGAATGCCGTGGCCCTGGATTGCGCGCGAACCCCAGCGCGCCATCGCGCCGGCCAGCAGGCCGCCGATCACCGGCATCACGATCACCAGCGCACCCAGATGATTGCCGGCCGGCGACAGCACCCGGCCGTCGTAGGGCACGTTCGGGCCGAGCACGTCGGAGACGCGGCCGTAGAAGCAAAGGTCGGTGATCAGGTTGATCAGCAGCATCAACAGTTGCGCGACGCCGGCTGCGACCGCCCCGAGGATGATCGCGAGGCCACCGATCAGGAGGATCCGGTGGTCGACCAGCGCCGACTTGAGCGGCATCCGCGCCTGTTCAAGCGATGCGCCCAGCGCGGGCGCGACCGGAAGTGCCTCGCTGCTGCCGGTCGTGCGCACACTCTCCCGATCGGCCGGCTGGCCGTTTTCGGCGCGCAGCGGGTCGCGATCCGGCGCAGCGGAACTCGGGTCTGGTGGCGTCATGGCGGGCAACGAAGCAGGAACTGCTGCGTCGCAGCATAGCGTGCGCAGCGCCGCCGGCCAAGCGCGCGCCACGCCAAACCCCCGGCGTTCGACCGGCTTGACGGGTTGCTGGACCGCATTAAACGACGCGTCACGCCGCCGGCCGGCGATGCCTCGGCAGGTGGTGGACCAGGAATTCCATCTGGTCGGCGAGGATGTTGCGGTTGGACAGGATCAAGTGCTCGACCCAGCTCGGCTTGTAGGGCACGGCCAGCAGCGGCATCCCGGCCTGCTGCGGCGAACGGCCACCCTTCTTCAGGTTGCAGGCGAGGCAGGCCGCGACCACGTTTTCCCAGCTGTCATGGCCACCGCGCGACAGCGGCAACACGTGGTCGCGGGTCAACTCGCCGCGCGTGCAACGACGCCCGCAATACAGGCACAGGTAGCGGTCGCGCGCGAACAGGGCGGCGTTGCTGAGCGCCGGCGATGGATCGATCGCGCCGTTGTGGCAATGGCCGCGGCTGGCCACGATCGGGTGCAGCCTGAGGATGCTCTGGTCGCCCGAATCGCGGCGGTAGCCGCCATGCAGCGTGAGGCAGGGATCACCCAGCGTCCACGCCACCGCTTCGCGCACGTACAGGCAGGCGGCATCCTGCCAGCTGATCCAGTCCAGGATGCGCCCGCCCGCATCGAGCGACAGCACGCGCGTGGTGTGCAGGTCCGCGACCGTGCAGGCGGGGTGTTCGATGGCGCTGGCTGTGTGCGAGTCCATGATTGGCGCAGCATAGAACAATTTCGTGGACGGGCGTTAGCCCCGCCGCGTGCGGCGCTCACATCTTCCCGGCCTCCAGCGGTCGCTGGCGGTGCAGCAGTGCCCACTCGGCATGCTCGGCAAGCGCGGCGTCGCCCAGCGCGCGCAGGATCGCGCGCTGCATCGCGGGGTCTGTCGTGGCGTCCAGCTGCCGGCGCGCGCTGGCGAAGATGGCGCCCATGTACTGGTACTGGTTGATGAGCTCCTTGTCCGCCTTGTGGAATGCGTAGGATTCGCGCACCGCGGCGACGACCGCCAGCACGCCCATCAGTGCGACCAGCCAGTTGGCGGTATCGGTGTCCAGCCAGTGGTTGAACAGCGCCAGGAACAGGCTGGTCGCGACCGCCCCCGCCAGCAGGATGCGTGCGATCGCCTCGTAGCGATGATGGGTGCGGCGGCGCTGCCGGGCCTTGTGCGCGTAGTAGCCGAGTTGCCCGTCTCCATCGGCCGTGCCGATCCACTCCGCGATTACCTGCGCCATCTCGCCACGCGCGGTGGCAAACGTGGCTGTGAGCGCGGCGGTGCGCATCACGTGGCGGATCCAGCCCAGCTCCACATCCTGCTTCTGCATGAAACTGTCGTGCGCGAACGCGCCCGCGTCGCCCGCGCCAACCTGCGCGCGGCGCCAGTACTCCTGCACGCGCAAGCCTTCGGCCAGCGCGCGGTAGTCGATGTACTTGCGGTGCCATTCGCGCCGTCCGGCGAGCCAGGCGAGCAGCGCACCCGCCGCGAACAACATGACGAACGCATAAATCGTTTCGGCCTGGCCCGGCAGGCCGCTCGGCGTATCCGAGTAATACACGAACGCGATGCCCATCAAGACCGCGAGCGTGTAGACCGCGCGCATCGCCTGTACCAGCTGCCTCTGGCAGTGGATGGCAAGCCAGTCCGCTGCCCCGAACAGTGCCGGGGCAGAGGGCTGGCAGTCGGCACTGGCCATCTCGTCCGCGGCGGCAGGCGCTGCCTGGGCGATGTCGTCGCGGTGCCTGTCCGCGTCGGCGTTGAACTGCTGCATGCGTCCGAACATGCCGCGGAATTCGGCCGGCATGCCGTCGACGGCCGCGCTCGCGCCACGGTCGGTCACCCAGCGTGCCTCGAGTGCCTGCAGCGGCGCCAGCGGTGGCGAGCTGCCGTCTGCGCCATGGTCGCGCGAGCAGGCGACGTGGAAGAGCAGGCTTTCGTCACCGGTGTCCAGGGAGACACGGCGGGTGCGGCGGCGATCGAACGCGCCCGGCGGGATGCCGTCCATGTGGAAGCGCACGATCTGCGCCGTGCCACCGAGGCGGTCGGACGGCCGCCCATCCCACAACGCGAGCAGGATATGGCTGTGGCTTGCGGTGAATACGCCCGCCTGCGTGTATTGGCGATCGCGTTCCGGTCCGCGCAGGGCAACCGACTCGCGGGTACTGCCGGACAGCAAGGGCAGCTCGATCACCCCGGCGCGTGCGCGCAGCGCGTCGAAGCGCGCGCGTGCTTCGGCATCCGCAAAGTCCTGGAGATACAGGTCGCGCGGCAACGGCAGCGGGGCGATGAGCCGTGCCCCCACCGCCAGCGCTTCCTCGGCGACAAGCTGATCGCCGCCCTCGGCCAGCGGCGAGATCACCACCAACGGCAGCCCCGGGAAGTCGCGCTGCAGGCCGCCGAAAAAGTCCCGCACGCGGGCGTGCAGCCCGGCGACTTCCGTGGCCACGAGGTTGCGGTGGCTGGTGACGCCGATGACCAGGGGTGCGACGATGTCGGCCACGCGTACTTTCCTTAGTTGCTGGGGCCTGATAATCCTGCCCCGGTTAACCAGGCTGCTCCGAAGGTTACCTGTCTCCCCGTGGCTGTGCATGGCCACGGCCAGGGGTGCCGTGCGCAGGGTGTCATCGATTGACCCCGCGTGACCGGATTGAATTCGAACTCCCTTCTCCCGGGGCCGATTGTGGGCTGCCCTGGTCGTCCATGCGGCCCTGTCCCGCGCGCAACGGCGCCCGGCAGTCTGTGTCAGAGGTTCTTGATCTTCGGCTGGCCGTTGCCGGAGCCGCCGCCTTCGGACGTGAAATGCGGGGGACATTCGGGTGTCGAGTATTCAATGTTGCCGGCCGCAACGGTCAGCCGGTAGCAATACGTTCCCTGGTTGTCTGGCGCCGTGTTGTGCACGGCGGAAATGACGCATCCGTCATGGATGATGGGTGTTTGCGTGAGGAAGCCGTTGTTCTGGCACCACTTGAAGGCCCTGAAACGGAACTTGCCCGAGGTGCGGATCCACGTGATGGTGGCGATCGCGTCGGTGGGAATGGTCAGTTGTTTCGGTCGGCACGTGACCGTTCCATCTACATCCAGCGCAACGCTGACGCACAGGTTCAGGTATTCGGGCAAGGCATCCATCTGACTACTCCTCGGGTTTGGTGAAAGGAAAGCTGTATCCGCGTCATCCGCCGTGGGTTTGCGCCACTTTCCGGATGTTCGCGGTGGCATCGAGGCTTCGCGCGATGCGCCGGGCGACCGCCGGGTCCGGCACGTAGTCGATGTCGTCCGCGCGCATTTGTGCGACGAACGGCCGAGGCTGGTAGCCGATTGCCGATAAGCGTGCCAGCAAGGGCATCGCCTGGGCCTTGTCGTCGTTTGCAAGCAGGGCTTCCGCCAGCAGCGCGATGTCGCGCGGATCGTCCGGGTGCGGTGCGGCCGCTTGCATCCGCGTCAACGCCTGTCGCCGGAGTTTGTCTGCGGTGGCCGTGTCGCCGCGTCGAGCTGCGAGTTGGCCCAACAACAGTTCGGCGGCCGCCGCGATCCTGACCAGGCTGGCCTTGGGCGCACCGCCCGCAAGCAGCTTGCGCGCGGTGTCGTCTGCTTCGCTCGCGTGTGTCCTTGCGATATCCGCTTGGCCATGTGCCTTGGCGAAGCGCGCGCTGGCCAGTTGCGCAACAGCGAGGTCGCGTCGCCAGTTTGCCTGGCTTGGGTCGGCGTGCACCAGTTGTTGCAGTGTCGCGAGCGACACCTTGAACCATTGGTCGGCCTGCGCGGGATCGCCTTGCGCCCACACCAGTTGCGCGGCCAGCAGCCGTGAATAGAAGTAAGTCTCCTTCCAGGCTTTGTGGCTGGGGTCGAATGCCATCTGCGCCTTGCCTATCCCGAGCGCCGCGTCGATGAACTTGCGCGCCGCCCGCGTTTGCCCCGCAAGCGCGAGGGTACGCGCCAGGATCGCATCGCCAATCAGCAATTGCTGACGCATCTGCCGGTCTTGCGGCTGCTTGGCCACGACGTCGCGAAGTATGTGTTGTTCCTCGAGATAACCGTCGATGGCCTGGTCGAGGTGGCCGCGCATCAACGCAACGGTGGCAAGGTTGTCGTGGGCGTCACCCAAGGCGTTGCGCCATAGGACATCATCCGGGTGTGCCGCCACCATGCGTTGGCAGAGCGCGAGGTCCCTGGCGTAGTAGCGGGAGGCGGCGTCAAGTTCCTTGCGCGCCTGGGCCACGTGGCCCAGGTTGTTGTAGGCGCCATCCAGGTTGTGCTGCACGTCGTTGTTCGAGGGTGCCAGCGCCGTCGCGCGTTCCAGCGCCGCGGCCGATTCCCTGAAGGCTTTTTCCGCGGGCCCGGACTTGCCCTCGTTCCAGTAGGCGAACCCGATCCACAACTGGTTCTCGGCGAAGGCGTTCTGGCGCAGCGGGTCGCCTGGTGACTGGTCGACGAGTTTCCGGTTCAGAAGCAGTGCTTGCCGGAAGGCGTCCATTGCTTTCGGCAAGCTGTGTTCCAAGTGCACCTCGCCGATCCGTTGCAGGGCCTTGGCGCGTTGTGCGAGTTCGGTGTCATTGACATCGGAGGGCGGCAACGACTTGAAGTACGCCATCGCCTTGTCGTCCACCGCGCGCAGCACGTCAAGCCTGTCGAGGGCGCGCAGTTTGGTGGTGAGGTCGCCCAGCATGAAATCGACCAGATCCTCGGCCTGCTTCTGCCGGCGTTCGGCGGCCTGCTTTGCGACCACGGCCTCGTGTTGCGCGATCACGGCGCGGTGACGCGAAACCAGCGCGAAGATTCCCAGCACGATGGTCACCGCCATCACGCACATGGCGAGCGCGGTAATCGCGGTCATGCGGCGAATGCGTCGCTGCTGCTCGCGCTGCTTCAGCGCATCGAAGCCGACGTCCAGCATGCCGGCGATCAGTTTCAGCCTGGCGTTGGGCTTGCCGTCCTTGCCGGGGCGCGCATCGGCGGCGATGGGCTCGGCGCGCTCGGTTGCCAGTTGTCCGTTCGTGTCGAGTTGGAAACGCAACGCCGGACAGAAGCATTCCTCGACCTCCCGCCCGGCCAGGGCCGTGGCGTTGGGTTCGCCGTCCACGATCAGGCAGAAAATGCGGCCGGCGCGGCCCATGCGTTTGTACGCCAGTACTTCCTCGTTGACCCAGCGCGAGGTGGCCGACGCCGGCGAGCAGATCACGACCAGGTTTTCCGATTGCGCCAGCGCCTCGTTGACCTTGCGGCCGAGTTCGGCGGCGCTGGCGAGTTCCTCGCGGTCACGGAAGACCGGGTTCAACCGGCGCGGGATCGTGCCGTGCGCGGTCAGCTTGCGCACCAGCCGCGAGGGCACCCGCCAGGTTTCAAGCGAACGGTGCAGCCAGTCGGCCCACGCCTTGTCGCGGTGGCTGTAGCTGATGAAGGCGCGATAGGTGAACGCCCGCTGGGCCACGGGTTCCGGCATGGCTCTGCCTCGTCATTCGTGATTTTTGATGTCTGTCTGCCATCCGTGCCACACGCGATCACATGATGGACGGTTGCCTGTTGATGATCGGGGGATCGCAGGGGACGGTGGCATTGCCGTTGCCGGTGTCGATGACGTTGACCTTGTAGTTCGCATTGATGGCCGAGGTGTTTTTGTCATTGATCACCCGCGTTCCTGTGGCGTTGCCGTGCGTGCTGAGCTGGGGGTCATTGGCGTTGTCGCCGGTAAAGGTGATCGTGCCGATCTGATACTGGCTGGCGGCGATCAAGCTAAGGGTGATCGCGGCGTTGCCGTTGCCGATCGTGCAGGTCACCTTGCCGTTGTTACTGTCCCGGTCTCCGCCGGTGTACCGGTAGCTATAGGTCTGGCCGTTGGAGGCCGTGGTATCGGTCCATCCATCACCGCTCGACGCGGAGTTGCGGACATCGAGTGAAACACCGTTGGGATTGGGCATGTTCTTGTCTCCAGTTGGCGATGGCCGTTCCGGCCGGATAAGGCGGGTGCGCGACCCGCCGGCTTTGCGACATCATTCGATGCTGGCTCTGGCAGGCGGCTTGTTGCGCGCGAGCGGATCCGGTGTGACGGGCCATGGCCTCAAGGGCACGTAGCCGGCAGCGGTCAGGCGCTGCAGGTGAGGAGCCGCCTCGGTTCCGCGCCCGAGCAACAGCAATACGCGCACCAGGAGGTCGAGGTGGTTGAACGCGATCTTCTGCTTCGAATCGGCGACCAGCAATTCGTACGCTTCGTCCCATGCGCGGCTGGCCGCGCCGGCCTGTCCCCTGCGCTGCGCGATCTCGCCTTGCAGTAGCCGGGCCTGCGCGAACTGCAGGCGCAAGTCCTCATCCTGCTTGCCCTTCCAGGCCGGCTCGAGCAGTGCGAGCGAGTTTGCAGCGCTCCTGGCGGCAGCGTTGGTGTCTCCGCGCGACAGCGCCAGCAGTGCAAGCTGGTTGCGCGCATGCACCAGGCTTGTCAACACGCGCTGGCTGGCGGGATCCTTGGCGTGGGCCGCGACCAGCAGCGCTGCGGCCACGGCGGCCTCCCGGGCTGCCTTGCGGGGCTCATCCGCGGCGTCCAGCTCCGACTGCGAGAGGCGGCGTTGGGCCAGTGCCACGCGCCAGTCGTTGTTTTCCGGATCCTGCGCATACAGGGCTGCGGCGATCGCGATGGCCGCAGCGAGGTTGTCGCGAGCCGACGCCAAGTGACCACGTTGCGTTTGCGCATAGGCAAGCCAACCCAACGCATAGACGCTGTATTCCTTCCAGTTGGCGTTGCCCGGTTCGGCGGCCATGTTCTGCTTGAGGTCCTGCACGTTCTCGGAGAAATAGTTCTCGGCGGCCTCGAGCCGGCCTTGCTCGAGTGCCAGGCTGCCCAGCCAGGAAACAACGTTGGCGGCCTCGGAGAGGAGCTGCGGATCGCCGGGATGTTGCTCGAGCCAGACGTGGTACAGCGCGAGCTGCTCATGCATGCTGTGTTCCGCCTGGTCCGTGCGCCCCATCCGTTTGTCCATGGCGGCAACGGCCTGCAGCCCGTAGGCTACCTCCTTCTGCCACGCGAACTCGTGGCGATCCATCGCGGCCAGTTTCACCGCGCTGGCGTAGTAGCTCTTGAACAGGGTCTCCGCGGTGGCGTTGTCGCCTTGCTGCATGGCGGCGAAGCCGACCCAGTACTCGGCCTGGGCCCTGTCGAACAGCCGGTTCCCATTTTGCGGATCGCGCTCGTACAGGGCGCTGGTGCGCCTGAGTGCCTCGCGAAAACCGGCCATCGACTCGACGAGCTCGCCCTTGGCGAGGCGCACCTGGCCGATATCCATCAGCAAACGCGCTTGTTGCTCCAGTGCAGTGTCAGTGAGGTCGCGTGGCTTGAGGGTGGCGAAATAGGCGGTGGCCTTGTCGTCGACCGAGCGCATCAGGTCGAGGCGTCCGACCGTTGACAGTTTCTTGCGCAGGTCGCCGAGCATGAAGCCGAGGATGTCCTCGGCTTGCACCTGGCGGCGCTTGGCGTCGTCGCGCGCGACCACCGCGGCCCGTTCGGAGACCTCGGCCTGGCGTTCGGCGAGCACCGCGTGGTGGCGCGAAACCAGCGCGAAGATCGCCAGCACGATGGTCACGGTCATGACGGCCAGCGCCAGCGTGGCGACCATCGCCAGGCGCCGCAGCTTGCGATGTTGTTCGCGCTGCTTGAGCGTGTCGTAGCCGACGCCCAGCATGCCGGCGATGAGTTTCAGCCTGGCGTTGGCCTTGCCGTCCTTGTCCGGGCGCGCGTCGGCGGCAATCGGTTCGGCCTTGTCGCGGGTCGGTTGTCCGCTCGCGTCCACGTTGAGACGCAACGCAGGGCAGAAGCATTCCTCGGCCGCGCGTTCAGGGATGTCACTGACGAAGGGTTCACCCGCGACGATCAGGCAACGGATACGGCCGCTGTGGCCCAGCGACTTGTACGTCATGACCTCCTCGTTCACCCAGCGCGAGGCAGCCGCCGCCGGCGAGCAAATGACGATCAGGCATTCCGACCTCGCCAGCGCGGTCTTTATCTCGCGGTCAAGGTCGCTGGCAGTCGCCAATTCGTCGCGGTCGCGGAAGACCGGATTCAATCGGCGCGGGACGGTGCCGTGCAGCGTCGTGGTACCGACGAGTCGCGGGGGGACGCGATAGGACTCGATCGACCGGTGCAGCCAGTCCGCCCACGCCTTGTCGCGATGGCTGTAGCTGATGAAGGCGCGGTAGGTGAAACCGGAATCGGTCGACGACTCTGACACGCAACGCCCCCTGCCGAATCTTGTCCGGGGAACGCTCGCCGGGGCAGGAAACCGGGGAATCCCGGGGCCCGGTCGCGGCAGGCATCGTGAGCCTATCACCAAGTGTGAAGCAAGTCACACGATTGCCTGAATGGTCTTTGTAAATCATGTATTTGTGGATCGGAATAGCGCATGACCGTCGCGTTGAACCAGCCTGGCCCCCGGGGCGGTTTTTGCTCTCCTGCTGCTGCGCTACCCGATGTGTTTGGTCATGCGCAGCAGCTCGGTTGCGAAGCCGACGCGTTCGTACAACGCGCGCGCGCGGGCGTTGCCGGGGAACACCGCAAGGCTGATCAGTTTGCAGCGATTGTCTTTGGCCCAGGCCTCGGTGTGCTCCAGCATGGCGCGGCCCAGGCCGCGACCGTCGTGTCCCCCCGCGACCGCGAGGTCCGAGACATGGCACGCGCGCGCACCCGAAAGGAAATCCCGTTGCACCTGCAGGTGCAGGAAACCGCTGCGTTGTCCGTCCGCGTCTTCGGCAATAAAAAAATGGTCGCCGGGCGGGGCCTCGCGCAAGGCGCGTTCGATGTCGGCGCGGATCGCGGCGAGCGCATCGCGCTTGCGCCGGCCCTTGGGCAGGTCGAAGGAAACGAAACGTGGCGCCAAGGAAAGGATGAAATCCCCGTCTTCGGAGGTGGCGGGGCGGATCTTGAAAGAGGGTCGGCGTGGCTTCGGCACAACGGGGGCCTTTCATTCGTCATTCCGGGGCTGCCCCGGCTTGCCGCGAGCAGCCCCTGGAGTCGGTTCTGATGACCCGGGAAACCGCTTTCGGGTTCGACCCTGCGGCCGCCCCGGAATGACGAGTATGTACCGGAACGTCGAGTACGTGATGTCCGGGGATCAATTGGCCCCGAACAACGCATCCGGCATCGCCAGCACGCTGTCGGCACCGGCCTGCATCGCGGCAAGGTGGCTGCGGGTGCGCGGCAGGACGCGCTCGAAATAGAAGCGCGCGGTCAGGCGCTTGGCCTGCTTGAAGTCGTCGGATTGCCTCGACGCATCCGCCGCGGCCACGCTGCGCGCCCATGCCCAGGCCAGCGCGACGTAGCCGGAATAGAACAGGTAATCGACCGACGCTGCACCGATTTCGTCGGGGTTCGACAGTGCGCGCTTGCCGATGGCCCGGGTCGCTTCTGCCCATTCCTGCGCCAGCGCCGAGAGTGCGGGAATGAAATCCTTGACGGCCGGATCGTTCGCATGTTCTGCGCAGAACGCAGTGAGGCCCTGCAGGAACAACTCGAGGCCTGCGCCGCGCAGCTGGATGACCTTGCGTCCCAGCAGGTCCAGCGCCTGGATGCCGGTGGTGCCCTCGTAGATCGTGGTGATGCGCGCGTCGCGCGCGTACTGTTCCATGCCCTGTTCGACGATGTAGCCGTGTCCACCGTAAATCTGCAGCGCGAGGCTGGTGCATTCGTTGGCGTTCTCGGTGAGCAATGCCTTGACGATCGGGGTCAGGAACGACACCAGCGCTTCGACGCGCTTCACTTCATCCGCGTCCTGCGAGCGGTGCTGGATGTCCACCAGGGTCGCCGCGTACAGTCCCAGCGCACGGCCGCCCTCGATCAGCGCCTTCTGGGTCAGCAGCATGCGCCGGATGTCGCCGTGCACGATCAGCGGATCGGCCGGCTTGTCGGGGAACTTCGCGCCCGACAGCGCGCGCATCTGCAGGCGTTCGCGTGCGTAGGACAACGCGTTCTGGTACGCGCGTTCGGAAAGCGCCAGGCCTTGCAAGCCAACCGCGAGGCGTGCGGTGTTCATCATGGTGAACATCGCATTCAGGCCCTTGTTGGCCTCGCCGATCAGCCAGCCTTGCGCGCCGTCGAAGTTCATCACGCAGGTGGCCGACCCTTTCAGGCCCATCTTGTGTTCGATCGCGCCGCAACGCAGCGTGTTGCGTTCGCCCGGCTTGCCGTCCTTGCCGACCTTGAACTTGGGCACGATGAAAAGGGAAATGCCCTTCACGCCCCTGGGCGCGTCAGGCAGGCGCGCCAGCACCAGGTGCACGATGTTGCCGGTGAAGTCGTGCTCGCCCGCGGTGATGAAGATCTTGGTGCCGCTGATCGCGTGGCTGCCGTCGGGGTTGGGTTCGGCGCGGGTTTTCAAAAGGCCGAGGTCGGAACCGCAGTGCGGTTCGGTCAGGCACATCGTGCCGGTCCACGCGCCCGAGACGATCGGTTTGAGGAAGGCTTCCTTCTGCCAGTCCTCGCCGTGCACGCGCAGGGCTTCGGTGGCGCCGTGCGAGAGCAGCGGATAGGTACCCCAGGCGAGGTTGGCCGAGTCGATCATTTCCTTGACCGGTGCGCCGATGGTTTCCGGCAGGCCTTGCCCGCCGAACTCTTCCGGCGCGGTCAGGCCGGCCCAGCCGCCTTCGACGTATTGCGCATAGGCGTGTTTGAAACCGGTGGGGGTGCGCACCTCGCCGGAGTCCTTGTCGAACGTGCAGCCTTCGCGATCGCCGATTTCGTTGAGCGGCGCGAGCACGGCCTGCGAAAATTTCGCGGCTTCTTCCAGCACCGCGTCG
The DNA here is from genome assembly GCA_036279975.1 of Rhodanobacteraceae bacterium. Classification (GTDB taxonomy): domain Bacteria; phylum Pseudomonadota; class Gammaproteobacteria; order Xanthomonadales; family Rhodanobacteraceae; genus 66-474. The sequence continues at coordinate 46,090 of DASURP010000074.1, forward strand.
ATCAGTTCGCGGTTGAGCCCTTCGCAGCCGGGCAGTTTCGCGAACAGCTTTTCGACTTCCAGCAGGTCGAAAAGATCGAAGCGGATGTCAGCGAGCGGGGCGGTGTAGTGGGTGGTCATGCAGGCTCCTTGTATGGCGGTCGCGTGCAGGGCAGGCTCCTGCAGGTTGCCCGCGTAGGAGCGCGCCTGCGCGCGATCCATTCGGGTCAACGCCAGATGTTCGAAACTCCCGGCACCGGTGAAATGTAACCCTTGTCGTCGAGCGGGAACGCTTGTGCGCTGCCCTTGCTGCCCTTGCCGACCGACAGCGTGCCTTTCAATTCGTACTGGATCGCGTTGTGCTTGGCCGCGGCCAACGCGGCTGTGCCGGTGGTGTCCGGCGTGAACGTGGCGGTGGCGATGTCGGCGTCCATGGCCGGGATGTCGAGCGCGGGCGAGATCGCGACATGGCCGGCCGGCTTGCCGTCCAGGTCCAGGGACGCGTCGATCGCGTACACGTGCATGCCGGTGTCGTAACTGTAATTCTGGAAGCGCACCACCACCGCCCAGCTGCCATCGCTGTTGACGGTGAGTTGCTGGATGCTGGCGGTCGGCGGCTGCAGCTTGGTGCCGACGCCGGTGCAGCCGGCAAGCAGCAGCGCTGCGCCCGCGAAAGCGCAGCCAAGCAACGCGCGTGGCAGGATTTTCGATGGACGTGCGGTCATCGAACGGTTCCTCGATGGGCAAGGCTGATCGAAGGATACTTTAACCCGTGGCGCGGGAGGCCGGCATGTCGAGTGGCCGTAGGGATGCCCTGAATACGCCGATCCCGTCGAGCGCCACCAGCCGGCCATCTTCGATGCGCGCGACGCTGTCGGCCAGCGCCACCACCTCCTCGGGCTGGTGGCTCACCAGGATGGTGGTGAGCGCGAGCCCGCGTTTGAGGCCGCGCAGGTGTTCGAGCACTTCTTCGCGCGCTTCGCGGTGCAGGTTTGCCAGCGGTTCGTCCAGCAACAGCGCATGCGGCTGGCGCAACAGCGCACGTCCGATCGCGACACGCCGGATCTGCCCGCCGGACAGTTGCCCGGGTTTGCGTTTCAGCAGCGCGGGCAGGTCGAGCAGCTGCACCACGTCGTCGAAGACCGTGGCGGTTGCCTTGCGCGCCATCCCGTAGCGCAGGTTTTCGCGCACGTCGAGGTGCGGGAACAGGCGCGCATCCTGGAACACCATGCCCAGGTTGCGCCGCGCCGTGGGTACGTCCACGTCCGTGGCGCTGTCGAAGAGCACGCGGCCGTCGATCACGATGCGTCCGCGACGGGGTTGCAGCAAGCCCGCGATCGCGAGCAGGGTCGAGGTCTTGCCGCAGCCGGACGGCCCGAACAGGGCCAGCGCGCGCGCGGGCGAGGCGACAGCGAGTTCCAGCGAGAATTCGCCGCGTTCGAGCGCGATGGAAAGTTCGATCACGCTTCCGCCTCGCTGCGGCGCGTGCCGCCGCGCAACAACATCAGCGCCGCGACCAGCGACGCCAGCAAGGCCACGGCCACCGCCACCAGCGTCAGTCGCAGCGCGCCGGCTTCGCCGCCGGGCGTCGAGATCAGTTCGTACAGTGCGATCGGCAGCGTGCGGGTCTGGCCGGGGATCGACGAGACGAAGGTGATGGTCGCGCCGAATTCCCCGAACGCGCGCGCGAACGCCAGTGCGAGGCCGGCGACCAGCCCGCGCAGCGACAGCGGCAGGGTGATGCTGAAGAATATCCGCCAGGGTCCCGCGCCGAGCGTGGCGGCCGCGTGTTCCAGCTTGCGGTCCACCGACTCGAACGCGTTGCGCAACGCGACGACCAGCAACGGAAATGCCATCACCGCGGCGGCCAGCGCGGCGCCGGTCCAGCGGAACGCGATGGAAAGACCCGCGGCATCGAGCCAGCGCCCGATCGCGCCGTGGTGGCCGAACGCCAGCAACAGGATGTAGCCGGTCACTACCGGCGGCAGGATCAGCGGCAACAGCAGCAGGCCCTCGAACAGTGGCTTGCCGAAGAAACGCGTGCGCGCCAGCAGCCAGGCGCAGGCGATCGCGACCGGCAGCGACGCGAACACGCCGACCAGCGAGACCTTGAAGCTCAAGGCCAGCGCGACGGTTTCGGCGTGGGTCAAAACGTCCATTTGCGGCGGCCGTCCTCCCCCGTCGCTCGTGAAGGGCAGAGCGAAGCGAACGCGCGCGTGGCGCGGAGGAGGGTGGCTGCTTGCGGCATCGTGGTCACTCCCCTGCATCCATGTCGCCGCGCTGCGGGCGCGGCGTGACTTCCTGCGTGCCGAGAAGGGGGTAAAAGGGACCCCCGGTTTCGCCACGGACTGCCTTTCCTGCTTTCGGCAGTACCGTGAAGCCCCAGTGCCGAAACACCTTGCTTGCGCCTGGCGACTGCAACACCGCGAGCAGCGCGCGCGTCGTGGCGTTGTCGCGGCCCTGTACGATCGCGACCGGATACATGATCGACTTGTGGCTGTCGGGCGGAAAGGCGGCGAGTATCCTGACGCGCGGTTCCGACACCGCGCCGGAACGATACACGATGCCGAGCGGGCACTGCCGCAGCACGACGAGGTTCAACGCGGCGCGCACGTCGCGGGCCATCGCCAGGCGCGGCGCCAGCGCCTGCCACAGGCCCAGGCTCGTGAGCGCCTGTTTGGCGTAGATGCCGGCCGGCACCGAGTCGGGCAGGGCGATCGCAAGCCGGCCGTCCGGGCCCAGTGCGCGCAGCAGCGGGGCCGCACCGTGCGCAAGATCGGGCGTCGCGCGCGAATTGGCGGGTGCAATCAACACCAGGGCGTTGCCCAGCAGGTCCTGGCGTGAAGCCGTGACGATCGCGCCCCTGGCCGCGACGGCATCCATCCAGCGTTCGTCGGCGGAGATGAAAACGTCGGCGGGCGCGCCGTTCTCGATCTGGCGTGCGAGTGCGGAGGACGCGGCATAGACGAGGCGCGGCGCTGGCGTGCCGAGGATGCCGGCGTGTGCCATCTGGTCGAGCGCGGGTTCCAGGCTGGCAGCCGCGAAAATCGTCGCGGGCGCGGCGCCGGCGATTCCGGAGACCGCGAGGCAGGCCGCCGCAGTCAGGCACGCGGCCAGCCTTTGGAGTCGTCGCATCGTCGTGTCCGCAAGCACAATCGCGATGATTTTAACTGCGTCACCGTCCCGGCCGGGCGGGATTCAATGTCCCCAGGTGACGGTGAGGGCAGCCCTGGCGAGCGCGTGCCGTTCGATCGCGGCCAGCGCATCCTTGCGGCTGAAGTGCGCGGCCAGGCCGAGTTCCGGGACCTCCAGCGCGTACACCGTGATGACGTAATGGTGCGGCGCGCCCGGTGGTGGGCAGGGTCCGGAGTAGCCTGCATTGCCAAAATCATTCTTGAGCTGCACGGTGTCGCCGGGCGCGTTGCCGCTGTGCGGCGTACCGGCGCCGGCGTTGAGTCCTTGCGCGCCGATCGGGATGTCGAACGCGATCCAGTGCCAGAAGCCGCCACTTGCATCCGGGTCGTACATCGTCACCGCGTAGCTCTTCGTGCCGGCGGGCGGGTCCTGCCAGTGCAACCGCGGAGACTGGTTGCCGCCACCGCATCCGCCATAGACGTTGGCCAGCGGCATGCTGGCGCCGGCGTGCAGGGCAGGGCTGTCCAGCGTGAACCCCGGCGCGGCCAGTGCCACCGCCGGGATCGTCGCCAGGCACAGCCAGGACAGGGCGCGCCGCACGGTGTGGTTCACGCGGCGGCCTTGCGACGTTCGCGCAGGTACTCGGCCAGCACCACCGCGTTGGCGTGCTTCTCGTCGTGGGCCATGAACAGCAGGGTCGCGTTGGGATGTTCCTTCAGCAGGCCGCGCAGTTCGGCCACCGCCTCGGGGTTGGCGTCCAGCTCGGCGCGGTAGCGCTTGCGGAATTCCTCCCACTTGGCGGGATCGTGGCCGAACCACTTGCGCAGTTCGGTGCTGGGCGCGATGTCGCGCACCCACGCGGTCAGTTGCAGTTTCGCCTTGGACTGGCCCCGCGGCCACAGCCGGTCGATGAGGATGCGTGCGCCGTCGGCCTTGGTCAGCGGCTCCGTGACGCGTTTGATCTTGAATGCCATGGCAACCTCCATTGTCTGATCACCGCATGACACGTCATCATAGGCGTTTGTCCGTGAAAGATTCGAAATGACCAGACGTTTGATCGTGCGCCGTTCGCCCATCCACGGCAACGGCGTGTATGCCGCTGTCGATATCCCCGCCCGCACCGCGCTGATCCAGTACAAGGGCCGCCTGCTGACCCACGCCGAGGCCGATCGCCTGTACGAGGATGGCGCCGACAGCGGCCACACCTTCCTGTTCACGCTCAACGACAAGTACATCGTGGACGCCAACGTGGGCGGCAACAGTGCGCGCTGGATCAACCATTCCTGCGCACCCAACTGCCGCGCCTGGATCCAGGAGGTCGATGGCGCGAGGAAGGACAAGGTGCTGATCGAATCGAAGCGCGCGATCAAGGCCGGCGAGGAACTCACCTACGACTACGGCATCGTGCTGGACGTGCCGCACACGCCGAAGCTGAAACGCATCTGGGCCTGCCGCTGCGGCGCGAAGCGCTGCAGCGGCACGATGCTCAAGCCGAAACGGCGATGACGGCCGCGGCCGCTGTCACGCCGCGGGCCACAGCCACATGAAGGTCAGGCCGGTGATGATCGCGTAGATGAGCCCGTCCAGGGCGTACTTGAGGGCGGTTTTCCAGGGGAATGCCCGCCAGATGCCGTCGGTGAGGCAGCCGAAGGCATGGCCCATCAGCGCGGCCAGCGCGACGGTGTGGAACACCACGTGGCGATCGGCGCCGCGTGGCAACACGATCGCGATGAACGCGCAGAACAGCGACACCAGCACGCAGAACAGGAGCCACTGCAACAGCGATCCGCCCATGTTCATGGCGCCCGGGCGGCGCAGGTACACCATGCCGACCGGGCCCTGGGTGAACTTTTCCTGCATCGCCGGGTCCTTCATCGCTTCCGGGGTGCAGTGTGGCAACGCGTATTGGCCGGGCACCGCGGGATTGCCGTTGCGGATCGCGGTGCGGATTTCGTCTTCGTTGGAAAACCTGCGGTAGTCCGGCGCGTGCCAGAACCGCAACAGCATGTTGACCAGTGCGCTGGCGATGAACACGAACACGGCGGACAGGATGATCGGCAACCACAGCGAAGCGAGTGTCATGGCGGTTCTCCTCCCAGGTTTGTGCTGCGGGACAACGCAGGTTCAGTCTTCTTCGGTCTTGGGTTTCCAGGCCTCGGTGAGCTGCTTCTGGATCGGCGCCGGCACCGGGTCGTAGTGCGACAGCTCCATCGCGAAGCGGCCCTCGCCGCCGGTGAGCGAGCGCAGTTCGGTCTGGTAATCGACCACTTCGGCCAGCGGCGCCTGTGCCTTGATCACCAGCACGCCACCGCGCAGCGCATCGGTGCCGTTGATGCGCGCGCGCTTCGAGGCGAGGCCGCCGGTGACGTCGCCCATGTATTGCTCCGGGACATTCACGTCGAGGTTGACGATGGGCTCCAGCACGATCGGTCGCGCCTTCGCCACCGCATCGAGGAAGGCCTTCTTGCCGGCCGACACGAACGCGACTTCCTTGGAATCGACCGGGTGGTACTTGCCGTCGTACACCACCACCCGCACGTCCTGCATCGGGTAGCCCGCGACTGCGCCGTGTTCGAGCACCTGGCGCACGCCCTTCTCGATGGCCGGGATGTACTGGTTGGGGATCACGCCGCCCTTGCTCTCGTCGCTGAACTCGAAACCGCCGCCGCGCGGCAGCGGCTCGACGCGCAGGAACACTTCGCCGAACTGGCCGGCGCCGCCGGTCTGCTTCTTGTGGCGGTGGTGGCCTTCGGCTTTCGCGCCGATGGTTTCGCGGTAGGCGATGCGCGGCGGGTGGGTGATCACCTCGACGCCGTATTTGTCCATCATCCGCGCCAGCGTCAGCTTCAGGTGCAGGTCGGACAGTCCGCGCACCACGGTCTCGTTCAATTCCTTGTTGTGCTCGATCGCAAGGCAGGGATCCTCCTCGGCCAGCCTGGCCAGCGCGGTCGCTAGTTTCTGGTCCTGGCCCTTGTGTTTCGGTTCCACCGCGAGCCCGAACATCGACAGCGGGTAGGCGAGTGGCTGCAGGCGGATCGTGTCCTCGTCGTGCGAGTCGTGCAGCACCGCGTCGAAGTGGATTTCCTCGACCTTGGCGACCCCGGCGATATCGCCCGGGATGGCCTGCTCGATCTCGATGTGGTCCTTGCCCTGCAGGCGCAAAAGGTGACCGACCTTGAACGGCTTCTTGCCGTCGTCGATGAACAGTTGCGAGTCCTTCCGCACGGTGCCCTGCCACACCCGGAACACCGCGAGCTTGCCGACGAACGGATCGTTGATGATCTTGAACACGTCGGCGATCACGTGCGCGTCGGGATCGGGTTTGGCCACGACGGGTTTTGCACCGGCGCCCGTGCCCTTGACGAAGGGGGGAGGGTTGGCCTCGCCCGGATGCGGCAGCAACTTCCGCGCGATCCGCAACAGCTCCGCGATGCCCGCGCCGGTGCGCGCGGAGGTGAAACAGATCGGCACCAGGTGCCCCTCGCGCAGGCATTGCTCGAACGCCGAGTGCAGGTCTTCCGGCGGGAGCTTGTCCTCCCCGTCCTCGAGGTAGTTGCCCATCAGGCGCTCGTTGACTTCGACCACCTGGTCGATGATTTGCTGGTGGGCGTCGGCCACCGGGCCGAGGTCGCTCATCCCGGTGCGCGCAAAGAAACAGTCCACCACCTTCGTGCCGCCCTCCGCCGGCAGGTTCACCGGCAGGCATTCGTGGCCGAATTCGTCCCGCAACGATTCCACCAGCGCGGCGCAGTCGACGTCTTCCATGTCGATGCGGTTCACCACCAGCAAGCGTGCGAGGCCGCGCTGTTTCGCGTAGTGCATCAGCCGGCGGGTGCCGTGCTCGATGCCGTTGGCGGCGTTCACCACCACCGCGCAGGTCTCGACCGCGGCCAGCGCCGACAGCGTCTCGCCACGGAAATCGGCATAGCCGGCGGTGTCGATCAGGTTGACGTGGCAGCCTGCCGCATCCAGTGATGCAATGCTCGAATGGATGGAGTGCTGGCGCTCCTTTTCCTGGTCGTCGTAATCGGACACCGTGCTGCCGCGCTCGATCGTGCCTGCCGTCTGCAACGCGCCGCCGGCATGCAGCAGGGCTTCGAACAAGGTGGTTTTGCCGGCGCCGGCGTGGCCCGCCAGGGCCACGTTGCGGATGTCGCGGGTGGTGTAGGCGCTCATGCTGACCTCGCTGTTCCGGTGGCGGCGGACGCACGACCTTGCGCCAAACCCATCGCGTGGTCAAGCCGCGTGGAACCCGGGGCGGCCTCGGGGGTCAGAACACCGGCGCGGTTGGGCGGTTGCCGCGCACCCCTACACTGCAAGGCGCGCTACGCGCACACCGGCCGGACGCATGCCCCGCAACGAAGGACTGGAAATCGACGTGCAGTCGCAGCCGCGCGAGCGCGCAGCTTTCCGCGATGCGGCGCTCGAGCTTGTGGGCCTGCCGTACGTGCGGATGACGCAACGCAGCCGGCCCCCGCGCGAGCGGCGCGGCATGTGGCTGCTGCTGGCACTGGTGCTGCTGGCGCATATCGTGCTGGCGTGGCTGGCGTGGTGGTTCCTGCGTCCCGCGCCGTACCGTTACGGCGGGGGCGGCGTGATCGCGGTGATGCTGGTCGAGCCGACCCCGAACCTGCCGCCACCGCCGCCGCTGGTCGCGCCCCCGCCATTGCCGGGGCAACCCGCCCCGCCGCGTCGATTGCACTACGTGCCGCCCGCGAAAGGCGCGATCCAGGCGACCCTGGAGGGCGTCGCGGGACCGCCGCTGGAGCTGTACGAATCGAACGGCCAGATCCGGCTGCCGTCGAACGCGCCGCCGCAACCGGCGCCGGCGCCGGCCTTCAGCGTGCCCGCGTTGCAGGGCTCGCAAATCTACGGCGGCAAGTCGCCGCTGCCCTACCAGCCGACCCGGTTCAACAAGGACTGGGCGCCGTCCAACCAGTCGCTGGGCGCCAGGGCGGCGCACAAGGTCGGCGACGTCTTCGACAAGGCGGTCGACAAGACCACCTTGAAAAAAACGATCAAGGTCGGCGGCATCCGGATCCATTGTGCGATCGCGCCGCTGTTGCTGATGGCGGCAGGTTGCCACGGCGACGCGCCGCCGCCACCGGCGCCGAACGAAGACGACATCCGCCTGTCGATGCCACCGGCCGAGACGCTCACCGGCAAGAAGGTGCAGATTCCGGAACCGGCGTCCAGCGCCGCACCCGCCGCATCGAGGCAACCGCCGCCCGCCGCCGCATCGAGCCAATAGAAAGCGCGCGCCTTGCAGGAGCGACCCATGGCCGCGACCGTGCTTGCCCCGTCGCTGCATTTGCAACGCGTCATTCCGTCGCACCGTTACAATCCCGGGGATGCGTACACCGCCCGAGATCCTCGCCACGCGCAACGCGCGCGACAGCCGTTTCCTGCGCGTCGAGGAGGTCGATCTCGCGTTTTCCAACGGCGCGCGCCGTACCTTCGAGCGGCTGACCGCGTCGGGCCGCGGCGCGGTGTTCATCGTGGCGATGCGCGACGCCGACACCGTGCTGCTGGTGCGCGAGTACGGCGTGGGGCTGGATCGTTACGAACTGACCCTGCCCAAGGGCCGCATCGACCCCGGCGAAAGCGCCATGGAAGCGGCCAACCGCGAATTGCAGGAAGAGGCGGGCTTCGGCGCGCGCAAGCTGACGCGCCTGGCGACGTTGTCGCTGTTGCCGGCGTACATGACCCACAAGGCGCAGGTGATCCTGGCCGAGGACCTGTATCCGCGACGCCTTCCCGGCGACGAGCCGGAACCGCTCGACGTGGTGCCGTGGAAGCTTTCCGAGCTGCACGTGCTGCTCGCGCGCGACGACGTCAGCGAGGGGCGTTCGATCGCGGCCTTGTTCATGGCGCGCGAGTACCTGGCCGGACGGTTCGAGCCACGGGGCGCGCCACGATGATCCACGCCGCAGCGCCACACTTCTTCGATCCACTCGATCCCGCCCGGAGCATGACGATGGACCTGGACCTGCCGATGCCATGCCACGGTCGTACCCCATGAGTGCCCTTGAACGCATCGCGCACGAAAGTCGCGGGCTCGCGCGCCGCGCGGGCGCGGCGATCCTGGAAGTCTATGCGGGCAGTTTCGCGGTCGAGCACAAGGCCGACGCGTCGCCGCTGACCGCCGCCGACATGGCCTCGCACCGGATCATCGTCGCGGGGCTGCGCGAATTGACACCCGACATCCCGGTGCTCTCAGAGGAATCCAAAAGCATCGCCTGGGGCGTCCGCCGTACATGGGATCGTTACTGGCTGGTCGATCCGCTGGACGGCACCCGCGAGTTCGTCAAGCGCAACGGCGAGTTCACCGTCAACATCGCGCTGATCGAGCACCACGCGCCGGTGCTGGGGGTGGTGCTGATCCCCGTGACCGGCGAGCTCTACTACGGGGTCGCGGGCGAAGGCGCGTTCCTGGAGTCCGCACCAGGTGCGATGCCGCGGCCGATCGCGACGCGCGCGGCCGCAAAGGTCCCGGTCGTCGCGGGCAGCCGTTCGCACGGCAGCGACCGCCAGGGCGAGATCCTGGCGCGGCTCGGCGACCACACGCTGGTGGCGGTGGGATCCTCGCTCAAGTTCTGCATGGTTGCGCGCGGCGAGGCCGACCTGTACCTGCGGGTCGGGCCTACCTCGGAATGGGACACCGCGGCCGCGCAATGCGTGCTGGAACAGGCCGGCGGCGCGGTGCTGGACCTGCACGGCGAGCCGTTGCGTTGCAACACGAAGGAATCCTTGCTGAATCCCGAGTTCCTTGCGCTGGGGGATGCCTCGGTGGGATGGCTTGCCCGGCTCGGGTTGCGCGCGTGATCGGAGACCGCCGCGACAAGCTGGCCGAACTGCTTGCGATCATGGCGCGCTTGCGCGATCCCGAACGCGGTTGCCCGTGGGACGCTCGGCAGACCTTCGACACGATTGCCCCGTACACCATCGAGGAGGCCTACGAGACCGCGGACGCGATCGACCGCAAGGACTATGCGGACCTCAAGGACGAGCTGGGCGACCTGCTGCTGCAGGTGGTGTTCCATGCGCGCATGGCCGAGGAACAGGGCCTGTTCGATTTCGGCGACGTGGTGGATGCGATCAACGCCAAGCTGGTGCGCCGGCACCCGCACGTGTTCGCCGGTGCACGTTTTGCCGACGCCGCGCAGCAATCGCGCGCGTGGGACGAGATCAAGCGCGCCGAACGCGCCGCGCAGGGCGAACACGACGCCAGCGCCCTGGCCGGCATCGCACGCGGCCTGCCGGAATGGAAGCGTGCCTTGAAGTTGTGCGAGCAGGCGGCGACGGTCGGCTTCGACTGGCCCGGCCCGCAACCGGTGCTGGACAAGCTGGACGAAGAGGTCGCCGAGGTGCGCACGGAATTCGCGGCGGGCGCGGACCACGCGCGCCTGCTCGACGAAATCGGCGACGTGGCGTTCGTGCTGGTCAATCTTGCGCGCCACGCGAAGGTGGATTTCTCGGCCGCGCTGCGCCACGCCAACGCCAAGTTCGAGCGGCGCTTCCGGCGCATGGAGGCGCTGGCGGCCGCGGCCGGCGAGGGCCTGGCCGGCCAATCGCTCGCGCAGCAGGATGCCCTGTGGGATCGGGCCAAGGCCGAGGAACGATAGGGATCGTCACACGGGGATATTTGTAGGAGCCGACCTGTCGGCGACCGACTGGCGTCGGCTTGCATGGGCAACGGTCGCGCGCAAGCGCGCTCCTGCGACAGCCGCGAGAATGCTTCTCGCAGGAGCCGGCTTGCCGGCGACCCCTGCCGCAAGTCATGCGGACTTTGGGCACATGAGCGGGCACGGGCGCGAGCCTATGCTCGTGCCGTTCCGCCGCGAGGGCAGTGCCGCCGGAGAATCCAGATGCGCAAGTCCATCCTGTTGCTCGCAAGCGTGTCCCTGTTGGCGGTGGCCAGCTATGCCAGTGCCGACGAGCCATGCCGCTACAGCGCGCCGCGCAACGCCGAGATCGACGCCACCGGCCTGAAGCTGTTGAAGGTGGGGATCGGCCCGGACAATCTCGCGATCCATGGCGAGCCGGGCCTCACCAGAATCGTGGTGCACGGCACCGCCTGCGCGTCGAGCGAAAAATGGCTCGAGGGCGTGCAGCTCGAAGCCGCGCGGCATGGCGATACCGCCAGCGTGATCGCGCACGATGGCGACCACGGCATCGTCATTTCCCTGTTCGGCCGCGCCTACGCCTACCTCAAACTGGAGGTGCGGGTGCCGCAATCGCTGGCGGTCGAGCTGGACGAGGGTTCGGGCGACGCCAGCGCGACCGGGCTCGCCGCGCTGGACGCCAGCCTCGGTTCGGGCGACCTCGACGTGCACGAGATCGCCGGCGCGTTCAAGCTGAGCGTGGGTTCGGGTGACGTCGAGGCCAGCGGCGTCGGCAGCCTGGACCTGTCCAGCCTCGGTTCCGGCGACGTGGGTGTGAGCGACGTGCGCGGCGATGCGCGGATCGGCTCGGTCGGTTCGGGCGACCTCGGCCTCACCGGCACCAGGGGCAGCGTGTCGGTCGGTTCGATCGGTTCCGGCGACGTCAAGGTGACGGGGGTCGGCGGCAACCTGGAAGTGGACAGCGTGGGCTCGGGCGACCTGCAGATCCGCAACGTCACCGGCAACGTCACGGTCGGGTCGATCTCGTCGGGCGACGTGGACATCGCGCAGGTCGGCGGCAGCGTGCATGCCGACAGCCTGGGTTCCGGGGACTTCGGCGCGGACGGGGTCGGCGGCGATTTCAGCGTCGGCTCGGTCGGCAGCGGCGACGTCCGCCACCACGGCGTGAAAGGCAAGGTCGACGTGCCCCGCGACGACGATTGAAGCGCGCGCGGCAGCGGGGAAGGCTGCCCGTCGCGCAGCCGTTGTTCCTCCGTCCGAAGGTGCGGCGCGGCGCGCGGCGTTCACGCCGCGATCACCGGCGCGGCGGCAGATTGTCGCATGCGGCCCGGGCTACGGGCCGTGGACGACGGGGAGGCGAGATGACCGAGGCCGTGCACGACAGGCAAACAGGATTGGTGTTGCTGGTAGAGGACAACAGCGGCATCGCCGAGATGGTCGGCGAGTTCCTCGAACGGCGCGGCTACACGGTCGATTTCGCGGGTGACGGTGTCAGCGGCCTGCACCTGGCGGTGACCAATTCCTACGACGTGATCGTGCTGGACCTGATGCTGCCCGGCATGGACGGCCTGGATGTCTGCCGCAAGTTGCGTGGCGAGGCCAAGAAGTCGACGCCGGTCCTGATGCTGACGGCACGCGACACGCTGGAAGACAAGCTGGTCGGCCTCGACGCCGGCGCCGACGACTACCTGGTCAAACCGTTCGAGGCGCGCGAACTCGAAGCGCGCCTGCGCGCCCTGATCCGGCGCGAGCGGCGCCAGGTTTCCAGCGAGGTCTACCAGGTCGGCGACCTGACGCTGGATACCGCCACCTTGAGGATCACCCGCGGCGGCGAGGAATTGCAGGTATCGCCGATCGGCTTGAAACTCCTGACCATCCTGATGCGCGAATCGCCACGGGTGGTGTCGCGCCACGACATCGAACGCGAGATCTGGGGCGATACGCTGCCCGACTCCGACACCCTGCGTTCGCACCTCTACAACCTGCGCCGGGTGGTGGACAAACCCTATTCGCGCCCGCTGGTGCACACCATCCACAGCGCAGGCTACCGGGTCGCCGACCTCGATGCGGAAGCGGAGGCCAGCGCCGCGGCGGCAAGCCACTGAAGTTGCATCGGGCGCACTGCACCGCCCACAATCCAGACCCGCACGACTGTAGGCTCTGGGCATGGCCAGGTACACCAGCATCGGCCACCGCTTCTGGGTGATGTTTTCGCTGTGGGTGGCGGCGATCAGCGTGGTCACCGCGCTGGGCGTGTACGCGGCGGCCAGTTCCAGCCGCCAGGCCATCGCCCGGCAGGAACTCGACCGCGAGCTGGTGTACTACACCGGGCAGCTGGCGCGCGATCCCGCCACGCCGCTGCCGGATACGTGGCTGCTGCGCGGCTACCTGCGCGCGCCCGGCGGGTCCGCCGCTGCGGTGCCCGCACGGCTGGCTGGCCTCGCGCCCGGCTACCACCAGGTCGATCGGCCCGACGGCAGCGAAGGCACCGTGCTGGTTTCGGACACGCCGCAGGGACGCCTGTTCCTGTTGTTCAACAACGACCGGCCCAACAGCGTGGTGATGCTGTTCGGCCTGATCCCGGTCGTGCTGGTGGTGTTGATTATCTATTTCGCGACCTGGCTGACCTACCGCGCATCGCGCAAGGCGCTGTCGCCGGTGATCGAACTGGCCAAGGTGGTGCGGCGCTGGAACCCCGACCACCCCGATCCCGCTTCGTTGGCGCCGGACAAACTGCCGGCCGCGACCGACAGCGACGTCGAGGTGCTGGTCGCGGCGTTGTACAACTTCGCGAACCGGCTGGACGCCTTCGTCGAGCGCGAACGCAACTTCACGCGCGACACCAGCCATGAGCTGCGCACCCCGTTGACCGTGATGAAGGTCGCGGTGGACGTGCTGGCCGACGAGCACATGAGTCCGTTTGCGCAACGCTCGCTGGCGCGCATCCGCCGCTCGGTGCGCGACATGGAGGCGCTGATCGAGACCTTCCTGGTACTGGCGCGCGAATCCGACACCGGCCTGCGCGACGAGGATTTCCTCGCCAACGACGTGGTCGGAACCGAGGTCGCACGCTACCGCGAACTGCTGGCCGGCAAACCGGTCGAACTCGCGCTGGTCGAACACGCGCGCTTTGCGCTGCACGCGCCGCCGCGGGTGTTCGCGGTGATGGTCGGCAACCTGGTCCGCAATGCCTGCCTGTACACCGAGCAGGGCAGCGTCACCGTCGAGGTGGAGGCGGACAAGGTGCGCGTCACCGACACCGGAAGCGGCATGAGCGAGGAAGACCTCGAACGCGCCTTCCAGCCCTTCTACCGCGGCAGCCGCACCGGCAGCCGCGGCCACGGCATCGGTCTCGCCATCGTGCGCCGCATCGCCGACCGCTACGGCTGGCAGGTGACGCTGGAGAGCGCGCTCGGCAAGGGCACCATCGCGACCGCGCGCTTCCCCGCCGCGCAGCCGCCGGATGCGGCGTTGCCGGCGCCCGCCGCGGTGGTGGACAAGACCGCCGGAACCGAAGAAAGCCGCGCCTGACCCGTGTCCCGTGGCCGGCTGCGAGCCGAAGCAGCCGCCTGCAGGTGGGTTCCTGCCCAAGGCACTCGTACATGGTCAACGCGCACATCCGTGCGTCGCCCAGCGCGGCGAGCATTGCAGGAGCGCGCTTGCGCACGACCGGGCTTGCTTGCGGCCTTCAGCCATGGTGGAGAGGCCGCTCCCGGCAGCGAACAGCCCAGGCCCCGGACTGACTGGCTTGCCAACATGCAGCAGCCGACAGTGCGAAACTGTCACGTTGGGCCTGGCGGTTGGAGTATTCGCATGAATCACGTCGCGGTTTCACCCGTACTGCTCGTCCACGGCGGCGCGGGGGTGATCCGCCGCGACATGGATGCGGCAAGCGAACGCGCGGTGCGTGATGCGTTGGCCGAAGCGCTGCGGCGTGGCCATGCGCGGCTCGTGGACGCCGGCTCGGCGCTGGATGCGGTGACCGCGGCGGTGACGACGCTCGAGGACGCGCCGTACTTCAACGCCGGCCACGGCGCGGTGTTCACCCACGACGGCACCAACGAACTCGACGCGGCGGTGATGGATGGCGCCACGTTGCGTGCCGGCGCTATCGCCGGCGTGCGCCACGTGCGCAACCCCGTACTGCTGGCGCGGGCGGTGATGGAGCATTCGCCGCACGTGATGCTGGCGGGCGAGGGCGCCGAAATGTTCGCGCGCGAACATGGCGTCGCGCTGGTCGATCCGGAGTATTTCCGCACCGGGATGCGCTGGCGGCAGCTGCAGGCCGCATTGCACCAGGTCGCCAGCGGCGAGGCCGTGGATCACTTCGGCACGGTCGGTGCGGTCGCGCTGGACGCGCAGGGCCGGCTCGCCGCCGCGACTTCGACCGGCGGCATGACCGACAAGCGCTGGGGGCGCGTCGGCGATTCGCCGGTGATCGGCGCCGGCACCTACGCCAATGCGGCGTGCGCAATGTCCGGCACCGGCTGGGGCGAGTTCTACCTCCGCACCGCGGCGGCGCACGCGGTGTGCATGCGGGTCGCGGCGATGGGCCAGTCGGTGCAGGAAGCCGCCGAACAGGTCGTCAACGTGGAGATCCCCCGACTTGGCGGCAGCGGCGGCGCAATCGTGCTGGGCGCGGATGGCGCGTTCGCGCTGCCGTTCAACACCGACGGCATGTTCCGCGGCCGCATCGGCGGCGACGCCGAACCGTGTGTTGCGATCTGGCCGGACGAGGGCCTGTGCGCCTGGTGATTGCGTGACACCGCTGCGTCGTTTCACTGTCCGATCGCAGCGCCGGCCGGCCCTGCATGACTTGTCGTCCTTGTTGCCCCCCGGTGCTTGGCGGTATGTTCGGCGGATTGCTGCCAGGGACCCCTGCCATGTCCACGCGTCGTCTGCATGCATTTTCCGCCCTCGCCGGTGTCGTGCTGAGCTTCGCCGCCCTGGCGCAACCGTCCACATCGCCTTTCGCGGGCGACCTGCACTGGCGCCTGCTGGGCCCGTTCCGGGCCGGCTGGTCGACGATGGCCGAAGGCGTTCCGGAAAAACCGAACACGTTCTACTTCGTCGGCGCGGGCAGCGGCGTATGGAAGACCGACAACGCCGGGCGCACCTGGGAATCGCTGGGCGACGCCTTGCCCGCTTCGGCGATGGGTGCGCTGGCGATCGCGCCGTCGGACCCGGAGGTTATCTACCTCGGCAGCGGCCAGGTCGCGGCGCGCTGGGACATCCAGTCCGGCAATGGCGTGTACAAGTCCACCGATGGCGGCAGGACCTGGCGGCACGTCGGCTTGACCGATACCAAATACATCGGTCGGATCCTCGTCGATCCGAAAAATCCGGGGACCGTCCTGGTCGGCGCGCTGGGGCATTATTTCGGCCCCAACCACGAACGCGGCGTGTTCCGTTCCACGGACGGCGGCAAGACCTGGAAGCAGACGCTCCACATCAACGACGACACCGGCGTGGTCGACCTGGCGCGCGACCCGCGCCACCCGGCCGTGGTGTACGCAGCGGCCTGGCAGGTGCGCAACTACCCGTGGCTGTCGTACTTCAAGCCCAACGACGGCCCCGGCAGCGGCATCTACAAGTCGAGCGACGACGGCAGGACGTGGCAACGCCTCGACGGCAAGGGATGGCCCAGTGGCGATCTCGGCCGGATCGGGCTCGCGGTTGCGGGCAACGGCCGCGTGTACGCGGCGGTCGATGCCTCCGCGGCCAGCGGCAACGTTCCGCATGCGACGGCCAAGGACGAGGGCGGTTTGTACGTCTCCGACGACGGCGGCGCGAACTGGAAGCGCGCGAGCGGCGAAAGCTGGCTGGAGAACGACTACTTCGGACGGATCACGGTCGATCCGCGCAACCCGGACGTCGTCTATGCATCCGGCCAGTCGATCCGCAAATCCACGGACGGCGGCAAGACCTGGCACGTCTTCAAGGGCGCGCCGGGCGGCGACGATTACCACTTCGTCTGGATCAACCCGCTGCACCCCGGCCACATGATCGCCGCGGTCGATCAGGGCACCACCGTCAGCGTCGATGGCGGCAAGACCTGGTCGTCCTGGTACAACCAGCCGACCGCGCAGGTGTATCACCTCGCGGCCGACGACCAGTTCCCGTACTGGGTGTATTCGGGCCAGCAGGATTCGGGCACCATCGGCATCGCCAGCCGCAGCGACTACGGCGCGATCACGTATCGCGACTGGCATCCGGTCGGCGGCGATGAACGCGATTACGACGTGCCCGACCCCAACGATCCGATGATCGTGTACGGGACCGGGCTGGGCGGCCGCATCTCGCGCTTCGACACCCGCACCGGGCAGGTCGCCAACGTGTCGCCGTGGCCGATCATGAGCTACGGCGCCAAGCCGGATACGGCGAAGTACCGCTACACCTGGATCACGCCGCTGGTCGCGACGAAGGACAAGAGTGGCGGGACCGAACTGCTGTTCGGCGCGCAGGTGCTGTTCCGTTCCAGCGATCGCGGCGACCACTGGCAGGTGATCAGCCCCGACTTGACTGGACAGCCAAAGGACGCGAAGGGCTGCGCGGGGGATCCATCGGTCGCCGAAGCGCGCGCCTGCGGCTACGGGGTGATCTATTCGATCGCCGTGGCGCCAGGCAACTCCGAAGAGATATGGACCGGCAGCGATTCCGGGATGATCTACTACACCCGCAATGGCGGTGCACACTGGAACGACGTGACGCCGCAAGGTATCGCGACGATGACCAAGATCTCATCGCTGGACGTCTCGGCGTTGGATCCGTGCACGGTGTACGCGGCTGCCGACAACCACCGCAACGACGACTTCGCGCCGCACGCCTGGCGCACGCACGATTGCGGCAAGACGTGGACGGAAGCCGACAATGGCTTGCCGAAGGATCACTACGTCAGCGTGGTTCGCGCCGATCCGGTGCGCAAGGGCCTGCTGTACGCGGGTACGGACGCCGGCGCCTACGTATCGTTCGACGACGGCGACCAGTGGCAATCGTTGCAACTGAACCTGCCCACCGCGTGGGTGCGCGACCTGCTGGTGCACGGCGATGACCTGATCGCGGCGACCCAGGGCCGCGCGATCTGGGCGCTGGACGATCTTTCGCCGCTGCGGCAGTGGAACGCCGACATCGCGCGCGTACCGGCGTATCTGTTCAAGCCCGCCGACGCGGTGCGCGTGCATCCCGAAAACAACAAGGACACCCCGCTGCCGCCCGGCACGCCCGAAGGCGGGAACCCGCCCGCAGGCGCGATCATCGATTACGCGCTGGGACCGGATACGCGCGGACCCGTGACGATCGACATCCTCGACGCGAACGGCAGGCTCGTCCGGCACTTTGCGAGCGACGAAAAGCACGAACCGCTGGATGCGTTCCGCTATTTCGAAAAGGACTGGTGGACCAGGCCACCCGTGAATCCGCCCGCGACACCGGGCCTGCACCGCTTCGTGTGGGACCTGCACTACCAGCGACCGGACTCGCCCAGCTACGGCTATTCGATCGCGGCGGTATTCGGCAAGGACACCCCGATCGTCCCGCAGGGGCCGTTCGTGTTGCCGGGAACCTACCGGGTGGTGTTGAAGGCGGATGGCAAAGTGATGAGGCAATCCGTGACCGTGACGATGGACCCGCGCGTCCATACCAGCAGGGCGGACTTGCAAGCCGCGCTGAAGTTCTCGCACGAGGTCGGTCACTCGCTGACCGAAACGGCGATTGGCGCGGCCCAGCAGGAATCCGTCGAGGGGAAGTTGGACAAACTCGCAACGAAGTTTGCCGGCGACAAGGCGCATGCCGCGCTGCTTGCCGAAGTGCGCGCGGCCCAGGCGAAAATGCGCGTACCGGAGGACGCCAGACTCGACGCAAGCGCCGACTTCGACGCCATAGGCGGCATCCTCGCTGGCGTCGAGACCGACATGGAATCGGCCGACGTAGCGCCCAGCCAGGGCCAGCGCGAGGTGCTGGCCAACTGCAACGCGCGCCTGCAACGCGCGATCACCGCCTGGCAGTCCCTGCAGAAGAACGAACTCGCCAGGCTCGACGCCAGCCTGAAAGCCGCGGGCTTGCCCGCGATCACCGTGCCAGACCCGGACAACCTGGCGATACCGCCACCCGGGACAAGCGGCGGCTCGGACTTGCCCTGACGGTACCGGGGTGACGCTGAAGCAACATTCTGCGACCATCGTGGTGGTTTCGTTGCCGGCCGGTTCCCGATGAACGCGGGCGCACCCCTGCACTGGCTTCCCCCGCACGCGCAATGCCCCGGGTTGTACGCGGGCTTCTGGCTGCGCGTGGTGGCATGGTTGATCGACGGGCTGCTCCTGGCGCCGGTCTATGTGCTGTCGTACCTGGTCGTCCAGGGCTCGTCCGCGGTGCCGCTGGCGATGCAGCCGGGCGGCCTGCTGCCGTTCCACGTGTGGCCCTCGCTGTGGGCCGTGGGACTGCTGGTCCCGTGGTTGTACTTTGCGCTGTGCGAGGCGTCGCGCTGGCAGGCCACGCCCGGCAAGCTGGCGCTGGGGCTGCGGGTGACCGATGAATACGGGCGCCGGACCGGGTTCGCCCGCGCCAGTGGACGCTTCTTCGGCAAGCTGGTCTCCAGCATGATCCTCGACGTCGGCTACCTCTTGGCCGGTTGGACCGCGCGCAAGCAGGCGCTGCACGATTTCATGGCCGGTTGTTGCGTGGTGCGCAAGGCCGGGCTGGAGGCCTGGCGGCACGAACTGGCGTCATCGGAGACTCCGGGCACGGCCGCGCTCGTGCCGCCGCGGACCGGCCTGCCGGGCTGGGCGATGGCCATGATCGCGATCGTCGTCGGGGTATTCGTGTTGCTGCCGGTCGCGGCGGTCCTGGCCGCGATCGCGATCCCGGCCTGGCACCGCTACACGGTGCGCACGGAAGTGACGCAAGGCATCGAGCTGACCCTTCGCGCACGTTCACTGGTCGCCGAATACATCGGCCAGCGCGGCACGCTTCCGCCGGGCAATGCGGCGCTGGGGCTACCCGAACCCCACGCCATCCAGGCCCGCTACGTCACCAGCGTCGCCGTCAGCGGCGGCAAGGTGGTGGTGACCTACGGCAACCACGCGAATCCCTGGATCCGCGGCGGCCACGTGGTGATCTCGCCGGTCGGCAATGCCGCGAGGTTGCACTGGCAATGCAGCAGCCCGGACATCCGCGACCGCTATCTGCCAGAAAGTTGCCGCTGAGCGCGGGATTCGCCAGAATCGGCGCGGGGATTCACTGCAAGGGGACAATCGATGGAAAACCCGCTGTCCGGCAGCGCCCAGCCGCTGCCCGATCACCTGCACGCACCGTTCCTGCACGCAGGCTTCTGGCGCCGCGTGGCCGCGTACCTGATCGATTCGCTGATCATGATGCCGGTGTTTTTCATCCTGGAATTCGTGTTCCTGCTGCCGGTCATCGTGCGCGCCTCGCACGATCATTCCGGTCCGGGTCCGGCCTTGTTCACGTGGATGGTCGTGGTCTGGCTCCTGATGATCGTGCTGCCGTGGCTGTATTTCGCATTCTGCGAATCGTCGCGTTGGCAAGCCACCCCGGGCAAACTTGCGCTGGGCCTGAAGGTGACCGACATGCAGGGGCGGCCGATCGGCTTCGGGCGCGCCACCGGCCGTTTCTTCGGCAAGCTCGTGTCCGGCCTGATCCTCGATATCGGCTACATGATGGCCGGCTGGACCGCGCGCAAACAGGGACTGCACGACCTGATGGCGGACTGCTGCGTGGTGCGCAAGGACGGCCTGGCCGCGTTCGAGCGCGGCGAGATCGACGGCAATGCGGCGCCGGTCGGCACGGCCATGCCGGGCTGGGCGGTTGCGCTGATCGTGGTCGGCGCGTTGTTTTTCATGGTCATCCCGGTCGTCGCGATCATGGCCGCGATTGCCATCCCCGCCTACCAGAATTACCTGGTCCGCGCGCAGGTGGCCGAAGGCATGGCGTTGGCGGCGGGCGCCAAGGTCGCGGTGGCCGAGTACACATCGAACCACGGCTCGGTGCCCGTCGACAATACGGCGGCGGGGCTGTCGGATCCCGACACGATCAGCGGCCGCTACGTCCGCAGCGTGCAGGTGGAAAATGGCGAGGTCGTGGTGACCTTCGGCGACCGGGCCAACCAGGCGATCGCCGGCGAGCACCTGGTGTTCAAGCCCTACGGCAGCCGTGACGACGTGCGCTGGCGCTGCGGCAGCCCCGAAATCGAGGTCAAGTACCTGCCGCAGGCCTGTCGCGACGAGTAGCGCGATGGCCGCAGGGGCGCGCGTCGGCGGGCCGCCTACGCGGCCTGCCGCGAGGCGCGCTTGCGGTCGATTTCGGTGAGGTGCTTCTTGCGCAGCCGGATTTCCTTCGGCGTCACCTCGACCAGCTCGTCGTCGTCGATGAATTCCAGCGCCTGCTCGAGTGAAAGCCTCACATATGGCGTGAGCGTCAGCGCATCGTCCTTCATCGCGGCGCGGATGTTGGTGAGCTGCTTGGCGCGCAGGGCATTGACGGTGAGGTCGTTGTCCTTGGCGTGGATGCCGACCAGCTGGCCTTCGTAGATCTGCGCGCCGGCGTCGATCAGCATGCGGCCGCGGTCCTGCAGGCCGTACAGCGCGTAGGCTGGCGCGGGGCCGGCGCCGTTCGAGATCATCACGCCGTTGGCGCGCTTGCCGATCACGCCTTCGGACTTCGGGCCGTAATGGTCGAACACGTGGAACATCAGGCCGGTGCCGGCGGTGAGGGTGCGGAACTCGGTCTGGAAGCCGATCAGCCCGCGCGCCGGGATCATGTATTCCAGGCGCACCCGGCCCTTGCCGTCGGGCTCCATGTTGCGGAGTTGCGCGCGGCGGGTGCCGAGTTTTTCCATCACGCCGCCCTGGTAGGCCTCCTCCAGGTCGACGACCAGCTGTTCCCACGGTTCCTGCAGCACGCCGTCGATCTCGCGCACGATCACCTCGGGGCGCGACACCGCGAGTTCGTAACCTTCGCGGCGCATGGTCTCGATCAGGATCGAGAGGTGCAACTCGCCGCGCCCGGACACCTTGAACTTGTCCGGGTCGGTCGTGTCCTCGACGCGCAGCGCGACGTTGTGCAGCGCCTCGCGGGCCAGGCGCTCGCGGATCTGCCGCGAGGTGAGGAACTTGCCGCCGGAAAGGTCCTTGTTGCCCGCGAACGGCGAGTTGTTGACCTGGAAGGTCATGCTGATGGTCGGTTCATCGACCGTCAGCGCGGGCAGCGCCTCGACCGCCGACGGATCGCAGAGCGTGTCGGAGATGCCGAGGCCCTCGATGCCGGTGAGCGCGACGATGTCGCCGGCGCGCGCCTCGGGTTCCTCGCGGCGTTCCAGGCCCATGAAGCCCAGCACCTGCAGGATCTTGCCGTTGCGGCGCTTGCCCTCGCGATCGACGATCGCGACCGGCATGTTGGTGTGCACGCGGCCGCGCTGGATGCGGCCGACGCCGATCACGCCCACGTAGCTCGAATAGTCGAGCGAGGACACCCGCATCTGGAACGGGCCGTCCAGGTCCACCTGCGGCGGTTGCACGTGCCGGATGATCGCCTCGAACAAGGGCGTCATGTCGCCGGAGCGCACGTCGGGCTCGAGTCCCGCGTAACCGTGCAGCGCCGAGGCGTACACGATCGGGAAGTCGAGTTGCTCTTCGCTGGCGCCCAGCCGGTCGAACAGGTCGAAGGTCTGGTTCACCACCCAATCCGGCCGCGCGCCGGGGCGGTCGACCTTGTTCACCACCACGATCGGCTTGAAGCCCATCTGGAAGGCCTTTTGCGTCACGAAGCGCGTCTGCGGCATCGGGCCGTCCATGGCGTCGACCAGGATCAGCACCGAATCGACCATCGACAGCACGCGCTCGACCTCGCCGCCGAAGTCGGCGTGCCCGGGGGTGTCCACAATGTTGATGCGCCAGTTTCCGCCGTTCGGGTCGGTCCAGCGGATCGCGGTGTTCTTGGACAGGATCGTAATGCCGCGTTCGCGTTCCAGGTCGTTCGAATCCATCACGCGATCGGGCACGGCGGCACGCTCTCCGAGCGTGCCGGATTGCTTCAGCAATTGATCGACCAGCGTGGTCTTGCCGTGATCGACGTGGGCGACGATCGCGATGTTGCGGAGGTTCTGGATGGACATGGGCAAGCGAAGCGACCGCGCGTTGGCGGTCGGCAAGCAAAAAAAGGAGGACGGAACGGGGCGCACCCCGCGCCGCGGTAAGAACAATTATACCGGCGTCGGCGATTCCGCGCTTGCCCGCGTCGCTGGCTGTTAAGCTAGGGGTTTGCCTTCTGGGATTCGACCATGACAGACCTCACCGCCACCCTCCAGACCCCGCAGGGCCCGATCCATGTGCGCTTGTTCGCGGACAAGGCGCCGCTGACGGTGGCCAATTTCGTCAATCTTGCGCAGCGCGGGTTCTACGACGGCCTGAGTTTCCATCGCGTGATCGCCGACTTCATGATCCAGGGCGGCTGCCCGCTCGGCACCGGCACCGGTGGTCCCGGCTACAAGTTCGAGGACGAATGCCGCGCCGACCTGAAGCACGATCAATCTGGCAAGTTGTCGATGGCCAACGCCGGACCCGGTACCAACGGCAGCCAGTTCTTCATCACCCACGTGCCGACCCCGTGGCTGGACGGCAAACACACCATCTTCGGCGAGGTGGTCGCCGCCGACGACCAGAGGGTGGTGAATGCGATCCGGCAGGGCGACAAGATCGAAAAGGTCGCGGTCGAGGGCGATGCCGCCCCGCTGCTGGCAGCCCATGCCGAACGGGTGAAGCAGTGGAACGCCGCCCTCGACGCGCGCTGATTCCAAGCATCCCCAACGAAAAAAGGCGGCCAGAGGCCGCCTTTTTTGTCGTGCGAGGATCACGCTCGCTGTTTCTTGCCCCAGATCAAGTGGTAGATGACCAGCAGGATGATCGCACCGATCAACGCCCACACGAAGCCCCAGAATCCACCCATCCCCGCGCCCGCCGCGGTGGCGCCTGTCCCGAAACCGAACAGGCTTGCAAGCCAGCCGCCGATGAACGAGCCGACGATGCCGATGATCGCGGTGACGATGAAGCCACCCGGGCCCTTGCCGGGGATGATCCACTTGGCGATGAGGCCGATGACCAGGCCGATGATGAAAACCCAGAGCCAGTGCAGCATGTCGTTTCTCCTTTGCGACAAGAGGGGACGTACAAGCGCCATCATTCATGGCGGCCGCATTGTGCACCCTCCGGGGCGTGTGGGCTGGTGCGCCGCAACATTCGCTACCGGGCGATCGGGTAGCGGGGCCGCTGTGATAAAATGAACGGCTGCTATCCGGAGGAATGTCCATGCCCAAGCTCGCCGCACGCACCGGCCGCGCCAAGCCCAGCGCGATCATGGTCATCGCCGACAAGGCGAAGCAGCTCAAGGCCGAAGGCAAGGACGTCGTCAATTTCTCGATCGGCGTGCCCAACTTCCTGCCCGGCGACCACGTGTACCAGGCCGTGCGCGACTGGACCTCGCACGACAGCGGCGGCTACGGCAGCAACCGCGGCGCGCCCGCGCTGCTGGATGCCATCGTGGCGCATTACAAGCAGAGCGGCCTTGACGGCTACACGCGCAACAACGTCACCGTGGGCATCGGTGCCAAGCAGGTGCTGTACAACCTGTGCGAGGCGCTGCTCGACGAGGGCGACGAGATCGTGTTCGCGGCGCCGTACTGGACAAGTTACGTCGACATCGCGGAAATCCTCGATGCGAAGATGGCGATCCTGGAATGCCCGCCGGGACAGAACTACAAGCTGACGCCGGCGCAACTCGACAAGGCGCTGGCTTCCAATCCCAAGGTGTTCCTGTTCAACAATCCGTCCAACCCGACCGGCATGGTGTACACCCACGACGAGATCGCGGCGCTGGCCGAGGTGCTGGTGAAGCATCCGGATACCTGGGTCATCGCCGACGACATCTACAACCGGCTGGTGTTCGACGGCATCGGCTACCACAACTTCGTGCAGGTCAAGCCGGAACTGCGCGAGCGCACCTTCATCATGGATTCGCTGTCCAAGACCTACGGCATGCCGGGTTGGCGCGTGGGTTTCGTGGCCGGTCCCGAAGCCGGGGTGAAGGCGCTGGTGACGCTCAATTCCAACCACATCACCTGCCTGCCTGAAATCGTCACCGAAGCCGCGATCGCGGCGCTGACCGGTCCGCAGGATGTGCCGAACGCCAAGCGCGAGGATTTCTCGCAACGCCGCGACGACGTGGTCAATGCGTTGCTCAAGATCCCCGGCGTGAAGTGCCCGCGCCCGCAGGGCGCGTTCTATGCGTTTCCGGACATCTCGGTCGCATTCGGAAAATCGCACAACGGCAAGCGCATCGAAAACGACGTCGATTTCTGCAAGGCGCTGCTGGAAGACAAGTTCGTCGCGACGGTGCCGGGTTCCGCGTTCGGCGAGCCGCGCAGCTTGCGCATTTCCTACACCTGTGCGCCCGACCAGTTGCAGAAGGGCCTCGCGCGCATCCAGTCGTTCTTCGCCGAGCTGAGCGACGCGCAGGCGGAGCGCGTCCGCGCCGCTGGCGCCTGAGTCCTCGCGCCGTGGCCGTTCGCCGCGCCAACGCGCGGGGGCGGTCTTGTCCGTTTATTCCTTATTCCCTCATGGAGTCGTACGCATGAAAACCCCCGTTCGCGTTGCCGTCACCGGCGCCGCCGGCCAGATCGGTTACGCCCTGCTGTTCCGCATCGCCGCGGGCGACATGCTCGGTCCCGACCAGCCCGTGATCCTGCACTTGCTGGAAATCACGCCTGCACTGCCCGCATTGAACGGCGTGGTGATGGAACTCGATGACTGCGCGTTCCCACTGCTGGCCGGCGTGGTCGCGACCGACGATGCCAACGTCGCCTTCAAGGACGTCGGTTACGCGCTGCTGGTCGGCGCGCGTCCGCGCGGCCCCGGCATGGAGCGCAAGGATCTGCTGTCCGCCAACGGCGCGATCTTCGGTCCGCAGGGCAAGGCCTTGAACGCGCATGCCAAGCGCGACGTCAAGGTGCTGGTGGTCGGCAACCCGGCCAACACCAATGCGCTGATCGCGCAGGCCAATGCGCCCGACCTCGACCCGAAGTGCTTTACTGCGATGGTGCGGCTCGACCACAACCGCTCCAAGGCGCAGCTTGCGGCCAAGACCGGTACGCACAACACCGACGTAGCGAAGGTCATCATCTGGGGCAACCATTCGTCCACGCAGTATCCCGACCTCCATCATGCGACGGTCAAGGGCAAGCCCGCGCTGTCGCTGGTCGACCAGGCCTGGTACGAGCAGGAATTCATCCCCACCGTGCAGCAGCGCGGCGCGGCGGTGATCAAGGCGCGCGGCTCGTCGTCGGCCGCCTCGGCCGCGAACGCCGCGATCGACCACATGCGTTCGTGGGCGCTCGGCACCGCCGACGGCGACTGGGTGTCGATGGGCATTCCCTCCGACGGCTCGTATGGCATCAAGCCCGGCGTGATCTACGGTTACCCTGTGACCTGCAGGAACGGCAAGTACGAAATCGTGCAGGGCCTCGAGGTCAACCAGTTCTCGCGCGCGCGGATGGATGCCACCGACAAGGAACTGCGCGAGGAACGCGACAGCGTCAAGCACCTGCTCGGCTGAGGAAGTTCTGATTTTGCTCGTCATACCGGCGTAGGCCGGTATCCAGTAAAGAAGAAGAGCGCTGCCTGTGGCCGCGCTACGAAGTCTGGCTGGGCCGCGGCCTGCGCCGGGCGACGATCAGGAACGTTGATCAGGGGGTCCCCAACCCCGACAATCCGGTTGTGAATTGAAAAGGACGGCCATGCGCCGTCCTTTTCGTTTCCTGGCGCACGGGGCCGCAGGAAGCTGCCACGCGCGTGCCGCGGCGCCGCCGGCAGCGGCCGGCGATCCCGGGCCGGCTCCACAGGGAGGGCGACCACCTGCACCCGGCCCCGGGATTCCGTACACTCGCCGCAGCGGAGGCCGGCCTGTCGCCGGCGGGGAATCCTCGATGCGGTGGCCAGGCAGAGTTTCCTCGAAGAGCTGAAGCGCCGTCACGTGTATCGCGTAGCTGCGGCCTACGCGGTCGTCGGCTGGCTGCTGATCCAGGTCGTCACGCAAGTTTTTCCGATCTTCCATCTGCCCGACTGGGTCGATCAGGCCATCGTGCTGTTGATCCTGATCGGCTTTCCGATCGCGCTGGTGCTGGCATGGGCGTTCGATGCCACGCCGGCCGGCATCGTGAAGACCGGTGCCGAGGCCGCGGGCGTCGCCAGCGTTCCCGGGCGCCGCTCGCGCCGCGCCGGCGTCGTGGTCGGATTGATGGGTGTGTTGATCGCCGTGATCACAGGTGCGGCCTATTGGCATTTCGGGCGAACCGGATCGCGCGCGATGTCCGCAAAGGCTGCAGCGAGCGAACAGCCAGCGAGTAGCCCGGATGGAGTGAAACGGAATCCGGGGACCGTCGTCCCGAATTTCAATGCCGGCGTGACCGCGTTCGGGCTACGCGTTGCATCCGCGCGACCCATTCCCGCCAAATCCATCGCCGTGCTGCCGTTCGAGAACCTGTCCACCGACAAGGGCAATGCCTATTTCGCCGATGGCATGCAGGATCTGATCCTGACCAAGCTGGCCGACATCGGTGACCTGAAAGTCATCTCGCGCACTTCGACGCTGCAGTACGACAGCCACCCGGAGAATCTCAAGCAGATTGGCCGGCAACTCGGCGTGGCGGCGATCCTCGAAGGCAGCGTGCAGAAGGCCGGCAACCAGGTGCTGATCAACGTGCAGTTGATCGACGCGACAACTGATTCGCATGTCTGGGCGCAGAGCTACACACGCACGCTGGACAACATCTTCGGCGTCGAGGGCGAGGTGGCCGAGAAAGTTGCCACGACGCTGAACGCCAAGTTGACAGCGACCGAAAGCACACGCGTGGCGCAGGTGCCGACCCACAACGCGGCTGCCTACGACGCCTACCTGCGCGGACTGATGATCGAAAAGAACGTGAGTTCCACGGCTCGCCCGCACCCGCTGCGTGATGCGGAAGGGTTTTATGCAAGTGCAGTCAAGCTGGATCCTGACTTCGCGCTGGCGTGGGCACACCTTGCCTTCGTCAGAATCCGCATCTACTCCCGATTCGTGGATCGTTCGCTGGCGTTTCTTGCGGAGACCCGTGGCAACATCGACACGGCGTTGCGGCTGCAGCCAAACCTCGGCGACGGCTATCTGGCCCTCGCGCAGTATTTCTATCTTGATGTGCGCAGTCTCGATGCGGCGATTCCGCCGCTCAACAAGGCGCGCGAGCTGCTGCCCAACAATGCGGATGTGTTGGTGGCCCTGAGCGATGTCGAAGAACGCCAGGGCAAATGGCAGTCGGCGGGTGTGCACCTGCGTCAGGCAGCGTTGCTGGAACCGCGCAGCGTCGACTGGCTGGTCGACCTTGCCTATAACCAATGGGCATTGCGGGAACCCGCACAAGCTCGCGCGGCAATTGATCGCGCGTTGGTGCTGACGCCGAACAACCCTTACCTCATCGCTTTCAAGGCGCGCATATTCCAGTCCGAGGGCAATCTTGCGATGGCGCAAAAACTGATCGACGCCTTGCCCGCATCCGAAGGGCGCGGGGCGCGGGCGTGGCAATTGGTGTTGACGCGGCAATATGACAAGGCCATTGCGCTATGGCACACGCGCCTTGCGCAACCGGATCTTGGCTGGTTCGGCAGACTGGTGGCGCAGGACGAGTTGTGCACCCTGTACGACTTGGCAAGGCAGGCAAACTCGGTACGCGCGACGTGTGGCCGATTGATCGTGGGGGCGCAGCGTGCGCGCCAGTCGCCGGCGGATGATGTCGAGCTTGCCAGCATGCTGGCCGACGCGTATGCGGCACTCGGCAACAAGATGGAAG
Organism: Rhodanobacteraceae bacterium; assembly: GCA_036279975.1. Taxonomy (GTDB): domain Bacteria; phylum Pseudomonadota; class Gammaproteobacteria; order Xanthomonadales; family Rhodanobacteraceae; genus 66-474. Next base: position 74,712 of record DASURP010000074.1, read on the forward strand.
CCTTGAAGGCGGCGCGCAGAAACGTCGCAATGCATTCGTACTGTTCCGTGTGCAAGCCCGATGCGGTGGCGCTGCTTGCCCAGATACAGGCACGGTTCGGCAACCCCGATGCTGCGTTGGCGGTGTTGCCAAAGTTGTTGACCGAGCCGGCCGGCAGCACCGTTACGGATCTGCGCTACGCGCCGGGTTGGGACCCGCTGCGCAAGGATCCGCGCTTCCAGGCGCTGCTGAATAGGGCCATCGATGCGGCGCCCGCCGTTGCTTCCACCGTTCCGCCGGATCCGGAATGATTCCATGAAAATCGTCGTGCGATCTGGTGCCCTGCTGCTGTCCGCCATGTTGGCGGCGGCGCCCGCCATCGCTGCTCCGGGACAACGCGGCGCCACGCCCCGGACCATCGTCGGCCTCGGCACGGCGACGTTTCCAACCTCGGCGAAGTCCGATGCGGCACAGACCGCCTTCATCCGCGGCCTGTTGCTGTTGCACCTGTTCGAATATCCCGCGGCAGCCAAGGCGTTCGAGCAGGCTGAGCAACTGCAACCGGATTTCGCGATGGCCTACTGGGGCGAGGCGATGACCTACAACCACGGCATCTGGAACGAGCTGGATGCCGGCGCCGGGCGCGCCGCGCTGGCCAAGCTCGGTTCGACGTCTGCTGCACGCGCGGCAAAGGCGCGGACTGCGCGCGAAAAAGCCTACCTCACTGCGGTGGAAATCCTGTATTCGGGCCAGGGCACCAAGCAGGAGCGCGACGAGCGCTACTGCGACGCGATGCAGCAACTGGCAGCCACATATCCCGACGACAACAACGCGCAGTTGTTCTACGCCTTGGCGCTGATGGGGCGCCACGAAGGCGTGCGCAACGAGAAGGATTACCTGCGCGCGGCGGCGATCGCCGAGCGTATCTTCCGCATCGATCCGGACAACCCGGGTGCGGCGCACTACTGGATCCACGGCATGGACGACCCGGCGCACGCGGCCGGTGCGCTGGTGGCGGCACGCGCCTTGTCGAAGATTGCCCCGGACGCCGGCCACGCCCAGCACATGACCTCGCACATCTTCATGGCGCTCGGGATGTGGGACGACGTGGTGGCGGCCAACGTCAGCGCGATGCGCGTGGTCAACGCACAGGCCCGCGCGGCCGGCAAGCCCGAGGTCGAGTGTGGGCACTACGACGAATGGCTGGAATACGGATACTTCCAACAGGGGCGATACCGTGATGCGCAGCGCACGCTGGAAGCCTGCGCCAGAACTGCGCCGTTGGGGATCGCGTGGGCCACGCAGCATGCGCGGGCATCGTCCGGGCGGGTCACCACGCACCTGCATGGCTCGCTGGTGACCCTGCGCGGCACCGCGCTGGTCGAATCGCGCGACTGGCACGGCGCTGCGGCGAAGCTCGACGTGGATGCCACAGGACTTGGCCCGTACGCGGCATGGAACGATTTCGCGCTGGGCTATGCGGCGGCAGCACGCGGCGACCTCGCGCAAGCACAAAAAGCTTCGGCCGATCTGCATGCGTGGCGCGAGAAAACACCCACATCCGAATCCGATCCGCAATTGCCGGGTTACCTCGCGACCATGGACGATAGCCTGCGCGGCATCGTGCTGATCCGCCAGGGGCATGTGGAGGATGGCCTCGCTGCGATTCGCGCGGCCGCGCAGCGCTACGATTCGATGGCCTTCGACTTTGGGCCGCCGGTGCCACTGAAGCCACCGCACGAGCTGTTCGGCGAGCAGTTGCTGCAGGCCGGCAAGCC
>DASURP010000075.1:0-2621 GCA_036279975.1 Rhodanobacteraceae bacterium
TGCCGCACGAACTCGACCGCGAACTGCTGCTGCGGGCCAGCGAACTGCTCGGCCGCAAACTCGAAGAAACCGAAAAGCGCACCCTGCGCTGGGCGCTGCGCAGCGCGGTGACGTCGGCATCGACGCGGCAGCCCTGACCTACCGGCGGCATGTGCGGCTCACGCCGGCTTGTTCGACGGGTCCGGGGTATCGGGGTGCATGTCCAGCGAAGTCGGCGTGGTATGCACCATGGGCACGAAGTGGTCGTCGTGCGTCACCTCGCGCCGGCGGCGGGCAAAGCGGTACAGTGCGTAGCAGGCCAGCAGGCCATTGAGAATCGCGAACCAGCCGAACAGGAACTCCGGCCGCGTCAAGCTCATGAGTGCGCCCGCCAGCAGCGGCCCCACTGCCGAACCGATGCCGTTGACCAGCAGCACCGTGCTCGATCCCGACAACAGTTCGTCGCGGCGCAAGTAATCGACCAGATGCGCCACCGCGATCGGGTACACGGCAAAGCTCATGCCGCCGAACGCGAACACCAGCAGCATGGCCGTGGCGTGGCCGGCCGCCGGGAAGGCCAGGTTGGCCAATGCCGCCAGGCCGGCGCTGGCACTGATCAGCGCCAGCGCGAGCCGCCGGTCGATGCGGTCGGCCAGGCGCCCCAGCGGCCATTGCAACGCCACCCCGCCGACGATGGCAACGCTCATGTAGCTGCCGACTTCGGCAGCGTCGAGGCCGCGCGCGGCCGCGTACAGGGGCAACAATCCCCAGAACGCACCCAGCACCATGCCCGCGATCAACGCGCTGACCAGCGCGGTCGGCACCAGCCGGAACATGCGTCGCACCTGCACCCGCGACCCGGCGTGGATCTGTGGCTGCGGCTGCGGCGTCGCGACCACCGGCAGGCTGGCGACGCAAAACAGGATTGCCACGACGCAGAACAGCACGAAACCCTCGCCGCGGATGTGCAGGAACTGTTGCGCGACCGCGCCGGCGCTCAGGTTCAGCATCATGTAGACCGCGAACACCGAACTGCGGTGACGCGGCTCGGCGGCGGCGTTCAGCCAGCTTTCGACGATCGCATACAGGCCCACCAGCAGCAGCCCCTGCAGGACCCGGAGCACAAGCCAGACCCCATAGACCGAAGTGAGCGCCTGCACCAACACCACGGCCGCCAGCAGTGCGGTGCAGAAGGCGAAGGTGCGGATGTGGCCGAAGCGGTGCGTCAGTTTCGGCACCGTGTAGGTGCCGACCAGGAAACCGGTGTAGTAACCCGACGTCAGGATTCCGATCATCGCTACCGAAAAGCCCAGCGCCTCGCCCTGCAACGCGATGTGCGTATGCAGCAGCCCGACTCCCATCAACAGGAACACGGTGCTCGACAGCAATGGGGCAGTGTTGCGGATACTGCTCAACATGCGAACGATCCGGGACGGCACGCGCCGCACGCCCGCCGGAACGGGTGCGGTCACAGCAGGGTAACGGGGAAATGGACGTTGTCACGCCGACTGGCTTGCGGGCTCACCATAGTCAGCGGACCCGCACACGCTCTTTGATCCAATTTCGGTCCAATCGCACGTTCGCGGTTCGGACTTGGCTTTGGTGAAATACGGGAAGTGCACCTCGGCGTGGCAATTGGTGCACAGCAAGCGGCACTTCTTGGCCTCTGCGGTTACCGCTGACCAACTCGGTTGGACAACGAACGCGCGTCGAGTTCGAAGCTCTTCAGTGCAGGATCGGCGTGATGCCACGCCAGCGCAGCGTAATTGCGAGCATAACCACACTGCTCGCATCTGCCGCCGAACACGTCCATCAACTCGATCTTCCTACGCAGGACGCGTGCCTGCTGTGCCACGTAGCTTTGATGTTGATGATTGGTATCGGCATTTTTGCAGCACCGCGAGCAGTACTTGATCTGGCGACCAGTCAGCTTGCCCTTGCAGATGGCGCAATGTATTTATGAACGTTATCAAAAGCCGTTGCTCATGGAACACTCGCGTCGCTTCGTCTACTATTCACCGGCAGTATGGGCCTATAGCTCAATTGGTTAGAGCAGGGGACTCATCGAAAGGTGCCGCCACGGTGAAAGCCGCGGACGGGATCGGGATGAATTCAGGGAAACCTCAGCGGCTCGGCCGGTGGCGACCCTGAGCCAAGCCGGCGGTACACCGCCGGAAGGTGCAGAGACTACCTGGGGGCTACAGTGCCCTTGATGACAGGCAAGAGCGTCCCGCACCCCACCAGTGCAAGCTGCGGGTGAAGAGATAGTCCGCGCCGGGCAGAAATACCCGGATCACGCGAATCCCTTGGTTCCAGGTTCGAGTCCTGGTGGGCCCATTTTCCTCAAGTCCGTGGTTGTCCACAGAAGTCCCACAATGTCGTCTACAACACGCATGGTTATGCGGTTTTTCTGTCCAAGAGAGTCCGCGGCCATCCGCTGAAATCCAGTCAGATTGTGAGTCGAAATGTGAGTCAGCGACCTGCTACGATGGCCTCTGACTCACATTTGCTTGACTCACATGCTCACCGATACCAAGCTCCGCGCCTTGAAGCCGCGTGCCAAGCCGTACCGACTTGCAGACACCAATGGCCTGTGTGTCGAAGTACGTCCGACGGGCGTGAAGGCTTGGCGCTACCGATAC
>DASURP010000076.1:0-25299 GCA_036279975.1 Rhodanobacteraceae bacterium
CGTCGCCGCTAGAATGACGCTTTCCACGAACGGTCCGATCATGACCTCCCTGATTTTCGTCACCGGCGGCGTGGTGTCCTCGCTTGGCAAGGGCATCGCGTCGGCGTCGCTGGCGTCCATCCTCGAGGCCCGCGGCCTCAATGTGACGTTGATGAAGCTCGACCCGTACATCAACGTCGATCCCGGCACCATGAGTCCGTTCCAGCACGGCGAGGTGTACGTCACCGACGACGGCGCCGAGACCGACCTGGACCTCGGCCACTACGAGCGTTTCGTGCGCACGCGGCTGTCGGGCAAGAACTCGATCACCACCGGCAAGATCTACGAAGCCGTGATCCGCAAGGAGCGTCGCGGCGATTACCTCGGCGCCACGGTGCAGGTGATCCCGCACATCACCAACCAGATCAAGCACGTGATCGACGAGGCCACGCGGGGCTTCGACGTGGCGCTGGTCGAGATCGGCGGCACCGTCGGCGACATCGAATCGCAGCCGTTCCTGGAAGCCGCGCGCCAGTTGCGCATCGAGCGCGGCGCCGACAAGGTGCTGTTCATGCACCTGACCCTGGTGCCGTTCATCAAGGCCGCGGGCGAGATCAAGACCAAGCCGACCCAGCACTCGGTGAAGGAACTGCGCGCACTCGGCATCCAGCCCGACATCCTGGTGTGCCGCTGCGAAGAACCCTTGCCGGAATCCGAGCGCCGCAAGATCGCGCTGTTCACCAACGTGCCGGAAAGCGCGGTGATCAGCGCCGCCGATGCCGACATCATCTACAAGTTGCCGCTGTGGTTGCACAAGGAGGGCCTCGACGACATCGTGGTCGAACGCCTGCACCTCGATGCCAAGCCCGCCGACCTGTCGCAGTGGCAGCGCACCGTCGATGCGATCGAACACCCGAAGGACGAGGTGAAGATCTACATCGTCGGCAAGTACGTCGAGCACAAGGACGCCTACAAATCGCTGGGCGAGGCGCTGCGCCACGGTGGCATCCACAATTCAACGCGCGTGCAACTCGAGTGGATCGATTCCGAAACCATCGAGACACTCGGCGCCGACGCGGTGCTGCACGACGCCGATGCGGTGCTGGTGCCGGGTGGCTTCGGCAAGCGCGGCTTCGAGGGCAAGATCCAGTCGGTGAAGTACGCGCGCGAGCGGCGCATTCCCTACTTCGGGATCTGCTATGGCATGCACGCGGCGGTGGTGGAGTTCGCGCGCGACGTGGCGGGCCTGGCCGGTGCCGGTTCCACCGAGAACGATCGCGATTGCGCCGATCCCGTGATCGCGCTGGTCACCGAGTGGACGCAGGCGCCGGGCGACGTGCAGCGTCGCGACGAAGCTTCCGACCTCGGCGGCACCATGCGCCTCGGCGCGCAGGAATGCCACCTCGCAGCCGGAACCATTGCGCGCGAACTTTATGGCGCGGATGTCATCCGCGAGCGCCATCGGCACCGCTACGAGTTCAACAACCGTTATCGCGAACGGCTGGAGAAGGCCGGGCTCGTGATCGCCGGCCTGTCGGTGGACGACCTGGTCGAGATCGTCGAACTGCCGCAGCAGAAGCATCCGTGGTTCCTTGCGTGCCAATTCCATCCCGAGTTCACGTCCACCCCGCGTGACGGACATCCGCTGTTCAACGGTTTCGTGCGGGCCGCGCGCGAGTACAAGGCCGTGCGCGATGCGCCGAGGCTTGCGAAGGAGGCGGCGGGGTGATGGGGCGGAATTCAAAACCGTTGCATCCGCTCATGCTGGTGGCTTCTGTAGGAGACGGCCTGCCGGCGATCGTCGCCGGTATCGGCTCACCGGCCCGTGATCGCGCGCCGGCGCGCTCCTGCATGAATCCACGCGCGTCTGGGCGACGCGCGGGGCTTCCCAGATGAATTTGTGTGGCTTCGAAATCGGCCTCGACCGGCCGTTCTTCCTGATCGCCGGCCCGTGCGTGGTCGAATCCGAGGCTTTGCAGCTCGACGCCGCCGGGCAGTTGAAGGAAATCACCGGCCGGCTCGGCATCCCTTTCATCTTCAAGTCCAGCTTCGACAAGGCCAACCGCACCTCGGGCAAGAGCTTCCGCGGGCTCGGGATGGAAGAGGGCTTGCGCATCCTCGGCGAAGTGAAGAAACAGATCGGCGTGCCGGTGCTGACCGACGTGCATGAATACACGCCGTTCGATGAGGTCGCGGCGGTGGTGGACGTGCTGCAGACGCCGGCCTTCCTGTGCCGGCAAACCGACTTCATCCAGAAAGTCGCGCGCGTCGGCAAACCGGTCAACATCAAGAAGGGCCAGTTCCTGTCGCCCTGGGACATGAAGAATGTCGTGGAGAAGGCGCGTGCCGTCGGCAACGGCCGGATCATGGTGTGCGAGCGCGGCGCGAGCTTCGGCTACAACAACCTGGTTTCGGACATGCGCAGCCTCGCAGTGATGCGCGGCACCGGTTGCCCCGTGGTGTTCGACGCCACGCACTCGGTGCAGTTGCCGGGCGGGCAGGGCACGCAATCCGGCGGACAACGCGAGTTCGTGCCGGTGCTGGCGCGTGCCGCGGTCGCGGTGGGCGTGGCGGGGGTGTTCATGGAAACCCATCCCGACCCGGACAAGGCGCTCTCCGATGGTCCGAATGCGTGGCCGCTGGGGAAGATGGAGGCGCTGCTGGAGACACTGATGCAACTCGACGCGGTTGCCAAACGCTCATCGCTCCTGTAGGAGCCTGCCTGCAGGCGACCGATGTGCGAAACGATGGATCGCGCGCAGGCGCGCTCCTACCAACAGCATGGAATCCTGAAAATGGCGACCACGATCAAGACCCTCCACGCCCGCGAAGTCCTCGACAGTCGCGGCAATCCCACCCTCGAAGCCGAAGTCACGCTGGCCGACGGTGCGTTCGGCCGCGCGATCGTGCCGAGTGGCGCGTCCACGGGCACCCGCGAAGCGGTGGAACTGCGCGACGGCGACAAGACGCGTTACCTGGGCAAGGGCGTCACGAAGGCGGTCGCCAACGTCAACGGCGAAATCGCGAAGGCGCTGGCCGGTTGCGACGCAGCCGACCAGAAAGGCCTTGACGACAAGCTGATCGCACTGGACGGCACGCCCAACAAGTCGCGGCTTGGCGCCAACGCGACGCTGGGCGTCTCGTTGGCGGCGGCACATGCGGTTGCAGCGTCGCGCAAGCAGCCGCTCTGGAAATACCTCGCGGGTGATCGTGCGCCGGTGCTGCCGGTGCCCATGATGAACGTGATCAACGGCGGCGTGCACGCCGACAACCCGCTGGACATGCAGGAATTCATGGTGATGCCTGCCGGCTTCGACCGTTTTTCCGACGCGTTGCGTGCGGGCGTTGAATGCTTCCACACGTTGAAAACGCAACTGAAGAAGCGCGGCATGAACACCGCGGTGGGCGACGAAGGCGGTTTCGCGCCGGCGTTGCGCACACACGAGGAAGCGATCGAGGTAATCCTGGAAGCGGTCGATGCAGCCGGCTACAAGGCCGGCAAGCAGGTCTGGATCGCGCTGGATCCTGCATCGTCGGAGTTTTTCGAAAACGGCGTATATGACCTGAAGGGCGAAAGCCGCAAGCTCGATGCTGCCGGGATGGTCGGGTTGTACGCCGACTGGTGTGCGAAATACCCCATCGTCAGCATCGAGGACGGCCTTGCCGAAGGCGACCAGGCCGGCTGGAAGCTGATCACCGAAAAGCTGGGCAAGCGCCTGCAACTGGTTGGTGACGACAACTTCGTCACCAATCCGGCGATTTTCCGCAAGGGCATCGAAAACGGTGTCGCCAACGCGATCCTGGTCAAGCTCAACCAGATCGGCACCTTGAGTGAAACGCTGGAAGTGATCGCGATGGCCGACAGGGCGCACTATGCCGCGGTGATCTCGCATCGCTCCGGCGAAACCGAGGACACCACCATCGCCGACCTGGCCGTGGCGACCACGGCCACGCAGATCAAGACCGGCTCGCTGTGCCGCTCGGACCGCATCGCCAAGTACAACCAGTTGCTGCGGATCGAGGAACAACTCGGCGTCAACGCGAAGTATGCTGGCCGCGACGCATTCCCCAATCTGGCGAAGCTCCCTGGCTGAGGCGGTAATCCTTGCTCCGTTGGCTCGCCTTGATCCTGATCGCCTTGCTGATCGGCTTGCAGATCAAGCTGTGGATCAGCGACGGCGGCATGCGCGACCTCAGGACCATCCGCGCGCGGGTTGCCGAACAGCAGGCCGAAAACGCGAAATTGAAGCAACGCAACGAAGCGCTGCATGCCGACGTCGAAGACCTGAAGCACGGCCAGGACGCGGTCGCAGCACGCGCGCGCTCGCAACTCGGCCTGATCAGGCCCGGTGAAGTGTTTTACCAGGTCGTCGCCACGCCCGCGGGTGCGGCCAGCGTTGCGGTGCCGGCCTCCGCGCCGTCGCCAGAAGCGTCCGGGCATTGATGTGACACGCAGGGTTGCGCACGATGCGATCGGCTAGACTGGGTGTCTGCGTATTCGCGATTTCCTGGCTTGGGGTTCGAACCGGCAATGCGGGTTTTGCTGAGCAATGACGATGGCGTGGACGCGCCCGGTATCCGTGTGCTGGCCGAACATTTGCGCGCGCTCGGGGAAGTGACCATCGTCGCCCCCGACCGCGACCGTTCCGGCTCCAGCAATTCGCTGACCCTCGACCAGCCGGTGCGCGTCGCGCACCTCGACGACGGGCGTTATCGCGTCGCCGGCACCCCCACCGACTGCGTGCACCTGGCGCTGTCCGGGCTGTTGTCGGACGAACCCGACATCGTGATCTCGGGCATCAACAACTCGGCCAACCTCGGCGATGACGTGATCTATTCCGGTACCGTATCGGCGGCCATGGAGGGGCGCTTCCTGGGGTTCCCGGCCATCGCGGTATCGCTGGCCGGACCGGGCGAGCAGCACGACGGCAACGGCCACCAATTCGGTTCGGCTGCGCGCGCGGTGCTGCTGTTGATGCGGCGCCTGCTGGTCGATCCGCTGCCCGCGGACACCATCCTCAACGTCAACGTGCCCGATCGTGCATGGAACGAAATCGAAGGCTTCGAGGTCACCCGCCTCGGCAGCCGCCATCGTTCCGCACCGTGCGTCGCGCAGCGCGACCCGCGCGGGCGCACGGTATGGTGGATTGGTGCGGCGGGCGATGCCGACGATGCCGGCCCCGGCACCGATTTCGACGCGGTGCGGCGCGGCTTCGTGTCGGTGACGCCGATCCACGTCGACCTCACGCGCTTCCAGGCGCTGGAAAAGGTGTCGAACTGGATCGGGGGGCTGAGCACCGAAATGCGGGGAGGGCGCGCCGCATGAGCACCCTGTTCGGCGCGGCGGCCGTTTCCGCGCGCGGGCGTGGCATGACCTCGCAGCGAGCCCGCGACCGCCTGGTCGCGACCCTGCGCGCGGAGGGCATCAAGGATCCACGCGTGCTGGATGTCATCCGCACCACGCCGCGGCATCTTTTCATCGACGAGGCCCTGGCCGCGCGCGCCTACGAGAATACCGCGCTGCCAATCGGCCTTGGCCAGACGATTTCGCAGCCGTGGGTGGTGGCGCGCATGACCGAATTGCTGGTCGAGCAGGCGCTGCCGCAACGCGTGCTCGAGATCGGCACCGGATCCGGTTACCAGGCGGCGGTGCTGGCGGGGCTGGTGGAAACGGTTTACACAGTGGAGCGCATCGAGGAGCTGCTGCGCAAGGCGCGACGCCAGTTCCGCAACATGAAGATCGAAAACATCCGTTCGCGCCACGACGACGGCAACATCGGCTGGCCCTCCGAGGCCCCGTTCGACGCGATCGTGTTGACCGCCGCCGGCGAGTCGTTGCCGCGCGCGTTGCTCGCGCAGCTGCGTGAAGGCGGCACGCTGGTTGCACCGCTGGGCCCGGCGGGTGCGCAGCGGCTGACCCGGTTCCGGCGCGAGGGCGGGCAGTGGCAGCGCGAGGAGCTGGAAGCCGTGAGTTTCGTGCCGCTGTTGGGCGGCCTGGGTTGAAGTTTCTTCTTGCGATCGTCCATGATCGCGGCGTCCGTGGCGTTCCTGCAGCGGAAATGCCCGCTGTTCGGCGACACCAGAACGGCCTTCCGTGGCCTGACTTTTCACCACAGCCGCTTCGAGTGCAGCGTCTGTAACCAAGAAAGGCCAACTGATGCGTTTGTTCAGGCCACTGTATGAGAAAGCCATCGAGTGGGCGGCCAAGCCACGCGCCGACGTGGGCCTTGCGTTGCTGAGCTTCGTCGAGGCCTTCATCTTTCCGGTCGCGCCGGAAATCATGCTGGCGCCGATGACGCTGGCCCGGCCCCGCAAATGGTGGCAGTTCGCGACCAACAGCCTGTTCTTCTCGCTGCTTGGCTCCGTGGTTGGCTACGCCCTCGGACATTACGCGTTCGACGCCTTGAAACCCATGCTCGCGCACCTGGGTTGGTTGCCGCACCTTGAATCACTGGTGCACACGCTGGGCGCGGACGCCCAGGCGCATCCATGGAAGGCGTTCTGGCTGTTGGTCGCGGCGGGCTTCGTCCCGATCCCCATGAAGGTTGCAAGCTGGGCCTGCGGCATCGTCGGCATGCCAATTCTGCCGTTTCTCGGCGGCATCGCGGTCGGTCGCGGCAAACGGGTATTCCTGGTTGCCGGGGTAATCCGGCTGGGCGGCGAGCGCGCCGAGAAGGCCCTGCACAAACACATCGAAACCGCAGGCTGGGTGACCGTCGCGATCGTGGTCGCGCTCGCGTTGTGGTGGTGGCTGCGCTGAGGCGAGCGCTTGACGCGGATACCGCGCACAAAAACGCCCGGCATGCGCCGGGCGTTTGGTTGAATGCGACAAATGCAATCAGCCCTTGAGGCAGCTGCTCATGAAGCTCTTGCGGGCCGCGCCTTTCAGGGCCTTGGCGCCGGCTTCCGCGTTGCAGGTCTTCATTTTTTCCTGCTGGCTGGTCCTGGCTGGTGCGGCAGCGACCTTGCCGTGCATGCAGTCGCTCATGAACTGCTCGTGGGCCTCACCCTTCATGCCCCTGGACTGGTGGCTGCAGCTGGACATCTTTTGCTGCGACGCGGTCATGGGCTTGTGCGTGGCAGCGCCCTGGGCGGCGGCGAATGCCGGGGCCGCGGCCAGCGCGCCGAGGGCCAATCCCAACGCCAACATCGAGGAACGGATCCTCATGGTTGTTCTCCTGGTGGTTGCCGGCGCATGCCGGCGCGGCGGGGCATAATCCTGCCACGCCACCGGATGCTGACCGCAAGGCAACGGAGACAGGATGCCTGTCCGCACTGCAGGCGGACAGCCTGCCGTCGTTGGAATCCCGCAGGCGGAGGCGCGGCACCAGCGGGCAACTACGCAGCCGCTCGCTTGGCTTCCAGTTGCTGGCGCGGCCCCTTTTTCAGGGCCTCGCGCACGTGCGCGACCAGCAGGTCGGCCTCGGCTTCGTTGATCGCGAAGTGCGGGGTGAAGCGCAGCGAATTGGCGCCGCCATGGATCACGTTGATGCCGTGCTCGCGCATGTATTCCTCGATCGAACCCGCACCGTAGCACTTGAATTGGGGCGCCAGCTCGCACGAGAACAACAGGCCCGTGCCTTGCACCTTGGTGATCAGGCCACCGAGTTCCTCCTTTAGCGCCGAGAGTTTCTTCACCAGCCCGTCGCCGCGCTCGCGGATGTTGGCGCGCAGCTCCGGCGTGATCTGCTTCAGCACCGCGCAGGCGATGTCCAGTGCGCGCGGGTTGCCGGTCATGGTGTTGCCGTAGATGCCTTTCCGGTAGAGGGCAGCGGCGCGTTCGTTCACGGCCAGCACGGAGAGCGGGAACTGGCCGCCGTTGAGCGCCTTGGAGTAGGTTTCCATGTCCGGCGCCGGCAGCTTTTCGAAGCCGGGGTAGTCCACGATCGACAGCACGCCCTGTGCGCGCAGGCCGGCCTGGATCGAGTCGACCAGCAGCAGCGTACCGTGCGCCTGGGTGAGTTCACGCGCGGCGGCGTAGAACCCGGGTGTCACGGCGCGGCCGGGATCGCCCTCGCCCATCACCGGCTCCAGGAACATCGCCTCGAAGAACCAGCCGTTCTTCCCGGCCTCGTCGAAGGCGCGCCGCAGCGCGGCCACGTCGTAGGCCTCGATTGCGATCACCGAATGCTCATTGCGGAAACTCGCGAGGTTGGCCTGGTAGGCCTTGCGCGAGGAGTCCGAGTACAGCGCCGGGCGTTCGGTGCGGCCGTGGAAGGCGCCCTTGACCACCAGCCGCTTGATCTCGCGGCCGGCGTACTTCGCGCCCGGGTCGGTCATCAGCTTGGCGTTGACGTCGGCAATGCGCGCGGCCAGCGTCACCGACTCCGAACCGGAGTTCAGGCACATGAACCTGGCGAACGGATGCGCGCCGCGGTGGTGGCCGATCTCGCGGCGCAGCGCCTCGGTGAAGGCGTGCTGCGCCAATGACGGCGTCATCACGTTGGCCATCACCTGCGGCTTGGCGAGCGCCTCCATTACCGCCGGCGGATTGTGGCCGAAACCCAGCATTCCGTAGCCGCCGCAGTCGTACAGCACCGCGCCCTTCAGGGTGACGATCCAGGCCCCGCGCGCGGCCAGCGGCACGAACGGGCAGACCGCGTCGTCGGGATAGAAATTGACGAAGCCGGATTGCACCGCATGCAGCTGCGCGTCCTCGTCGAGGCCGAGCACCTCGGATTGGCCCGCCTTGAGTTGCGCAAAGGCGGCGTGGGCGTCGGCGATCGCGCCGGCGAGGTCGGCGTCCGCGGACACGAAGCGCTCGACGGTGGCGTCGTCCAGTCCGTGGGTGCGGACCTTGCCGCCGTGGTTGCGCAGTGCGCGCAGCATGTCGATGGGTTTCATGGGAGCCTCCAGCACGGCTGGCACCACCCGGGCGCCGCTCGTAAGTAATTAACACAGAAAAGAAAACGTCTACCGATTCTAGCAGGCCGACCGGTCCGGCGTAACCCCGTGCGGGTGCGGGATGACGGTTGTCAGAAGCGACGCCTGACGGCCCGGACTGCCATCGGCGATGCCGTTCCGGCATGCTGGCGGCGTCGAGGCAGGGGTGGGCCAGGGCAGACGTGCAGGCATTGATCGTGCAATCGCATTTGCATCGGGCCGTGTTCTACGCCGCGATCATCGTGTGTTTCGCACCGGAATGGATCGGCACGTTTTTCCAGCGCGTGGAAAAAAGGGCGGTGAAACGCGACCGCGGTTCGCATTTATGGTTGGTCGTGGCGGTCTGCATGGGCATATTCGTCGCGTTCTTCCTTGTCAACGCCAATCTGCCGGGCACCACACTGGGCTCGCACCAGCATGCGTGGTTCTGGATCGGCATCGCCTTGATGGCATGCGGCCTCGCATTCCGCTGGTACGCGATCCGCGTGCTCGGCAAGTTCTTCACCCGCACGGTGGCGACGCGCCCCGGCCAGTACGTGGTGGAAAGCGGGCCGTACCGCTGGATTCGGCATCCGTCCTATTCGGGCGCGTTGCTGATGTTCCTCGGCATGGGTGTCGCGATGACCAACTGGGCCGCGCTGTTCGCGATCATCGCGGGCGCTGCCATTGGATATGCGTGGCGCGTGCACGTCGAGGAACAGGCGCTGTGCGAAGGTCTTGGCCAAGCCTACCGCGATTACATGCGCCGCACCCGGCGGTTCATTCCGCATGTCTGGTAACCCGTGGCGGTGGCAAGCGCGTACCATGCTTGCAATGAGGTGTCCCGGTTGAAACTGAAGGTGGCTTCCGATTCGAACCTGCGCGCGGCGGCTGCGGAAGGGCGTGGGGCGGCACGCTTCGAGCCGTGGATCTGGCTGGTCTGGCTGGTCTGGCTGTTCGGGCCGGCGCTGTTCCCGGTCAAGGGCTTCGAGCATTGGCTGCTGGCGACCGCGGCGAGCCTGCCCGTGTTCCTCGGCCTGTTCTTCGCCGCGCATGCCTGTCCCCGGCGGCACATTCCGTGGTACGCGCTCGCGGTCGCGGCACTCAGCATGGTGATGACGCCATTCAACCCGTTCGCGCAGACCTACCTGATCTATGCCTGCGCGGTGGCGGCATCCTGGGACAGCCCGCACAAGTCGGGCGGCCTGGTGCTCGCGATATTGATTGCCTACAGCGCCGAATGGCTCTGGCTGCATCTCGGCTGGCAATCGCTCGTCAATGTGTGGATCATCAGCCCGATCGTCGCGGCGTTGATCGTGACCGAGCGCATCCAGCGCCAGCGCCGCGCCGAACTTCGACTCAGCCAGGATGAAGTCCGCCGCCTCGCCGCCAGTGCCGAACGCGAACGCATCGGCCGCGACCTGCACGACCTGCTCGGACACACCCTTTCGATGGTGGCGTTGAAATCGGAATTGGCCGGTCGCCTGGTCGAGCGCGATCCGCGCGCGGCCCGTCGCGAGATAGCCGACGTGGAACGGGTGGCACGCGAGGCGTTGTCGCAGGTGCGCAGCGCGGTCTCGGGCATGCGGGCGGCCGCATTGGCGTCGGAACTGGCCTCCGCGCGCCTCTTGTTGGAGGCCGCCGGCGTGCAGATGGAGTACTGGCGCGATCCGCGTGAATTGCCGGCGGAGGTGGAATCCTGTCTCGCACTGGTGCTGCGCGAGGCCGTCACCAACATCCAGCGCCACGCGCGCGCCAACCGCGTCGAAGTGTCGGTGATCGCGGGCGCGGAACAGGTGGTGATGCGCATCCGGGACGACGGGCACGGCGGCGTCAACGAGCGCGGCAACGGCCTGACCGGCATGCGCGAACGCATCGCGGCGTGCGGCGGCGGCCTCGAGATCGAGTCGCCGCGTGGGCACGGCACCGGCATCGAGGTGTCGTTGCCGTTGCCCGACGCGTGGCGCGCGCCCGGCGATGAGGTGACGGCGCCCGGCGTGGCGGTGCCGCTGGTGCGGCCCGTGGGTGGCCACGCATGATGCGCGTGTTGCTGGCCGAGGACCAGGCGATGGTGCGCGGTGCGCTCGCGGCGCTGCTGGCGCTGGAATCGGACATCGAAGTGCTGGGCTCCGTGCCCGACGGCGAATCGGCATGGCGCGAGGTCGAGCGCCTGAAACCTGACATCCTGATCTCGGACATCGAGATGCCGGGCCTGACCGGCCTGGAACTGGCGCAGCGCATCCAGCGCCACGAATTGCCGGTCAAAGTGGTGATCGTGACGACGTTCGCGCGTTCGGGTTACCTGCGCCGCGCGTTGGACGCCGGCGTTTCGGGCTACCTGCTGAAGGACGCACCGGCGGAGAAACTCGCCGATTCGTTGCGGCTGGTGCATCGCGGCGGCCGTGCGATCGATCCGGAACTGGCACTGGAGGCGTGGACGGAGGCCGATCCCTTGAACGACCGCGAGCGCCAGGTGTTGCGCCTGGCGGGCGAAGGGCAGAGCGCCGGCGACATCGCACAGAAGCTCAACCTTTCGCACGGCACCGTGCGCAACTACCTGTCCGAGGCGATCGGCAAGCTCGGCGCCACCAACCGGATCGAGGCGTACCGGCTGGCCCGACAGAAGGGCTGGCTTTGACCGCATCCCCCACGGCGCTATCGTGGGCGTTTGGCAGCTCCTGGGGATTTCCATGAAAGTCATGCGCGGGTTCGGGTTCGTTGCGGCGGTTGCCGTGGCCGCGACAGCCACGGCGGGCAGCCCCGTCACGGGGTTTCCGCCTGCGTTGCAACCGGCCGACCTGGTGCTGCGCGACGCCAGCATCGCGACCCTGGATCCGTTGCAACCGCACGCGCAGGCGATCGCGATCCGCGCCGGCAGGATCGCGGCGCTCGGCAGCAACGCCGCGATCGCGCGCTACATCGGCAAGCAGACCAGGGTGCTCGATCTGCACGGCGCGTTCGTGACGCCGGGTTTCATCGAGGGTCACGGGCACCTGTTGCAGACCGGCCTGTCGCTGCTGCAACTCGATGTCGGCAATGCCGCGAATTGGGGCGCGATCGTGGCCATGGTGAAGGCGGCCGTCGCCAAGGCACGGCCAGGCCAGTGGATCGTCGGGCAGGGCTGGCAGCAGACCAAATGGAACAAGGTTCCCGAGCCCAACGTCGCAGGCCTGCCGCTGCCGGCCGGCCTCGATGCGGTCTCGCCCGACAACCCGGTGATCCTGATCCACGCCAGCCGGCACGCGATCTATGCCAACGCGGCGGCGCTGCGGGTGGCCGGCATCGACGACCGCACGCCCGATCCGACCGGCGGCAGCATCGTGCGCGACGCACATGGCCACGCGATCGGCATGCTGCGCGACACCGCGGCAGCGCTGGTCTACACGGCTTATCAGAAACACCTGTCCGCATTGCCCGAAGCGGTGCGTTCGGCGCGCCGCGAGCGGGCCTTGCAGCTGGCGGTGCACAACGAGATCAGCAAGGGCATCACGACCTTCGTGGACATGGGCGAGGATTTCCGCACCATCGACTGGCTGAAGCAGCAGGCGGCGCAGGGTTTGCCGCTGCGGTTGTACGTCAATGTCGCCGGTGAATCCGTTGCGCAGCTGGACCGGCACCTCGCCGAATACCGCACGATCGGTTACGCCGGCGATCATTTCACCGTGCGCGGGGTGGGCGAGATCCTGTCCGACGGTGCACTCGGCACCCGCAGCGCGTGGTTCCTCGAACCCTACAGCGATGCGCCGGAGATCACCGGCAAGAACGTCACGCCGATGGGCGAGATCCGGCAGATCGCGGAAATCGCCGCGCGCGACGGCTTCCAGTTGTCGGTGCATGCGATCGGCGATCGCGCAAACCGCGAGGTGCTGGACCTGTACCAGGACATTTTCACCGAGGATCCGGCCGCACACGCCCTGCGCTGGCGGATCGAGCACGCGCAGCATTTGAACCCCGCCGACATCCCGCGCTTCGCCGGGCTCGGCGTGATTGCCTCGATGCAGTCGATCCACGCCTGCTCGGACGCGCCGATGGTGGCCAAGCGCATCGGCGAGCAGCGCGCCCGGGAAGGCGCCTACGCGTGGCACAAATTGATCGAATCCGGCGCGATCGTGCTGGACGGCACCGACACGCCCGTCGAGGACACCAATCCGATCCCGAACTTCTACTGTGCCGTCACGCGCATGTACGACCATGGCGGCAAGCGCTTCTTCCCGGCCGAGGCCAAGACCCGCATGCAGGCGCTGCGTTCCTACACCTGGAACAACGCCTACGCGCTATTCGAGGAGCACGACCTCGGATCGCTCGCGCCGGGCAAGCTCGCGGACCTCGACGTGTTCTCGGGCGACCTGCTGACGATGCCGGCCGAGGATATCCTGCGTACGCGCGTGCTCTACACCATCGTGGGCGGCAAGCTGGTGTACGTGCGGCCCGGCGCGCAGGATTGGCGCAAGGGCCAGCCGTTCGACGCGATGCCGGAGTTCAATCACGCCGAGTGATGCGGACGGTCGCGGCTGCGCTTACCATTGCCGTTTCCCGTTTCCCGATTCCCGATCGTTGAAGAAATCCGATTTCCACTACGAACTGCCGCCCGGATTGATCGCGCAGCAGCCGCTGCCCGAGCGCAGCGCCAGCCGCCTGCTGGTCGTGGACGCGCCGAAACAGGCGCTCGCCGACAAGGTGTTCCAGGACCTGCCCTCACTGCTGCGGACCGGCGACCTGCTGGTGTTCAACGACACCCGCGTGTTGCCGGCGCGCCTGTTCGGGCGCAAGGCCAGCGGCGGCGCGGTCGAGATCATGCTCGAGCGCATCACCGGCACCCGCACGGCCACCGCGATGCTGGGCGTCAGCAAGAAGCCGGGTGCGGGCAGCCTGATCGAACTGGACGACGGCACGCCCGTGCGGGTGCTGGGCCGCGACGGCCAGTTCTTCGAATTGCGCTTCGAGTGCACGGAGCCGCTGGAAAAGCTGTTGTTGCGGGTCGGCCACGTGCCGCTGCCGCCGTACATCGCACGTGCGGACGAGGCGTGCGACCGCGAGCGTTACCAGACGGTGTATGCGCGCCGGCCCGGCGCCGTCGCCGCGCCCACCGCGGGCCTGCACTTCGACGAAGCGCTGCTGGCGCGCCTGCGCGAGCGCGGCGTCGAGTCCGACTACATCACCCTGCACGTCGGCGCCGGCACCTTCCAGCCGGTGCGCGCGGAGCAGATCGAGGACCACCACATGCACCGCGAATGGCTGAACGTCGGCGCCGAGCTGATCGAGAGGATCCAGCGCGCCCGTGAACGCGGCGGGCGGGTGATCGCGGTCGGCACCACCGTGGTGCGCGCGCTGGAGGCTGCGCGCGGCGGGCATGGCCTGCAACCGTTCGCGGGCGAGACCAGCATCTTCATATTCCCGGGCTACCGGATCACCAGCGTCGACGGCCTGATCACCAATTTCCACCTGCCTGAATCGACCCTGCTGATGCTGGTGTCGGCATTCGCCGGGCGCGAATTCGTGCTGTCGGCGTACCGGCACGCGGTCGCGCAACGCTATCGCTTCTACTCGTATGGCGATGCGATGCTGGTGTGGCCTGAAGGCCGGGACCCGGGACCCGGGACTCGGAAGGGCGATGAGGACATTCCGTAGTTAATCTTCCCGGAGCAGGCCGGAATCCAGGTTTTCGGGAAGACCCGCCAGTTCGTCATTCCGGCGCAGGCCGGAATCCAGCCTTGATCTTCTCCCGAATTATTGGTGTGGATTCCGGGTTCCGACTCTGCGAATCGGCCCCGGAATGACGACAAGGTTGTTACGCTTTCCCCAATCCCCAATCCCCAATCCCGGTTCATGCAATTCGAACTGACCGCCACCGATGGTCCCGCCCGCCGCGGCCGCATCACGCTGCCGCACGGCGTGGTCGAGACGCCCACGTTCATGCCGGTCGGCACCTATGGTTCGGTGAAGGCGATGACCCCGCGCGACCTCGGTGAGGTCGGCGCCGAGATCATCCTCGGCAACACGTTTCATTTGTGGCTGCGCCCGGGCCCCGACGTGATCGGGGAGTTCGGCGGCCTGCACCGGTTCATCGGATGGGAGGGGCCGATCCTCACCGACTCGGGCGGATTCCAGGTGTTCTCGCTGGCCGAACGCCGCAAGCTGACCGAGGAAGGCGTGGCCTTCGCCTCGCCGGTGGACGGCTCGCGGGTGTTCCTGTCGCCCGAGGAGTCGATGCGCATCCAGACGGTGCTGGATTCCGACATCGTGATGGCCTTCGACGAGTGCACGCCGTACGCCCTGGACGGCGACCCGGTCGATGCCGGGACCGTCCGCAGTTCGATGGAGCTGTCGCTGCGCTGGGCGATGCGCTCGCGGCGGGCGTTCGACGAGCTCGGCAACCGCAATGCGCTGTTCGGGATCGTGCAGGGTGGCGTGCACGAGGCGCTCCGCGCGCGTTCCACGGATGGCCTGCTGGCGATCGGGTTCGACGGCTACGCGTTGGGCGGCCTGGCGGTGGGCGAACCCGAGCACGAGCGCAACGCGACGCTGGCGACGACGTTGCCGCGCCTGCCGGCGGACAAGCCGCGTTATCTCATGGGCGTCGGCCGGCCCGAGGACATCGTGGAAGCGGTGCGCCACGGCATCGACATGTTCGATTGCGTGATGCCGACCCGCCACGCGCGCAATGGCTTCCTGTTCACCCGCGCCGGCACGCTGCGCATCCGCAATGCGAAATACGCGAACGACACCCGGCCCATCGAGGAAGGCTGCACGTGCTACGCCTGCGCGAACGGGTTCTCGCGCGCCTACCTGCGCCACCTCGATCGCTGCGGCGAAATCCTGGGCGCGCAGCTCGCGACCCTGCACAACCTGCACCATTACCTCGCGCTGATGCGCGGGTTGCGCGAGGCGATCGAGGCGCAGTCGCTGGATTGCCACGTCGCGGCGTTTTACGCGCGGCGCAAAAAAACCATGTAGAAGCGCGCCGTGATGTCATGCGCTCTCCTCTCCCTACGGGAGGGGGTGCCCCGAAGGGGCGGGTGAGGGTTCGGTTGCACAATGCCACGCCACGCGTGCCCACGCCCTCACCCCAGCAACACGCACTCGGCCTGCGGCCGCTCCTCCCGGAGGGACAGGAGCGCCGCTACGCCGTGAAGATGCAATCCAGCCCGTGCGCGCAGAAGCGGCGCAAGGCTGCCGTCGATTGCAGATCGTTCGAGGTCCGCGCCGCCCACGCCGCGTGCCGCGCCAGCAGCGCCGCGGCCAGGGTGCGCGCGCAGGTGGTGGCGAGCCGCAATGCACCGGCTTGCAGCGCGTCGGTGTCGCGCGCGTGGTCGCGCAGCCAGGTGTCCGCATGCCGGATCGCGCCGTGGATGGTCTCGGCATCCGCGTCCGTCACGCTGCCATCGGCGGCTTCCAGCCACGCGTCGGTGGCGTTCACCAGCGGCTCGATGCCCAGCTGGTCCAGCGCGCGCAGGAAGTCCAGCGCCTGCACGTTGCCCGAGCCTTCCCAGATCGGGAGCACCTGCGCATCGCGCAGCAGCAGCGGGATCCCGCTGTCCTCGAGGTAGCCGATGCCGCCGAAGGCCTCGACGGTTGCCGAGGCGATGCGGACGCCGAGCTTGCAGACCCACAATTTCGCCAATGGCGTCATCAATCGTTGCAGCGCGATGTTGCGCTCGGCGCCGCGGCCTGATTCGACGCGGCCCAGCAGCAGCGCGACCTGCATGGCCAGGTGGAACGCGGCCTCGAATTGGGCTTCCCTGCCCTTGATCGCATCGACAAACAGCGGTTGTTCGATCAGCGGCTTGCCGAACGCGACACGCCGGGTTGCATAGTCGCGGGTCAGCGCCAGGCAGCGTTGCATGGTCGAGAGTGAACCGAAGGCGTTCCACAGGCGCGTCACCTGCAAGACGGGGGTGATTGCGCGTACGCCGTGGCGGGTGTCTCCGACCAGTTCCGCGCGCGTATCGTGCAGGTGGATTTCCGCGGTCGGCAGTTCGCGGGTGCCCAGCTTGTCCTTCAGGCGATCGATGGTGATGCCGTTCCACGTGCCGTCGGGGTTGCGGGTCTCGACGCCGAACAGCGCAAGTCCGTCCCCGCCCGCAGGGTTCCCCTCGGGGCGCGCCAGCGCCAGCGCGAATTCGGCGTTGATCGCCGAGGTGAACCACTTGCGCCCGTTCAGCCACCAGTAGCCATCGGCGTCGCGTCGCGCCGTCGTTGCGCTCAGCGCCACGTCCGAGCCGCCGGCGTTTTCGGTCATCCACTGGCCGCTGATCCAGAACGTCGCCGGATCGCGGCTCAACAAATGACTGCAGATGCGCTTGCGCAATGCGTCGTTGCCGGCGTCGCGGAGTGCCGTGGCAACACCGTCGGTCATTGCCAGTGGGCACGAATAGAACGCACTGGCCGCGTGGTAGAGATAGATCTTGGCGAACTGCTGCACGCGGCAAAACTCGCCCAGCGTGCGGTCGTGGCCGTCGGCGACCAGGCCGTGCCGCGCGGCGAGCGCAGGGCCCTCGCGCCAGGTTTCGGTCAGTTCGATGCGATCGACGCGATTGCCCCACACGTCCCAGTTGGTGAGGGTGGGTTCCGCGGGCGTGGTGGCGGCCTGGCGCAGGTACGCGCGCTGCGCGTAGCCGGCCAGCGCTTCGAAATCCGCCTCGGCCGCGCGGCGTTGCGCCTCGGGCAACACCCGCGCCAGCGCGGCACGCAACACGCGATCTTCGCGATACGGATCGGCAAGTTGCGGGGCGGACTGGGTGAAACTCATGACGAGGGCAGCTTACTCCTTGCGGGATTGCGCCGCTTCGGCATGCGCGCGCACGCCAGGATCACGACCGCCGCGAGCAGCAATTCGATCCAGGCGAACACACGCCCGCGCGGCGCTGCCCAGGCCTCGGCGACGCCGTGGCAGAAGTACAACAGGCTGACCATGCCGGCCAGCAACAGCGCGCGTGCCGGCCTGCGCCAGTACAGCAATGGCATCGCCAGGGGCAGCAAGCCGATGACCAGCGCCACGGCGATCGGCATCCGCGCGGGCGGCAGCAGCCATGCGTGCCAGACAACCTGCAGCGCCGCCAGCGCCGCCCACGCGGCGAAGCCGATGCGTCGTTGCAGGGTCGCGTTCATGGCCGTGCCGCCAGGCGCTTGGCGATCCCGGCGACCCGCCGGCCCAGGGCGCGCGCCAGGGTTCGTTCGTCCTCGCTGATCGGGCGGTCGCGATCGACCCCGGCCACGTGGCTGGCGCCGTAGGGCGTGCCGCCGGTGGTGGTGGCATTGAGCGCAGGCTCGGTGAACGGGATGCCGACCACCAGCATGCCGTGGTGCAGCAGCGGAATCAGCATCGACAGCAGCGTGGATTCCTGGCCGCCGTGCATGGTCGTGGTGGAGGTGAACACCGCGCAGGGTTTGCCCACCAGCGCGCCTGAGACCCACTCCGCCGGCGTGGAATCGAGGAAGTGCTTCAGCGGCGCCGCCATGTTGCCGAAGCGGGTGGGGCTGCCGAGGATCAGGCCCGCGCACTCGTGCAGGTCCTGCAGTTCCGCGTACGGCGCGCCCTCGTCGGGTACCGGCGGCTGCGTGGTTTGCGTGACCGGCGCCACCGGCGGCACCTGGCGCAGGCGCGCCCGCACGCCATCGACTTCCTCGACGCCGCGCGCGATCAGCCGCGCCAGTTGCGCGACGCTGCCGTGGCGGCTGTAGTACAGGATCAGGATTTCCACGAACCGGTCGTCTCCGTTTGTGCGCAGCCGGGGCGCGGTTCCATGGGCGCGCACGGCAGGGGCCAGCCCGGCCAATCAGCCGGAACCAGGCAGGCACGTTACCATCGCGCAACATGAACCACGACCCCGCCCTCCGCCTGGGCATGTACCGCGAGCGCCTGCGTGCGTTCGTGCGGTTCCTGTGGCGCCGCTTCCGCGACGACAAGTGCTTCGAGACGGCAGGCGCGCTGTCCTACACCACCTTGTTCGCGATCGTGCCGATGCTGGCTGCGATCGTCGCGGTGATGTCCGTGGTTCCGGCGTTTTCGGAGCTGCGCGACCGCGCGACCCGCTTCATCTTCCGCAGCTTCGTGCCGGCCGCCGGCGAGGCCGTGCAGGGCTACCTGCTGCAGTTCGCCGGCAACGCCAGCCGCCTCACGCTGACGGGGGTGCTGGTGCTGCTGGTCAGTGCATTGCTGATGATGGCCAGCATCGAGGATCGCTTCAACCGCATCTGGCGGGTGCCGGAGCGGCGCAAGGGCAGCGCGCGTTTCCTGATGTACTGGGCCGCACTGACGCTGGGGCCGGTGTTGTTCGTGGCCGGGGTGGCCGCGAGTTCATGGGTGTATGCGCAACCCTTGTGGCGGGGCGTGGCCGGCCACGGCATGGGTGGGTTCCGGTTGTGGGCGCTCGCCCCTTTCCTGATCACCTGGCTGGCGTTGGCGGTTTTGTACATCGTGGTGCCAAACCGGCGCGCGCGCTGGCGCGAAGCCGTGTTCGGGGCGTTGCTGGCCAGCATCCTGTTCGAGCTCGTGCGCAAGGGCTTCGCGGTGTACGTGCATGCCTTCGCGAATTATCGCGAGGTGTACGGCGCGCTCGCGGCGATCCCGATCTTCATGATCTGGATCTACCTGTCGTGGGTGATCGTGCTGTTGGGCGCCACGTTCAGCGCCGCCCTGGCCGCGTTCGAATACCGCGGCGAGGACGAGCTGCTGCCGCCCGGCTGCGAATTCGTGGGCCTGCTGCGGGTACTGCAGCACTTCGTCGCCGCCCAGCGCGAGGGCGAGGGCCTGGACGAAGCCACGCTGACCGTGCGCGAACGCTTCCTGACCGCGGAATTGCTGCAACGCTATCTCGACGACCTGCGGCGCGCGGGCCTGATCCAGCGCAACGAGTCGGGCGCCTGGGTGCTGGCGCGCGACCTCGGCAGCGTGCACCTGGACGACCTGTTCCGGAGCGGCGGCTACCGCCTGCCGACCGACGCGCTGTCGTTGCAGGCCGCCGCGGTCGGCCTGACGCAGGCGGCACAGGACGTGTTGTTGCGCGCCGAAGCCGCCGAGCGCGAGAACCTTGCGCGCCCTTTGCGGCCCCTGTTTGCGCCGCACGCGGACGCGCGGCAGGAGGAGGTTTCGCCATGACCATTCGTGGGTTTCACGCTGTCTGCATCGCCGTCGGGCTGCTGCTGGGATCGGTCGCAGGCGCCGCCGCGCCTGCGCGCCCCGCGCTGGAAATCCAGACGCTGGATGGCAAGACCTTCAACCTCGCCGCGCAGCGCGGCAAGTGGGTCATCGTCAATTTCTGGGCCACCTGGTGTTCGCCCTGCATCGCCGAGATGCCCGCGATTTCGAAGTACGTCGCCACGCACCGGCACGTCACGGCGATCGGACTCGCCTACGACCGCACCCCGCGGGACGAAATCGTGGAATTCGCCCGCAAGCACCCCGTCGACTATCCGTTGGCGCAGCTCGACCTGGACCATCCGCCCGCGGGGCTGGCGATGCCCGCGGGTTTGCCGACCACCTACCTGATCGCACCGGACGGACACGTCGCGCAACACTTCGTGGGCCCGGTCAATGCGAAGATGCTGGACGCGGCGATCGCGGCGGCGGGTGCGCGTGGGTCGGCACCACCCGGCCATTGACGCAATGGCCTGCGCGCGCTTCATCGTGACGGGCAGGGTGCAGGGCGTGTTCTTCCGCGCCTCCACCCGGGACTTCGCGCTGCAACTGGGTGTCGCCGGTCACGCGCGTAACCTGGCCGATGGCAGCGTGGAGGTCGTGGCGTCCGGCAGTGTGGACGCACTGGCCGCGTTGTACGCATGGCTGCACCACGGCCCGCCCGCCGCGCGGGTGGAGCAGGTGCGGCGCGAAGAATTGTCCCCCCGGCCCCTGCGCGGTTTCACGACAAGCTGAAGCGGCAGCCATCGCGCTGCTTTCCCCCTTCCATCGGAAGGGGAATCGAGGGGATGGCTTTTCAATCGCGCCCGCCGCGGGCCGGAAGGGAGTGCGCGCTTTTCTTCCCCCTTCCATCGGAAGGGGGATCGAGGGGGATGGCTCTTCTGCTTGCGTGTCGTGACTTGGAGTCAGCGCTCAGCCAACCGTGGCATCAACCCCACCAGGTTGCACGGCCGCGTGCGTGCATCGAGTTGCGCACGCAACAGCTTTTCCCACGCGGTGCGGCAGGCCGACGTCGAACCCGGCAGTGCAAACACGAAGGTCTGGTTGGAGAGTCCGGCGAACGCGCGCGATTGCAACGAGGACGTGCCGATCTCCTCGAAGCTGATGGAACGGAACAGTTCGCCGAAACCCGGCATTTCCTTGTCGAACAACGGCAGCACCGCTTCCGGGGTCGAGTCGCGCCCGGTGAAGCCGGTGCCGCCCGTGATCAACACCCCGTGCACCGCCGCGTCGGCGATCCACGCGGCGACCTGAGCGCGGACCGCGTAGCGGTCGTCGCGCAGCAGTTTGCGCTCGTGCAGGCGATGCCCGGCTTCCGCCAACGCATCGACGAGGAACTGGCCGGAGGTGTCCTCGGCCAGCGTGCGCGTGTCGGACACCGTCAGCACGCACAGGTTCAGCGGAACGAATTGGTCTTTTGTGGTCATCCGGAAAAGTGTAGCTCAACGAAAGGTCAATGAAAGGTTGTGGGCGTAGAGTGTCAAGCCTGCATATTGGCTATTTCGGCTCTTGGGGCGGATGAAGTCGCGATAGAGCGGCAAGCGAACGATCAAACAACATTCGAGCGCGTCGGTGGTTTGGCATGGAAGAGGGGGCACGGCGATGGGAACGCAGAAGCGATTGGTGCTTTGCAGCGTATTGTTGGGATTCATTGCAATCGTAACGTTCAGCCCGAAGGCCAGTGCCGAAGGGTGGATGCTCAGGTGTACGAGATACAAGGTGAGCTACGGAAAAGGCGCGTTGTCAACGGGGGTCTATTGTTGGCCAGTAGCCAGCCTACACAGTATCGGCCGGGTGGCGGGGGGTTTGCCTGGTGCGGGAACAAATGGGGGGGGGGCAGGGCTTTCATCTCCAATAACAACACCGCGACGAACAGCAAACCGCGGGACAGAGCTGGTTGCTCAGGCCATGTCGGCGATCCTGTCGAGGTGGACGATGGTGCAAAGCTCCTGAGCTTTCCGCTGTTCGCCCTGCCCGGCGAAATGGGCCTGAAGTTCACGTTGTACTACCACTCCAGGACAGGCTCGGCAGAAGACATCATCAATCCGTGGGCGTCGAGCATCGATGACCTGTTGGATACGAATTGTGTGGCCACCGCCAGTACTTCGTGCGATCAGGTAACGCTGTACCGGCCAGATGGTTCGAGTCTTTCGTTCTCGGGCAATTACGCAGCGTACGGTAATTTCCCGGAGATCGGCGGCGGCGGACTTGCAACGCTGACCCACAACTCCGACGGGACATGGACGTTGCACGACGAAGACGCAACTGTCCAGACCTACGATTCCGCAGGCCACGCGACATCCATCAAAGATACCTCGGGCATCGGCTGGACCATCACTCACTCGTCCACGAAGGACAGCGGTGTCACCACGGCGACAACCACCGTGACGCACACCGATGGCCAATTCATGACGATTGTGTCGGTGGGTACCCACACCACCACCACGGCGAGCCGGCAAGTGACTGTGACGGACCCCGCCGGGAACCGGTACACGTATACCGAAGACGGTTACAAGTCGTCCAATGGAATGTGGGTCTACAACGTGAATTCCATTTCGTTTCCCGGCACGCCGGCGACGGGGATCGGCATTACCCGTAACGGTGATATTGTCACCGGCATCGCATACAACGGCACGCCGTATTGGTCCACGAGCTATGACGGCTCCCTCCGGGTGATCAGCGATGGTGCTGCTGATGGCACCGAGCGCACGTCCATCGTGTACTCGACCTCGAGCGGTGGCATGGTTGCAACGATCACCAATCCGTTGGGTCTCACCACCGCCAATACTTATACAACCGATTCGCAAGGCAATTACCTGTTGAGCAAGGTCAGCAACAGTGCGGTGCAGGGTTGCGGGGCGACCACGAACACGCTTGCCTGGGACGGCAACGACAACCCGACCAGGACGGTCGACAACGACGGCACCACCCACACCTACAGCTACGCTGCAGACGGTCAGTTGCAGACTGAAACCGAAGCCTATGGCACGTCTGTCGCGCGCAAGACCGACTACGCATGGGACCCGAACAAGCAGTTGAACCGGCTTCTCAGCGTTACCGTCGAGGGTGAATCGAAAACCAGCTACACCTACAACGCCCAGAATCGCCTGGCCTCGGTTACGCGCACGAACCTGGCCGGCGTCGGCATGGCCAATCAGCCGCTGACCACGACCTATGCCTACACCCTGTACGGCGACGGCATCGTCGAGAAACTCGTGGTGACGCAGCCATCGCCGAGCGGCACCGACCACACGACCTACGCCTACGATACGCACGGAAATCTGACCTCCATGACAGATGGGCTCGGCCACGTCACGGCTTATTCCAACTACAACGGCTTGGGCGAAGTCGGCAAGGTCGTTGGCCCCAACGGCGACGAAACCGATTACACCTACGATGCGCGCGGGCGCGTCGCCACCAAAACCACGCACCCGAACGGCGCCACCGCCACGTGGGCCTACGCCTATGACGGTTTCGGGCTATTGAGCCAGGTTTCCGCACCAGATGGCGAGGTCACCACGTGGTCTCGTGATGCGGAAAAGCGCGTCAAGACGATTACCCACAACGACAAGGATGGCGTATCGACGGAAACTTTCACGTACGATGCAAATGGAGACGTTACCTCGGACGTGGTCGCCCGTGGCAGCGACATTGGCAAGTCCACCACTTACGTCTACAACGCGTTGGGCAAGGTCTACCAGGTCAAGGGCTCGCACGGGCAGGTGCTGACCTACGCCTACGACGGCAACGGCAACGTGCTGTCGGTCACCGACGCGCTGGGGCACAAGACCAGCTACGTCTACGATGCGTTGAACCGCGTGATCGGCGTGACCAACGCCGCGGGCGGGGTCATGTCGTACGCTTACGACGCTGGCGATCACATGACCGCTGTTGAAGATCCGCGCGGGCTGGTGACGACGTACAGCTACGATGGGTTCGGTCAGTTGTGGGAGCAGGTGAGCCCGGACACCGGCACCACCACTTTCAATCATGACACGAACGGTCGCTTGACCAGCAAGCATCGTGCGGACGGCACCACGTTGGCCTACAGCTACGACGCCCTTAACCGTCTGACCAAGGTGACGACGGGAGGTCAGGCGCAGACGTTCACGTGGGACGCGTGTACCGGCGGCAAGGGGAGGCTGTGCAAGGTTGCGGATGCGCACAGCACGGTGTCCTACACCTACAGCCCGGAAGGATGGGTGACCGGGCGCCATTTCGCGATCACCGGCGCGGCCAGTTATAGCCTGGGATACAACTACGACAACATGGGTCACCTGGCTGCGCTCATCTACCCGGACGGCAACCAGGCGATCTATGATTACAGCCACGGGGCGGCGTCGGCGGTTCGCATCAAGATCGGCAGTGGGACTTATTACGCGGCCAGCAGCGTCGGCTATCGTCCCATGGATCTTGCGATGTCCGGCTGGACGTCCTACAACGGCGTGGTCAACTCCATCGCCTACGACAGCGATTTGCGGCCAACCTCGATCACCGCATCGGGCGCGGAAAGCCTCGCCTTCAGCTTCGACGCAGCCAACCGGATCACGAAGATCACCAACGGCCTGCATGGCAGTCAGACGGAAGCTTTGGGCTACGATGCCCTGGGGCGCGTCACCGACATCCAATTCCCCTCGACCGGGAGTGATGTGCGTTACGCCTACGACGCCAACGGTAACCGGACTCGCAAGACCTACAATGGCGCGGTGACCAACTTCAGCTATGCGTCGGGTAGCAACTATCTGCTGGGGGCTTCGGACGGCACGAGCTATGGCTACGACGCCGATGGCAACACCGTGACCGTCGACGGGCATACGGCGTATTCCTACGGGCCGTTCAATCACCTGGTGAATGCGGCAGGCTATGCCTACACCTACAGCGCGGCGGGGCGGCGCGTGGAAAAGGCCGGTGCCTCGGGCACGACATACTTTGCACCGGGAGCCGGCAGGCTTTTGGCGGAAGACCTCAACAACATCTGGCGCGATTACGTGTACCTGGACGGACGCCTGGTGTCGGTCACGGCACATGGTGACTTGTATTCCGTGCACGATGACCAGACCGGGCGGCCGCTGGCGATCACCGCGACGAACAGCCACACGGTCATCTGGGAGGCGGCCGGGCAGCCATTCAGCAGCTACGTGACGGTCAACAACTGGGGGACACTCAATCTCGGGTTTCCGGGGCAGTACCACGACTCGGAGAGCGGGTTGTGGCACAACGGTCAACGCGACTACGACGCGTCCATGGGCCGCTACATCGAAAGCGATCCGATCGGGTTGGCGGGTGGGGTCAATACGTACGCCTATGTCGGCAATAATCCG
>DASURP010000077.1:0-4483 GCA_036279975.1 Rhodanobacteraceae bacterium
TGAGGGTTCGGCTTTGCACCCCTCTCCCCTCGGGCAAATCCGCCGTCCATGGCGAAGAGCTCCATGGTGGCGCGAAGCGCCGGGTGAGGGTTCGGACCCGCAGCATGTTGCATCGGGCGAGAGCGCACCCTCACCCCCAACCCCTCTCCCGGAGGGAGAGGGGAGCGAAGCTGCGCTGCCTCCCCCTTCGGAACGAAGGGCGGAGCGAGAGCGAACGCGCGCGCAGCGCGACGAGGGGGATGCGCTTTTCATACTGGACAACCGTGGCATCGCCGTCGCCGCGCTGTTCGGCGCGGGCGCATGGCTGCTGCACCCTCTACTGGTATCGACGACGCTGTACGTGGTGCAACGCGAAGCGATGCTGCCCGCGACCTTTGTGTTGATTGCCCTGCTGGGCTGGATGGCATCGCGCGAAGCGCTGGCGCGCGGACAGGTCAAGCGCGCACTGGCCGGCATGGCGCTGTCGGCGTGGCTGTGCACGTTGCTGGCCGTGCTTTGCAAGGCCAACGGCGCCCTGCTCCCGATCCTGCTGCTGCTGGTCGAATGGATCGTGCTGGCGCCCCGCCGGCAAATGCCTTCGCGCGAGACCGAACGCTGGCGCAAACGCGCGATCGCGGTATTCCTGATCGTGCCCTGCGTGCTGCTGCTTGCCTATCTGTTGTACATGCTGCCCGGCGCGATCGCCGGCGCGCCCGGGATACGCGGCTGGACGGTCGGCCAGCGATTGCTGACCGAACCGCGCGTGCTCACCGATTACCTGCGGTTGCTGTTCGTGCCGCACGCGCAGTCCAGCGGCTTGTTCAACGACGCCTTTCCGGTTTCGACCGGCTGGCTGCACCCAGCCTCGACCCTGCCTTGCATCGCGCTGATCCTTGCGCTGATCGGCGCGGGCTTTGCGTTGCGCAAGCGGCATCCGGCCATCGCGCTGGCGCTGCTGTTCTACTTCGCGGCGCAGCTGATGGAGTCCGGCTGGATTCCGCTGGAACTGTATTTCGAGCATCGCAACTACCTGCCGGCGATGCTGCTGTTCTGGCCGATCGGGCTTGGCCTTGCGCGGCGCGGCACCCTGCGCTGGCTGGGTGTGCTGGCAGCCGCGTGCATCCTGCTGGTGCTGGCGGGATTCACGTTCCAGCGATCCACCCTGTGGGGCAATGCGCCACGCCAGGCGCAGGTGTGGGCGGCGTTCAACCCGGATTCGGCACGCGCGCAAACCAGCGCGGCGCTGTACGACCTGCAATCCGACCGCCCGCGGCTGGCCGCGGCGCGGCTGCGGCTTGCGCTGCCGAGGCACCCGGACGACCTGCAGATCCCGGTCAACCTGATCACCGCCGAATGCAGGCTGGGCGCGGTTCGACCGGATACATTGGCCGCCGCACGCAAGGCGTTGGCGAATGACCGCGTCGGCGGCGAGGTCGCCTTCAACTGGTTCGGCGATGCGCTGGCGATGATCGGCCGGCATGCCTGCACCGGATTGACTTATGCCGACTTGCAGAATCTGCTCGATGCCGCGCAGCGCAATCCGCACTGGCGCCGACACGCGGGGTTGCAGGTAAACCGGTTGCACCTGCAAGGTACACTCGAGCTGGCGCAGGACAACCCGGGCACGGCCTTGCTCGATTTCAACCGCGCGCTGGCGCAGAAACCGGAGCCCGCCACCGCACTCGGTCAGGCCGCGACCCTGGGTGCCTCCGGCTACCCTGCCCTTGGCCTCGCGCACCTCGATTACTACGCGACGCTGCCGCCCGGCCCGAAACCCGGCCTCGGCATGCCCCGCATCCACGCCTGGGCATTGCGTGAGCAAGGTTGGTGGCGCAAGGAAACCGCGCATTTGCGCAAGACGCTGGGGCAAGATGTCAAAGCGAAATCTGCAACCAAAGCATCCGACGCATGACGCCGGGTGACAACGCGTTATTCGTTACCATGCGTGACTGCCAATACGACGGACCCTACCCATGCGCCTGACTGGCCACCATCGTCGATGGCTGCCGTGGCTGCTGCTGGCGATCGCCGTGCTGGCGACTGCCGCCGTGTACTGGCCGGGCCTCGCCGGCGGCTGGGTGTTCGACGATTACCCGAACATCGTGGACAACGCGGCGATCCATATCACGCCGGGGCATTCGACGCTGGTGGCGTGGGTGAATGCGGCGATCTCCTCACCCGCGAGTTTCCTGCACCGGCCACTGGCGTCGATCACGTTCGCGATGAACTGGATGGCCGGCGGCGGTAATCCGTGGCCGTTCAAAGTCACCAACGTGATCATCCACCTCATCAACGGGGTGCTGGTGTTCGTGATGCTGCGGGCGCTGTTGCGGTTGACGGGGTGGCGCCACCACGCACTTCTCCCCTCTCCCTCCGGGAGAGGGGCTGAGGGTGAGGGTTCGGGTGTTCCCGAAGGTATGGCGAGAACCGAACCCTCACCCGCCCCTTCGGGGCCCCCTCTCCCGAGGGGAGAGGGGAACGGCACCGGCATCGAAAGCGCGGCTGCGACGCGCCTCGCGTTGATCGTCGCCGCCGCCTGGATGCTGCTGCCGATCAACCTGATGGCGGTGCTGTACGTGGTGCAGCGCATGGAAAGCCTGTGCCAGGTGTTCGTGCTGGCCGGATTGTGGGCCTACCTGCACGGCCGCTGGATGATGTTGACCGCGGCAGGCGATACCGCACGCGCCCGGCATGGCTTCGCGTTGGCGGTGGCCGGCATCGTGTTCGGCACCGTGCTCGGACTCGCCTCCAAGGAAACCGCGGTATTGCTGCCGGTGTTCGCGTTCCTGGCGGAATGGATCGTGATGCGGTTTGGGCGGCGCGATACATCAACCGGAGCACATGGGGAAGAACCCCTCTCCCTCCGGGAGAAGGGCAGGGGTGAGGGTACGGACCCGCGAGCAATAGCGAATCCAGGTGAGAGCGCAGTCAATTCGGCTGCCGAACCCTCACCCGCCCTTCGGGCACCCTCTCCCGGAGGGAGAGGGGAATCGGCCACCGACAAGCGCATCTGGACACTGTTCACGGTCACGCTGTTCGTGCCCGCGGTGCTGGGCTTCGCGTGGCTGCTGCGCGGGGTGCTGCGGCCCGGCGCGCTGGCCGGGCGCGACTTCACCCTGGTGCAGCGTCTCCTGACCGAGCCGCGCGTGCTGGTGGACTACCTGCACTGGACGCTGCTGCCGAACCCGATGGTGCTGAGCCTGTACCACGACGAGATCGTGATTTCGACCGGCCTGCTGGCACCGTGGACCACGCTGGGCGCGATCGTGTTCCTGCTCGCCCTGATCGCCATCGCGGTGTGGCTGCGCCGACGCCGCCCGCTGGTCTCGCTCGGCATCGGCTGGTTCTTCGCCGCGCAACTGCTGACCGCGACCATCATCCCGCTGGAACTGGTGTACGAGCAGCGCATGTATTTCGCATCGATCGGCGTGCTGCTGGCCGCGGGCGCACTGTTGCTTGGGCTACGCTGGAAAATCGCCTTGCCACTGCTGCGCGGCTTCCTCGTCACGGTCGCGCTGTTGTGGTTCACGGTAGCCACCAACCTGCGCGCGCAGGAATGGTCGAACCCGCTGCGGCTGGCGGTCGCGGAAGCGAACCGGCATCCCGAATCGGCGCGCGCGGTGTACGAGGCGGGACGACTGTTGCTGATCGCATCGAACTACCAGCCCGGCAAGGAACTGGACGCATCCTGGAAATACCTGCGCGAGGCGGCGGCGATCCCCGGCTCGTCGGCGCTGCCAGAACAAGCCATGATCATGATTGCCGATCATCAGCGCCAGGGCGCCGACGCCACCTACTGGAACTCGATGATCGACAAGCTGCGCAACCAACCAACCCGGCAGGAGGACATTTCCGCGCTGATCTCGCTGACCAATTGCTACGGCAGCGGCGCCTGCAAGTTCGACATCTCGTGGCTGCAACGCGCGTACGAAGCCGCCCTTTCCCGCCCGCACCCGATCGCGCGCCTCAACGGCGCCTACGCCGCCTTCCAGCGCGACATCCGGCACGACGACAAGCTCGCGATCGTGTACCTCGCGCGCGCGGTCCAGGGCGCCCCGGGCGAGGCCGCCTACCGCGTGGATCTTGCCGCGCTCTACGCACGCAACGGCCAGACCGAGAAGGCGCTTGAACAGATCGACGCGCTACGACGCATGAATCTCGCGGGGCGACTGGACGGGCAGATCGCGGTGCTGGAAAGCCTGGCCGAACGAGGCAAATCGCCACACGGGAATTGAAAACAATGCCCAAACTGCCAGGGGAATACCGACTAGGCTACCGGGCGGACATCGAGGGGTTGCGCGCAGTCGCGATCCTGCTTGTGGTCGCGTGCCACGCCAAGGTGCCGTGGCTCGCTGGCGGCTTCGTCGGCGTGGATGTGTTTTACGTCCTGTCGGGCTACCTGATCACCGGGTTACTGGTGCAGGAAACCCATGCGACGGGCGAACTGCGCTTCGCCAATTTCTATGTGCGCAGGCTGCGCCGTTTGTTGCCAGCTCTACTGTTG
>DASURP010000078.1:0-15308 GCA_036279975.1 Rhodanobacteraceae bacterium
TCGAACAGGCGCGCCGCGTCGCGCCCCTCCCGCGACAACAACAACCGGAACGCTGGCAGCAACAACAGCAACACGCCCGCGGCCAGGGTGGCAAGCTGGTACGAAACGCCGAGCGCGAGCGGCGACATCACCGGCAGGAACAGGCTGAGCGCCACCGTGCAGGCAAGCGCCAGCAACACCAGGATGCCCGCGACCCGCGGGCCGAACACGAGTGGAATCGTCTGCGCGCCCACGCGGCGATCCTCTTCGACGTCGTTCCAGTCGGCGGGGATGTTCTGCCCGCCGATTTCCCACGCCACCAGCCATGCAACCATCAGCGCGAGCCACGGCAGCGAAGGCCGGGGCACGACCACCAGCACCGCCGCCACCGGTCCCAGCGACTTCACCAGTCCGCTGACCAGCGCGCGCCACCACGTCACCTTCAACAGCGCGCAATAGGTCGCCTCGAGCATCGGCGCGGCAAGCACCAGGATCACCAGCAACGGGTTCAGCCACCAGGCGCCGGCCAGCGCCACCAGATACCAGCCCGTGAACCACGCGATGCCGCTGCCAAGTCCGAGCTTGCCCTGGGCCAGCGGGTGGCGCAGCGCGGAAGCTTCCACGGAATAGCCGGGGTTGATGCCGGGGCCGGCGAATTTTTCGCGGTCCGACTTCGCGCCGAGCAGATCGTTGAGCGCATAGATCGCGGTGTAACCGGCCGCCGCGGTGAGCAATGCAACCAGCAGCACCTGCCAGGCGGGGAAATGTCCGAGCCACAGCAGCGCGGCGAAGCCGGTCATCGCGAGGTCGAGCACGCCGTGGCTGGAGCGCGACAGCGCCAGGAATTTCCGCATCGTCAGGGCCCCTTCACGAAACACGCCATGTAGTTGACGTCTTCCCGGCCGGCCGCGATGCGAAAGCGCTTGCCGAGCGGGTTGTACATCAGGCTTGCGACGCTGGCGAGTGCCAGTCCGTCCGCCGCGGCCCAAGCGTGCAGCTCGTCCGGACGGATCAGCTTGTGGTAATGGTGGGTACCGCGCGGCAACATCCGCAGGATGTACTCGCCGCCGACGATCGCGAACAACCAGGCCTTGAAGGTGCGGTTGATGGTGGAGAAGAACGCGCGTCCGCCCGGCTTCAGCAGCCGCGCGCACGCGTGCACGACCGCGCCCGGATCGGGCACGTGCTCCAACATCTCCATGCAGGTGACGAGGTCGTAACTTCCGGGTTCCACCGACGCAAGCTGCTCCACGGTCTGCAGGCGATAGTCGATCGCCAGGCCGCCTTGCGCGGCATGCTGGCGCGCAACCGCCAGCGTCGGTTGCGACTGATCGATGCCCACCACCACGGCGCCCGCCCGCGCCAGCGCCTCGGCGAGGATGCCGCCGCCGCAACCGATGTCCACCGTCCGCGGCCGCGCGACATCGATGTGATCGAGCACGAAACTGCAGCGCAGGGGATTGATGACGTGCAGCATGCCCATCTTGCCGTGCGGGTCCCACCACAGCCGGGCCGCGCGGTCGAATTTGTCGATTTCGCCGCGATCAACGTTGGAGGGCTGGTTCATGGCGGGTCTGCCTGCTGCCGGCGTGGAGTGTGGTGACCGCCGCGTCCAGTTCGCGGCGGGTGAGATCGTCGATGAACCTGCACCGGCCGATCCCGGCCGGCAGCGGCAGGCGTTGCCGGCCATTGCGGTGCTCGATGCGATCAAGCAGCGATTGCCACATCACTTCCGTGTCCAGCACGCCCAGCTCTGGCGCGATCCCCAGCCGGTGGACGAGTGCGAACACCCGCGCGACATCGCGTGCGTCCAGCAGGCCGCGCCGCTCGGCGATCGCGATCGAGACCAGGATGTCCAGCAGCACCGCCTCGCCGTGCAGCAGGAGGTGGTCGTGGCGCGTTTCCAGGGCGCAGCTGAAGGTGTGCCCGAAATCCACGCTGCGCGACAGTTCGTCCTCGAACAGGTTCGGCGCCAGCTCACCCAGCATGCCGCCGATCGCACGGTCGAGGATCGCGTCGCCCGCCGGGCTGGCGAAACGGGTCGCGATGCTGTCGGCGCCGTCGGCCTCGAGCCGCTCGAACAACACCGCGTCCCGGATGATGGCGAGCTTGACGATTTCGCATACGCCGTTCAGCAGGTGCCGGTGCGGCAGCGTGTGCAGGAAGCTCCTGTCCAGCAGCACCGCGAGCGGCGGCTCGAAGCTGCCGAGCCGGTTCTTGTAGCCGTTGAAGTTGATGCCGTTCTTGATGCCCAGCGCCGCATCGACGTAGCCCATCAGCGTGGTTGGCACCTTGAGGTGCGGCACGCCGCGCCGGTAGGTGGCCGCCACGAACGCGGTCACGTCGGTCAGCACGCCGCCGCCGATCGCGATGATCGGGTCGTCGCGCCGGTGGATCGGAAATGCATCAAGCTGGCGCTGCAGGTCCTGGTACAGCGCGAGCGTCTTGTTCGCCTCGCCGCCGGGAAATGCCACCATGCACGCTTCGATGCCGTGGTGCGCGAACCAGCCGCGGATCACCACCCCATGGTGGTGTGCGACATTGGCGTCGACCACCACGAAACGGCGCGCGCCGGTGTGCCGGCCGAACGCCAGCAGCGCAGGGTTGTCGCGATCGAACAAGCCCGGCGCCTTGATCACGTCGTAGGCGACCGGACGGCTCCCGCGCACCTGCCAGCGCAGCGCGGGCATGCTCATGCGGCGTCCAGCCAGGCGCTGCGGCGCGCAAGGATTTCGCGCGCCACCCGCTGCGCGCCGGCCAGCCCGTGGTCGCGGAAATGCCCGCACTGGTCGATGCGCGCATAGGGCACCGCGGTGGCGGCTTGCAGGTCCGTCAAGATGCGCGCCAGCACCGCGCAGATCGCCTGGGCCCGTCCCTCGTTCACGAACACCAGATAGAAACCGGTACGGCACCCCATGATCCCGACCGACACGAACGTTTCCGGCAGCTCGCGTTGCAGGCCCTCCAGCAGGAAATGTTCCAGCGAATGCAGCTCCGTCGTGGTCAGGCAGGCGTCGGCGTTGGGGCGGCGCACCCGCAGAT
The DNA here is from genome assembly GCA_036279975.1 of Rhodanobacteraceae bacterium. GTDB lineage: Bacteria > Pseudomonadota > Gammaproteobacteria > Xanthomonadales > Rhodanobacteraceae > 66-474. The sequence continues at coordinate 3,022 of DASURP010000078.1, forward strand.
CGACGCAGTAGATCGCGTCGCCGTGTGGCGTTTGCCGGGCCGAGCGCAGCTTGACGCTCGGCGCCTTGAGGTGCCGGTGGTCCAACTCGCCCACCAGTGCGGCGCGCCAACCCAATCGTTCGACGTCGAGCATGCCTGCGCCGCCCGGTTCAGTACGCGGCGGCCAGGGGCGCGAGGTACCGGTAACTCTCGGCCAGCGCTTCCCGCCATGACGCCACGTGGTGGTACAACTCGACCGAGCCGTAGCCCGAGAACCCCGCCCTGGCAAGGGTCCTGAAGCTGGCCGCGAAATCCAGCGTGCCGTGGCCGGGGATGTCGTGGAAATGCACGATCCCGGTGCGGGTGTTCGCCACCATCCGCTTCACCCGTGGCGCCTGCCGCGCACCGCGCAGGTACGCAACGATCGGCCGTGCGCGCTCCAGCACGTCGAAGCTCAGTTCCGGCATCGAGATCATCCAGGTGAACAACTCGTCGTCGAGCGGCGAGGCTCCGGCGTAGAGGCTGGCGTATTCGACGCTTGCCACCGGCTTCGTCACGCCGGCGCGCTTGAGCAATGCGTCGATGTGTGCCCGGCGTGCAGGGGTCGGCGCCTGATCGCGGAAATGGACCGGGTGCGCACGGTCCACCAGCAGGTAGTCCGCGGTGTCCGGGAAGTGCACCAGCACGTTCGCGCTGTCGAGGTCGAAGGCCAGGTCTTCGGCATCCTGCACCACCTTCAGGTTGTAGCCTGCGCTCGCATCGGAGATGTGCAGATAGCGCGCGTGCGGCGCGGCCGCGGCCAGGGCGGCGAGGTAGTCGGGTTCGGAGCAATACGCATGGCACAGGTCCACGTGCAGCTTGAACCGGGGCGAGCGCACGCGGCGCATCAGTTCCAGCCCGTGCGCCAGGGTCTCGATGTACATGCCGGGCTCGGGTTCGATCAGCAGCGTGATGTCTTCATCGTTGCGGATTTCGTGCAGGCACTCGCGGATCGAATCCACCAGCAGCGCGCCCGGATCGGTGCCCGGGTTCGCCACGTGCTCGTCGCGGATGAACCCGCTGCCGAAGCTGACCAGCGGCACCCCCAGCCGGCGCGCCACGTGGATGCCACGCTTCACCAGGTCGATGCGCCGCTTGCGCGCGGCCCGCTCCACCGCCATCAACGACGGCTCGTGCGGCCGCTGCGGATCGAAGAAATGCGAGGCCGTCGCCACGCAGGCCGGTTGCACCTGCAGCTCATCCAGCCGCCGCCGGACCCGCGCAAGATAGTCGTCGTCGATATCGAAGGGATTGAACTGGTCGCGATGGAAGGCGATTTCGACGCCCGCGTAACCGGCGCGGTCCACCGCCTCGAGCGCGTCCAGGAAATCGAGGTTGGTCAGGCCGAACGTGCTGTAACTGAGCCGGATCGCGCCCATGGTTGATACCCGACGATGCTGCACGGTTTTGCCACAGGCCGGCGCACTCGACGCTTGGGGCGAGCCCGTCGACCTGCGGGGTGTTTGCAACGCGACGGATCCGCGGCACCCCAGCCGACAGGCAACGCAACGGGGCGGCCGGATCCGATCGCCGCCCAGCGTAGCGAGGTGGCCCGCGCACGCCCTTGACGGTCGTCAAATGGCGCGCGAATAGCGCAGTTCTCCCGCGTCGGCGAGATAGGCGTCGAAGCACATCGCAATGTTGCGCAGCAGGTAGCGCCCGCGCGCGGTCACCTGGATCGTGCGCGTGTCGATGCCCAGCAGTCCGTCGTCGACGAGCGGCGCGAGCTGCCGCAGCGTGCCGGCGAAGTAGTCGGCGAAGGCGAGGTCGTGGCGCTCGCCGAACGCCTGCGTGTCCAGCTCGCCATGGCACATCAGGGCGCCGATCGCCTCGCGCCGGATGATGTCGTCGCGGCTCAGGCGCAGGCCGCGCGCGACCGGCAGCACCCCGTGGTCGAGCGCGATGTAGTAACCGGGCAGGTCGCGCGGACTCTGGTTGTAGGTATCGCCGATCCGCCCGATCGCGCTGACGCCGAGCCCCACGATGTCGCAATCGCCGTGGGTGGAATAGCCCTGGAAATTGCGCTGCAGGGTGCCGGCGCGCTGCGCCCGCACCAGCTCGTCATCCTCGCGCGCGAAGTGGTCCATGCCGACATACAGGTAGCCGGCGGCACCCAGCCGCTCGATCGCCAGCCGCAACAGTTCGAGCCGGGTGGCCGCGTCCGGCAAGTCTTCGGCCCGGATCTGGTTCTGCGCCTTGAACATGCCCGGCAGGTGCGCGTAGCCGTACACCGCGACGCGGTCCGGCGCCAGTGCCACCACTTCGTCGAGGGTGCGGCAAAAACCCGCCGGTGCCTGCAGGGGCAGGCCGTAGATCAGGTCCACGCTGGCCGAGTGGAAGCCCGCCGCGCGCGCGCCTTCCAGCACCGCGCGGGTTTCCGCCACGCTTTGGACGCGATTCACCGCCGCCTGCACCGCCGGGTCGAAATCCTGGACGCCGATCGAGATGCGGTTGAAGCCGAGCGCTCCCAGCTCGCGCACGTAGTCGAAATCGGCGAAGCGCGGGTCGATTTCGATGCCGAATTCGCGCTCGCCGGGTGCGGCGAAATGGAAATGCCGCGCCAGTGCGTCCATCAGCCGGTGCATGCGCGGCAGGTCGAGGAAGTTCGGCGTGCCGCCGCCGAAATGCAGCTGGCGCACCTGCCGGGCGGGATCGAACAACGGCGCGGTCAGTTCCAGTTCGCGATCCAGGTAGTCCAGGTACTGGTCCGAGCGGCTGAGGTCGCGCGTGATGATGCGGTTGCAGCCGCAGTAGAAACACGGGCTCATGCAGAACGGCACGTGCACGTACAGCGACAGCGGGCGCGGCGGGGTGGCCCGGTTCGAGCGGTCGATCGCGTCGCGCAGCGCGGCAGGTCCGAAGTCGGCGCGAAATTGCGGCGCGGTCGGATAGCTGGTGTAGCGCGGGCCGTGGGTGTCGTAGCGGGCAATCAGCCCGGCATCGAACACGGCGTTGGTGGCAGTGGCATGCATGCCGCGCAAGCTACCGGCAGTGCATGGTGGCCACCTTGATTACAATCAATATTGCAGCGGGTCCGTACCCGTGGCGGCGGACGCCCACGGCGTGGCGTGCCTGGCACGACTCCCGCTGGCCGGCTCACAGGTCGAAACGGTAGTTCAGCTTGACCAGCCACTGTTCGGTGTCGCGCAGCGAAAGGCTGCCGCGCAGGAGCTGCGGCGCGCCCGGCACGCCGTCGAGGAACGGCGCCTGCTCGTAGCCGCCGCGGCCGTAGACCACATAGAGATAGGACAGCGGTGCGAGTTCGTAGCGGTAGCGCACCTGCAGGCCGAGGTTGCGCACGCCGAAGTCGTCGACCGGGTCGCCGGCTGGCACGGCACGCCCGGCGACGACCCGCCAGGCGTCGCGCAGGCGTGCCTCAAGACCGATCGCCTGCAGCTTCAGGCGCAACTCCTGGCGGTCGCCCATGTGCCAGTCGAAGCCGGTGTCCAGCTGCAGTTTGCGCTGGTCGAAGCGGCCTACCAGGTTGTCGTGTTGCCACACCAGCCAGTCCGGGACGCGCGCGACCGCGACACCTGCGTGCACGTTGAAGGCGTCGGTGACGTACCAGGTCGGCGCGAACTCCAGCGCATATCCGATCCGTCGATTGCCGCCCAGGCCCCCGCTTTCCAGGTCGAGTTCCCAGTCGTAGGACCAGTTGCCTTGGCGGGGGAAGCCCCGCGCGTAGCGCAGCAGGAAGGATGGCGGCAGGAACAGTGCGCCGTTGCCGCGCGTGAGCAGGTCATCCCAGGCGGCGCTGTTGAGGTTGAACACGATGTCCTCGCCCGAACCGTTGCGCAGGTTGCTCTCGCGCACGATGGCCAGTTGCCGGCCAAGCCGCAGCCCGTGGTCGTCGTTGAGCGCGCTGACGCGGACGCGCCAGAAGTGCGAGCGGTAGGCGGAATCATCGGGCAGTGCAGTCACGCGCCGACTGACCTGCCAATGCGCATAGTCCATGTTGTTGCGCGCGAGATAGCCGAAGTCGTTGACCTGCAGCTGGTCGTCGAAGTGCATGGTCACCCACTGCTGGCGCCAGCCGGCATCCATCTGGTAATCGGCCGCGAAGGTGGCGCCGTAGCCGCGGGAACGCCTGCCGGACTGGTCGATGTCGCTGCCCACGAAATTGGTCTTCAGCGTCAGGTTGGCCGTCGGGTGCCAGCGGTGGTCCAGCCCGAGCACGGTCGCCTGCCGGTCGAGAAACGGCCGGTCCACGTCGGTCAGCAGCACCCCCAGGGTTTGCGTGCCGAAGTCGTGCATCATCCGTACGGCCGCGAACTGGCGTCCCGCCTCGCCCCGCTCCTGCGCCGCCAGCACCCCATAGCTGTTGGCGCCGACGCTGCCGTTCAGCTTGACCGCAGCGGAGATGTCGCCGAAACCTCGCCCATCGTCGGCCGGAGCGCCGACGCGCCGGGTGTACACGAGTTGGCTGTTGTCGGCGAGCAGGCCGAACGCGAAGATGCCCTGGTTCTCGGTGAAAAACGGTCGCTTGTCGCTGAAAAAGGTTTCGGTGGCGCTGAAGTTGACCACCAGGTCGTCGCTCTCGACCTGGCCGAAGTCCGGATTGAGCGTCGCCGTCAACTGGAACTGGCCGTTCGGTTTCCAGAACACATCCACGCCTTTGCTGAGGCCGCCGGTATGACCAATGTTGTCGTACAACCCCGACACGTAAGGCGTGACGGCCAGCAGCGACTGGCTGAACGCAGGCACCTCGACCCGCGCGAAGTCCGACAGGAAGCGGGCCTGGGTGTAGTTCACGACCGGCCAGGCCGCGCGCAGGCGCAGGCCCGCGATCACACGGTCGATGTTGAGTCCGATCGTGCGCTTTCCGTCCACGGCGCGGTGCATCGGCGCCGTGTGCCACGGGATCAGCAGTTCCACGGTCCAGCCGTCGGCGTCCTGGCTGACGGCGTGCTGCCAGACACCGTCCCAGTCGTTGTCGAAGTCACGTTCGTTGGTGATCACCTCGTCGTCGACCGCGCCCGTCGAGGCCACCGTGAAGTTGTAGCCGATCCGCCCGTCACCGTTGAAATCGACGTTGACGTTCACGCGATCGACATTGGTCTGGAAGTCGCGGGCGACCCACTGTTCGGTGCGCGGCACCCCCGGCGGTTGGGTGACGCGCACCGCCACCGCCAGTCCCTTGGGCGTGGCCAGTACCCAGGCTTCGATCGGGTAGAGCGCCGGCTTTCCGGTCAGCGGTTCGGTCTGGCGGAAGTCGGTAATGTGTGTCGCACCCTGCCACTCGCCCGGCCCGATCCGGCCGTCGACGTTGATGGCCAACGACGGCGCAGCGACCGCAAAAAGGCCGCACAACACGGCGAGTTGCAGGAAGCGCATTCGATCGGATCCGGGACGACGGGGCGCTGGCAGTTGCAGCTTACCCGCATTCTTCGGCGCCCCTCCATCCCGGTGCACGGGGCACCCTGCGACGCCGCCCGGTGGATGGCCCGGGCGGGTGCGGGGATACGCACAGGGACGCCGGATGTCAGTCGTGGCGAGTGGTGGCAGCCATGCTCCGGCGTTGTTGCCAATGCCGCAGCAGGCCGAACGCAAGCACCACGTTGAAACCGGCATAGGCGGCCAGCGCCGCGGCGACCTGTTTCCAGATCGCGCCGCCGTGGCCGGCCGCGGCCTGGTAACCCCACGCAGTGCAGGCGATCGTGGCGACGGCCGCGACCAGCAACACGCCGGCATCGAAACGCGCCGACACGCCGTTGCCGGCGCGTCGCCGCACGTACAGCCAGTACAACCAGCCGAGTACCGCCAGCCACGGTCCGATCAGCAGCAGGGCGATGAAGTGCGCCATCCTCAACCGGCGTCGCGCAGGGCTGCAAGCGCGACGCCGAGCCGGCCGGCTGCGGCGTCGCGCGCGGCGCCGTCCGCGAAGGCCGGGCTTTCACCCACGCGCTTGCCGTCCAGTGCCAGCGCAAACCGGTTCGAAGCGAGCGGCGTGATCGCGGGATCGCTCGCCGCGATCAGGTTCCTTGTCGCCGTGCCGGCGGCCTTGGGATCCGCAAATGCGCGCGACAGCAGCAGCTCCTCGCCGTCGTCCGCGAGCACCCGGAAGCGGAAACCCGAGCCATCCCGGAAGCTGACGATGCGTGCGCGCCTGGCGGATTTCTTCGCGCCGGCCGTCTTGTCCTTTCGGGTTCCGAGCGCGCCCAGTCCCACGGTCCGGCGCAGGAGTTCCAGCCGCGGCGTGGCCACCGCGCGCGCCTTGGCGGCGCCTTCGCGCAGGATGTCCTCGATCCCGTCGGGATGCGCGATCAGGGCATCGTAGCGTTCGCGCAGCGGCGCGGTTTCCGCCTCGATGCGTTCGCACAGCCGCTGCTTGGCGTCGCCCCAGCCCATGCCGGTTTCCAGTTCCGTGCGGAAGGCCGCGCTCTCCGCGTCGCCGGCGAAGGCACGGAAAATCGCGAACAAACTGGACGAATCGGGATCCTTGGGTTCGCCCGGCGCGCGCGAATTGGTGACGATCTTCATGATCGCCTCGCGCGTGGCCCTGGCGCCGCCTTCGAACAGCGGCACGGTGTTGTCGTAGCTTTTCGACATCTTGCGGCCATCGAGTCCGGGCAGGGTGGCGACGCTCTCCTCGATCGCGGCCTCGGGCAGCACGAACGGCTCATCCTTGCCGCCGGCGGTACGCCACGCTTCGCCGTAGATATGGTTGAAGCGCTGGCCGATGTCGCGCGCCATCTCGACATGCTGGACCTGGTCGCGCCCGACCGGTACGTGGGTGGCGTTGAAGGCCAGGATGTCGGCGGACATCAGCACCGGATACATGTACAGGCCTGCATTGATCGCGGCGTCGGGATCTTCGCCCTTCGCCGTGTTCTGGCCGACCGCGGCCTTGTACGCGTGCGCGCGGTTCAAGAGGCCCTTGGCGGTGACGCAGGTCAGCATCCAGGTGAGTTCCGGGATTTCCGGGATGTCCGATTGCCGGTACAGCGTCACCCGCGCGGGGTCGAGTCCGCAAGCCAACCATGTCGCCGCGATCTCGAGGCGCGACCGCGCGACCCGCGCCGGGTCGTCGCACTTCACCAGCGCGTGGTAGTCGGCGAGGAAATAGAACGCGTCCACGCCCGCCTTGCGGCTGGCCGCGATCGCGGGGCGGATCGCGCCCACGTAGTTGCCGAGGTGCGGCGTGCCGCTGGTGGTGATGCCGGTGAGGAAGCGTGTGGTCATGGGCGGTGATTATCGCGGAAAGTCGCCGTTGGAGCTGGCGAGGGCGCCGGAATGACGACTAAGCACCGTGGACGGCAGCCACCAGCGCCGCGACGTGTCCGGGATTGACCCCGGGCGTGATGCCGTGGCCGAGGTTGAACACGTGCCCGGGATGCGCGCCGAAGTCGTCCTTGACGCGCCGCACTTCGCGACGGATCACTTCGGGCGAGGCCAGCAGCGTCGCCGGGTCGAGGTTGCCCTGCAGCGCGACGCGGGCGCCGACGCGGCGGCGGGCTTCGTCCAGCGTGATGGTCCAGTCCACACCCAGCGCCGCGCAGCCGGTGTCGGCCAGCACCTCGAGGCTGGCGTTCGCGCCCTTCGAAAACAGGATCAGCGGAACCTCGCGGGCATGCGCGTCATTGCGCAGCGTGGCGGCGATTTGCGCGAGGTAGCGTGCGGAATGCTCCGCGAACATCGCGGGCGCCAGCATCCCGCCCCAGCTGTCGAACACCATCAGTGCCTGCGCGCCCGCCGCGGCCTGCGCGGCGAGGTAGGCGGCGACTGCGCGCGCATTGAGATCCAGCAGCGCGTGCATCGCCGCGGGTTCGTCCAGCGCGAACGCCTTCACGCGTGCGAAGTCGCGCGAACCTTCGCCTTCGATCATGTAGCACGCCAGCGTCCACGGGCTGCCGGCGAAGCCGAGCAGCGGCACGCGCCCGCGCAGCTCGCGCCGGCACAGCCGCACCGCGTCCATCACGTAGCGCAGCGAACTTTCCGGATCGGGCACGCCAAGTTTCGCGATGTTGGCGGCGCTGCGAACCGGGCGCTGGAACTTCGGACCTTCGCCTTCGACGAAGTGCAGGCCGAGTCCCATCGCGTCGGGCACGGTGAGGATGTCGGAGAACAGGATCGCCGCGTCCAAATCGAAACGCTCGATCGGTTGCAGCGTGACTTCGCAGGCGAGCTCCGGTGTCTGCGCGAGCGCGAGGAAGCTGCCGGCGCGTTCGCGCGTGGCGCGATATTCGGGCAGGTAACGGCCGGCCTGGCGCATGATCCAGACCGGGGTCGTGTCGACCGGTTGGCGGGCTAGGGCGCGCAGGAAGCGGTTGCCGCGATGGGATGCCTCAGCCATGCGGGTTTTCCATGCCCTGCGTGATCATCACCTTGAAACCGCGTTTCAACTGCGCGTCGCGCGCGTGCTCGAATGCAGACAGCGCGGCGTCGCGGTCGAGGTACACCTCGCGCTTCAGGGTCGCGCGGCCGCCCTCGGTGCCGGATTCGCGATACAGCGTCCAGCCACCGAGCAGGTCCTGCTCGAGCGCGATGCGGCAGTAGCGCGGCGCGGCGCCGCCTCCGGGCGGGGTTTGCATATAGAGGTGCATCCGTGGATTGTACGGGAGCCGCGCGCCGGCATCCCCCGCGTGCGTTGCGCGCGACGGTCGCCGGCAACAGCAAAAGACGGCGCTACGCGCCGGCCGGTTCCTGCAACAGCACCGCGCTCAGCGCGGTGGCGCCGATGTTCCCCGCGATCTCCGCGTGCCCGATCCCGCGCCACAGGATCAGGCGCAACGCACCGGCGCGATTCTTCTTGTCCAGTTGCATGCGCGCCAGCAGCGCGTCGGCGTCGATGCCTGCAGGCGGCGACGTCGGCAAGCCGAAGCGTTGCAACAGCGCATGCAGGCGTTGCGCATCGGCGTCGCTTGCCAATCCGAGACGCGCCGACAGGCGCGCGGCGAGGATCATCCCGATGGCGACCGCCTCGCCGTGCAACAGCGTGCCGTAGCCGGCTTCGGCTTCCAGCGCGTGGCCGAAGGTATGCCCGAAGTTGAGCAGTGCACGTTCGCCGGCCTCGCGTTCGTCGCGCACCACCACGCCGGCCTTGCAGCGGCAGCAATGCGCGATCGCGTGCGTCAGCGCGGCGGTGTCGCGTGCGAGGAACGCATCGGCGTGTGCCTCCAGCCACGCGAAAAAAACCGCATCGCCGATGCACGCGGTTTTCACCACTTCGGCCAGGCCCGCGCGCAATTCGCGGTCGGGCAGGGTCGCCAGGGTGTCGAGGTCGGCGATCACCGCGCGCGGTTGGTGGAACGCGCCGATCAGGTTCTTGCCGGCCGGGTGGTCGACGCCGGTCTTGCCGCCGACCGACGCATCGACCATCGCCAGCAGGGTGGTCGGGACCTGCACGAAATCGATGCCGCGCATCCAGCACGCCGCGGCGAATCCGGCGATGTCGCCGACCACGCCGCCCCCCAGCGCCAGCACGCAGGCGTCGCGGGTCGCGCCCAGGCGCGCCAATGCGTCCAGTACCTGCGCCACGGCAGCGAGGTTCTTGTGTGCTTCGCCGGCGGCAAGCGCAAGCGTGTCGATGCGCAGGGCGTGAGCCGGAGCATCGCCTGGCGCGCCTGCGCCATCCCCTTCCGCAGGGAGAAGAGAGCCGGGCAGTGCGTCGCGCAGGCGTTGCGCGTACAACGGCGCGACGTTGGCATCGCTGACGATCAGCGCATGGCGACCACGGAGCGCATCGCGCCAGGTCGCGGGGTCGTCCAGCAGCCGGCTGCCGATCCGGATCGGATAGCGCCGCGCTCCCAGGCCCACTTCCAGGGTCGCGCTCATGGCGCTGCCAGCGTGGCGGGACTGCGTTGCCAGTGCCGTTCGAGCTGGGCGGCGATCCGCGCGGTGGCGCGCTGGCAGGATTCGCCGGCGCTGGCGACGGCAAGGTCGGCGAGCTCGCGGTAAACCGGGTCGCGTTCACCCGCCAGTTGTTCCAGGCGCTCGCGCCGCTCCGGCACGTCCAGCAGCAGTGGCCGCTTGCGGTCGCGCTTGAGGCGCTCGAGTTGCTGTTCGACACCTGTTTCCAGCCACAACACGAAGCCGCGCTCGCGCAACAGCGTGCGGTTTTCCAGCGCCAGCACCGCGCCGCCACCGGTGGCCAGCACGATGCCCGTGCGCGCCGCCAGCTCGGCCAGCAGGTCGGATTCGCGGCGGCGGAAGCCGGCCTCTCCCTCGATCTCGAAAATGGTCGCCACGCTGGCGCCGGTACGCGCCTCGACCTCGGCGTCGAGATCGACGCAAGGCATCCCGAAATGCTCCGCCAGGCGGCGCCCGATGCTGGACTTGCCGGCCCCCATCGGGCCGATCAGGAACAAATTGGGCGAGGGGTTCATCGCTCCAAGGTACACGGAAACGATGACGCGCGGTTCACGCTGCTACAACTTTTCGAGCCAGTGCCACTTGTCTTCCGTGCGACCCTCGAACAAGCCGAAGAACAGATCCTGGACCTTGCGGGTTACCGGACCGGCTTCGCCATTGCCGACCTGCTTGCCGTCGATCGCGCGGATCGGCGTGACTTCGGCGGCGGTGCCGCACATGAAGATCTCGTCGGCGAGGTACAGGTATTCGCGCGGCAGGTCGCGTTCGACCACGGGGATGCCGGCGTCGCGCGCCAGGGTGATGACGGAATCGCGGGTGATGCCGTTCAACAACGCCGCGCTGACCGGCGCGGTGTGCAGCGCGCCGTCCATCACCAGGAACACGTTTTCGCCCGCGCCTTCGCTCAACAGCCCGGTGGACGCGAGCGCGATGCCCTCGCCGAAACCGCGCTGGCGCGCCTCGCGCGCGATCAGTTGCCCCGAAAGGTAATTGCCGGCCGCCTTGGCGCCGGCGGGAATGGTGTTGGGCGCGAAGCGCTGCCAGCTCGACACGCAGGCGGTGATGCCCTGCTTCAGCGCATCCGGACCAAGGTACGGACCCATCGGCCAGCCGGCGATGGTCATCTGCACCGGCGTGTCGGCCGAGATGCCGAAACCGCCGAGCCCGCGGAACGCGCACGGGCGCAGGTAGGCCTGCTCGAAACCGTTCTTCTTCAGGATTTCGTGGCAGGCCGCGGTGGTCTGCTCGATGGTGAACGGCATCGGCATGTCGTAGATGCGCGCCGAGTTGTACAGCCGTTTGATGTGTGCCCCAAGCCGGAAGATCGCGCCCCCTTGCGGCGTCTTGTAGCAACGGATGCCTTCGAACACCGCCGAGCCGTACTGCAGGCTGTGCGACATCACGTGCACCGTGGCGTCGGCCCACGGGACGATCTTGCCGTTGTGCCAGACCCATTCCGGGTACTTCTGCTCGGCCATGTCGCGGCTCCGGTCAAAACGTGAATGATAGCGTGTCGCACGGAGCGGAGGCCGTACGTAGTTGTCGGAGTCGCCGTGGTGGAAAGTCAGGGCAGGAAGCCCGTTCTGGTGGTTCCGCAGCCGAAGAGGTCGGGTTTATCAATCCTGTGTCGAGGCAGCGATCAGGGATGATCGCAAAAACTACGCGCGCGGGTGGTGCTGTGCGTGCAGCCGCTTCAAACCCTCGCGCGCGACCAGGGTGTAGATCTGGGTGGTCGAAAGGTTGCTGTGGCCGAGCAGCATCTGCAGCGCGCGCAGGTCGGCGCCGTGGTTGAGCAGGTGGGTGGCGAAGGAATGGCGCAGCACGTGCGGAGAAATGCGTTTGGGGTGGAGGCCGACCTGCTGCGCGTAGCGCTTGACCAGGGTCCAGAACATCTGCCGGCTCATGCCCTCGCCGCGGTTGCTCAGGAACAGCGCCGCGGGCTGCCGGCCGCGGGCCAGCGCCGGCCGGGCGTTGGCGAGGTAATCGCCGATGCGCGCCAGCGCTTCCTCGCCCACCGGCACCAGCCGGTCCTTGCCGCCCTTGCCGGTGATCCGCAGCACGCCCTGGCGCGTGTTCAGCGCCGCCAGCGGCAGTTCCACCAGCTCGGACACGCGCAGGCCCGAGGCGTACATCAGCTCCAGCATGGCGCGGTCGCGCAGGCCGAGCGGCGCGGCCGCATCAGGCGCGGCCAGCAGCGCATCGATCTCGCTCTCGGCCAGCGCCTTGGGCAGCGAACGCGGCAGCTTGGGCGGCGCCAGCAAGCCGGTCGGATCGTCGCCCCGCTCGCCGCGCCGGAGCAGCCAGGCGTAACAGGCGCGCAGCGCCGACAGCAGGCGGGCGTTGCTGCGCGGCGAGTAGCCGTCGCGGGTGCGCGATGCCAGGTAATCGAACAACGCGCTGCGGTCAGCGCCGGCCAGCCCGCCGTGGCGACCGCCACGCCAGCGGGCGAAGCCCTCCAG
>DASURP010000079.1:0-8357 GCA_036279975.1 Rhodanobacteraceae bacterium
CGCCCATCCCAGCGTCGACACTGCGAGCGCGACCAGCGCAATCAGGGATTTCCGCATCGACATGGCGCCCCTCCGGCCGTCCGCGAAACGCCGAGCCTACACCCGCGCCGCGCCGCTTGCGCACGCCAGCTTGCTGGTGCATAGTTCCGCGCGGCGCTTCCCGGCTTTTTCATCCGCAGTCGCCCTGAGGGGGTACGACCATGAAGAAGATGTTGTGTGCGTCGATGCTGGGCCTGCTGGCCTGTGGTGCCGCGATAGCCGCCAACGACCCCGCCACCGGATCCCGCGCCATGCAGCACGGCAAGTACCTGATCGGCTACGGCGGTTGCCATGACTGCCACACGCCCGGCTGGGCGGAGAACGGCGGCCAGGCGCCGAAGGACGTGCTGCTGACCGGCGGCGGGATGAACTTCCAGGGGCCGTGGGGAACCACCTACGCGCCCAACCTTCGCCTGTTGGTGCAGGGACTCACCGCGAAGCAATGGGTCGCCAAGCTGCGTTCGCTGAAGGCGCGTCCGGCGATGCCGTGGTGGACGTTCCGCTACCTGAGCGACAGGGACCTGACAGACATGTACGCCTACATCCACTCGCTGGGACCCGCGGGCAAGCCCGCGCATGCCTGGGTACCGCCGGGACAGGATGCCCCCGCGCCGTACCTGAAACTGGTGCTTCCACCGCCGCCCGCGGTACGGCCCACGGGAAATTAGACCGACTCAGGCGTTCGCGAGCCTCGACAGCTCTCCGTCGCCAAACCCGGCGGCGCGGCGCGCGGCAAGGTTGAACGGTCCGCGCAGGCCGCCGGGTACGTATTCGCGCAGCAATCCGGCGAACACTGTTTCGGGATCGCCGCGTTCGCGCTCGCAGCAGAAGCGGAACCAGCGGGTGCCGGCGGCGACGTGCGGTATTTCCTCGCGCAGGATGATTTCCAGGATGTCGGCGGTGGCGTCGTCGCCCACCGCGCGCAGGCGCGTGATCATGCCGGGCGTGACGTCCAGCCCGCGCGCTTCCAGCACGCGCGGAACCAGCGCCATCCGCGCGAGGCATGAATGGGCCGTCTTGACCGCCATCTCCCACAGGCCGTCGTGGGCGTCGAAGTCGCCATAGGCGTGGCCGAACTGCGCGAGCCGCGCGGACAACATGGTGAAGTGCCGCGCCTCGTCGTGCGCAACCGCGGCCCAATCGCGGTAGTAGTGGTCCGGCATGCCGCGGAAGCGGTACACCGCGTCCCACCCGAGATTGATCGCATTGAACTCGATGTGCGCGACGGCGTGCACCAGCGCCGCGCGGCCCTCCGCAGTGCCGAGCCCGCGGCGTGGCACGTCGCGCGGCAACACCAGGTGCGGACGCGCGGGCCGGCCCGGATCACGGATCGGCAGGGGTGCCGCCACTGGATCAGCCAGCGACAGCGAGCCGTCGCACAAGGCCGCGAAGGCCTGCCGGGTCAGCGCGACCTTGGCCACGGGCTCCGCACAATCCAGGCAGCGCTTCGCCGCTCCGAACAGCCCGTTCATGCGACCCGGGTCGAACCCTGTTCGATCAGGCCGGCAAGCAACGCGGCCTCGATCGATTGCGGACGATAGGCGGCTTGCGTGTACCACTTCAACCACGCCGACGGATCGATGGTTTCATGGACGCCACCGCCGATCACGCGCTGGTACGGCTTCCTGAACAACTTGTAGAGGCCGTACATGAAATCCCTGTACGAATGGTTGGGCACATCCAGTTCCGCGCCCGGCGCGGGCATGAAGGTCTCGCTGAATGCGAGTCCCGCAGCGGCGGCCTTGGCCTGCATCCAGGCCAGCGTGATCTCGGGCAAGGTATCCGGGCTGTGCCCCGCTCCGTCGGTTTTCTCGCCGCCACCGACATCGGAATGCGCGCCGACGAACCAGCGTTGCTCGACCTCGATCTGCCCAGGCTTCCATGCCGTCGGCAACTCGCCGGGCGCCAACCTGCCCCTGGGCCGCGTCCACTTGGCCGGCTTGAAATCGGCGCGGTGCTCGTCGATCGCCAACGCCTGGTAGGCGTACTGTACGATCCTGCTGAGGTCGGTATCGTGGAAGGCGTAGTGGCTGCGCGAGAACGGAAACCACGACGCCACCCCGGGGATGCCCAGCGCGCCGACGGTTTCCCACACGCCGATGAAGCGGATCAGCACCTCGCGCGAGTGCGCGGCGCGGAACGCCTGCATCTTCGGGTCATCCGGGTGCAGGTCGTTGCGGTAAAGGTCGTAGGCGGCGTCGACCTCCGCGGAGGCCACCTTGCCATGCGCGTCGGGTTCCAGCAACCCGCATTTGCGGACCAGGCCAGCGAGGCTGCGCGCGGTGTAGGCGCCACGGCTGAACCCGAGCAACCAGATTTCGTCGCCTTCACGCCAGGTCTGCGACAACCACTGGAAGCCTTCCTTGACGTTGCCCGAAAGCCCGAGTCCGAATGCGCCGCCCAGCAGGTGCCCGGGGCCCGGCATGACGCCAACGCCCGTCACGTACTTGCAGACCTGCTGGTTGCCCGCGCCATCGGCCGGCGCGACCAGCCGCCAGAAGCGCTCCACGTTGGTACGGGTCTGCACCTTGCTCCAGGTGCCGTCGAACAACGCGACCAGGCGGCGTGGCATGGCTCGGTTCACCCCCCTGAACGCAACGAAATGCGGATGTGCAAGCCGTAGCCCGGATGCAGTGCAACGAAATCCGGGAACGCCTCAGGCAACCCCCCGGATTCCGGCGCATACGCCTTCATCCGGGCCACAGTCTGCTCCCGGCCCACCTTGTCACTTCACGCACTGCGCCGCTGCTCCTTGGCCTCGTCCGAGCGCGCGAATTCCAGCTGGCGCAGGTATTCGGGCTCGATGCCGGTCACGTACTGGCCCGAGAAGCAGGAATCGTCGAAGTGTTTCAGCTTCTCGTTGCCTTCGGCAACGGCATCGATCAGATCAGGCAAATCCTGGTAGACCAGCCAGTCGGCGTCGATGGTCTCGCGGACCTGCTCGACGGTGCGGCTGTGCGCGACCAGCTCCGCCGGCGCCGGCATGTCGATGCCGTACACGTTCGGATAGCGCACCGGCGGCGCGGCCGAGGCGAAATAGACTTTCTTCGCGCCGGCCTCGCGCGCCATCTGCACGATCTGGCGCGAAGTGGTGCCGCGCACGATGGAATCGTCCACCAGCAGCACGTTCTTGTTGCGGAACTCCAGCGGGATCGGGTTCAACTTGCGCCGCACCGAACGCACGCGCTGGCCCTGCCCGGGCATGATGAAGGTGCGGCCGATGTAGCGGTTCTTCACGAACCCCTCGCGGAACGGCACGCCCAGCGCCGCGGCCAGGGTGGAACCCGAAGTGCGCGAAGTGTCTGGGATCGGGATCACCGCGTCGATGTCGTGGTCGGGACGCTCGCGCAGGATCTTCGCCGCCAGTTTTTCGCCCATGCGCAGGCGGGCCTTGTACACCGACACGTCCTCGATCATCGAATCGGGTCGCGCCAGGTACACGTACTCGAAGATGCACGGCGCGTGCACCGCGCCTTCGGCGCAGCGGCGCGCCGAAAGCTTGCCGTCGAAGGTCACGAACACCGCCTCGCCCGGCGCCACGTCGCGGATCCGCTTGAAGCCCAGGATGTCGAAGGCCACCGATTCGGATGCGAACGCGTACTCCTTGCCTTCGGGGGTCTCGCGTTCGCCCAGCACCAGTGGCCGGATGCCGTGCGGATCGCGGAACGCCAGCAGGCCATAGCCGAGGATCAACGCGACGCAGGCGTAACCGCCCTTGGCGCGCGCGTGCATCGCCGCCACCGCCTTGAACAGTTCGTCGGGCTCCAGCGTGTGGTGGTCCTGGATCTGCAACTCGTGCGCGAGAATGTTGAGCAGGATTTCCGAATCGGAATCGGTGTTGATGTGGCGGCGGTCATTCTCGAACATCTCGCGCCGCAGCGATTCGGTATTGATGAGGTTGCCGTTGTGTGCGAAGGCGATGCCGTAGGGCGAGTTCACGTAGAACGGCTGGGCCTCCTCGGAGTCCTCGGCGCCGGCGGTCGGGTAGCGGCAATGGCCGATGCCCGCGCGGCCCTTCAGTTCCTGCATGTCGCGCGTGCTGAACACGTCGCGTACCAGCCCCGGCCCGCGCCGCATGTGCAATTTGCGGCCGTCATAGGTCGCGATGCCGGCGGCGTCCTGTCCGCGGTGCTGCAACACCGTCAACGCGTCGTACAACGCGGTGGCGACTTCGGTCTTGCCGACGATGCCGATGATTCCGCACATGGACTGCTAGCCTCGAAGAGCCCTGGGTTGCGCTTCGCGTTCGCTTCGTAGCTACCGGGGCCGTGCCCTCACGACCCCGCCGGACCCATGGAAGCGGGGATCCGGCCCGCCCCTTGGCCCGGGGCGGATGGAAACGTCGCAATCGTTGCCGGGATGGCGCGCCGCACCGTGACCACCACCCGAAACCTGAACCGCTCGCCATCGCTGATGCCGGTTATTGTCCCACATCATCGTGCGCCGAGCCGTGCCCGGCCGCACGGCCCGAGCTGGTCGCGGCGGGCAGCCGCGTCGTTCCAGCCGCGGCCGGAACCCCCACCCGTCGCGCCGCTTCCTGCACCGTCGATATGGGGACATCCGACAGCGCCGGCAAGGTTTTGCCGCCGATTTCGAGATAGTGGGTCACCTCGGGCGGCAGGGCCTCGGCCAGCCAACCGGCGCCGCTTGCGAACGCCGGCAGCAACATCGATTGCCGCCACCAGTGGGCCTCGCGCGGGACGGCCGTAAAGCCCAGCATCAGCACCACGAAGGTCACCAGCAATACACCGCGCACCCCGCCGAACAGCATCCCGAGGAAGCGGTCGCCACCGCGCAAGCCGCTCCCGCTCAGCAGTTTGCGCAGCGTCCAGCCAACCAGCGCGCCGACGACAAGCACCCCCAGGAAACAGGTCACGTAGCCGGCGACGAGGCTGGCCGCGGGTTGGTGCAGCCAGCCGGCGTAGAACAAGGCGACCTGCTGGCCGAACGCCCAGGCGACCCAGAACGCCGCCACCCAGCAAACCAGCGACAGTACCTCGCTGACGAAACCCCGCACCAGGCCGAACAGCACCGACAGCGCGAGTACCGCGAGAATGGCAATGTCGGCTGCGTTCATTGTCTTCTGGCGATCAAGTGTTGCCCACACCCGCAGCGGCCGTTGCGGGAAGCCAGGACATGGATGGCCGTTCTGCTGCACACGGGCCGGAACCCTTCCATTCATCCGTCCGTTGGTCAAGGCCGCGACCAAGACGACCGCACGACTACTCCGTGACGATGTCGCCCTCGATCTTCAGCTTCTGCGCGATCTGCCCGCGCCTCGATTCGGCGACATCACGCGAGGCGAACGGGCCTGCGCGCACGCGCCACAATTTGCCTTTCGACGTGGTCACGCTGTCCACGTAGCCATCGAAGCCCAGCTCGCGCAGCCGATCGCGCAATTTGTCGGCCGAGGCCTGGTCGCTGAAGGCGGCCAGCTGCACCGCCCACGCGCCCGGCTGGCCGGCGGCGATGGCCGACGCCGGCGCGTCGCCACTCTGGTCCACGACCGCCGCATCGACCGTCATCGGGACGTTCACGACGCCCTTCAGCTTCAGGCGCGCGGCCTCGGCTTCGGCGCGGCCGTGGAACGGCCCCACGCGTACCCGCAGCACCGACTTGCCCTGGAACACCTCCGGCGTCGCCAGCGCGGTGAAGCCGTGCCGCCTGGCATCCGCAACCAGCTTGTTGGCGCTGGCGTGGTCGGCGTAGATGCCGAGATTGACCGTGTAGAGTGCACCCGCCGCGGCGCCGGCGCCGCCCGGGATGGGTTCGGACTGTGCGGTTGCGACGGGTCGCGATGCGGGCGTGGTGTCGGCGGCAGCCGACGCGGGTGCAGACCGGGGCTGCGTCGGCGCGCTGGCTGCGGGGCCGGATGCCGTGGCCGCGACCGGCGCGGTGGTTGCCTCGATCGACGACGCGGTATCGGCGGGTGGCGCGGAGGGCTGCGGCTGGCCTGCAAGATCCAGCGTCGCCACGTGGTCGGGATCGCCAATGGCGGCAGCGGTGCTGGAACCCGCGCTGGCGCCGCCGGGACCGACCTCGAGGATGCGCGTCTGCAACTCCCCACTGGGTTCGGGCGGAACCCTGGTGCTGCCGGTCTGCGACCCGGACCTGGAGCCTGGCAGCAGCATCGGCACGAATATCACCGCCAGCGCGATCAGCACCACCGCGCCGAGCAAACGTTTTTTCAGGCCTGAATCCATAGGTGCAACACCATCCAGCAAGTCAACGTTCGGGTGGGTGCGTGAAACCGTGTTCGCGTTGGGCTGCACTCACCAGCAGGTCAGCTCGAACGCGAGATCGAAGCGTTGCAGGAATTATAAGCACGCAGCACGGGCGCCACGACATGGAAGCTGCCGAAAGCGATGATGCGATCGTCCGCCGACGCATCGACACGCGCCGCGGCCAGCGCCGCCGGAATGTCCGGATACGCCTTGCAGTCGGCATCTACCAGCACGGTGCGGACCCGCGCAGCCAACCGGTCCGTGGTCTCGCCGCGTGGCGATTCGTCGGACAAGCCCGCCAGGTACCAATGGTCGATGCGTGCGCCCAGCGCCGCGACGACACCCTCGATGTCCTTGTCGGCGAGCGCGCCGAACACCGCGCGGGTGGCACCGGCGGCCGGGTGGCGGTCCAGCCAGCGCACCAGTTCGCGTGCGGCCTGCGGGTTGTGGCCGACATCCACGACCAGTTCCGGGTGCTCGTCCAGGCGCTGCAGGCGGCCGGCCAGCAAAGGCGCGGGCGCAGCGCAGCGCGACCTTGCGAGCGCACGCGCATCCCAGCGCACCCGACCGCCCAGTGCGTGCAGCGCCGCGATCGCGGTTGCGGCATTGTGGTACTGGAAGGCGCCTTCGAGCGCGAGTTCCCCGGTCAACAGGATCTGCGTGCCCAGCTCCTCCTCGGGTGCCACGTAACGCGCCTGCCCGGGGTCGCGGTGCCACCATCTCAGCTCATCGATCTGCGGCTCCCAGCCGAAATCGCGGCCCAGCACCTGCACCCCGGCGCCGATTGCGCGGGCGTGTTCCAGCAGCGATTGCGGTGGCCGGGTTTCGCCGATGATCGCCGGCTTGCCGGCCCTGAAAATGCCGGCCTTCTCGCGTCCAATGGCTTCGCGGTCGGGGCCGAGGTATTCCATGTGGTCGAGATCGACGGTGACCACCACCGCGCAATCCGCATCGACGATGTTGACCGCATCCAGCCGCCCGCCCAGCCCGACCTCCAGCAAGGCAACGTCCAGCCGCGCACGCGCGAAGATGCCGAAGGCAGCCAACGTGCCGAACTCGAAGTAGGTCAGCGTCGTCGGGCCCCGCGCGGCTTCCACGCGCTCGAAGGCCTCGATCAGTTCGGCGTCGCCGGCTTCGACGCCGCCCACCCGCACGCGCTCGTTGTAGCGCAGGATGTGGGGCGAGGTGTAGGCGCCCACCCGCATCCCGCCCGCGCTCAGCATCGCCTCCATGAACGCGACCGTCGAGCCCTTGCCGTTGGTGCCGCCGATCGTGACCACAAGCGGCGCCGGGCGCGGCGAACCCATGCTCCGCCACACTTGGCGCACGCGCTCGAGGCCCATGTCGATGCCGCGAGGGTGGATTTGCTGCTGGTATTCCAGCCACTCGTCGAGGGTTCTCATGGCGCGTGGCGCCCTCGCCGGCACCAGTCAACGTTCCGCACGTCTCCATAAAGAGCGGTTCCGCTCGCTGCCGCGAGCGGGCGACTTTTGTTTCGGCAAAAGTCGCCAAAACCACTGCGCCCGGCACGACGGTTTCGGCAACATCGTGTTGCCTCAACTGCCCTGCGCTTCTCGCGCCAAGCAGGCCGGCGCGAACTCGCACATCCTTGTGCTCGAACATGCGCGCCTTGCTCCCGCTTGGCGCTGCGATGCTCGGCGCCGTGCAAGGGCGCGGTAAAGTCCCTGCTTCGTTGCCGGCCATCCATGGCCTGGCTCGAAGCGAGATTCAACAATCCGCTTTGCCCCGCCACGCGCGCAGGATACGCGCCAAATGGGGCCCCTCGAACACGGCGAGCGGTTGACGGAAACACCCAAAGGGTGGCCCGCAGGATGCTGGCCAGTTCGCCGCAGGGCCATGGATGGCCCGTCGGCGAACCCCGGCGGCCGCGAGCGAACCCGCAGTCTACGGATGGGCCAAGGGCGTGTTCGCGGGGCGGCCTTCTCTTTGGTAACTTTCTGCCGAAACAGAAAGTCACTCGCTCGCCGCCGAGGCGAGCGAAACCAAAATACGGGTGCCACACTCTTGCGATACTGGGTGTGAAACCAAGACAAGAATCTCGACCATCGAGTGAGGGCCGCGTACCACGCAGGA
>DASURP010000080.1:0-40650 GCA_036279975.1 Rhodanobacteraceae bacterium
GTCAGCGAAGACCACAAGGCCCCGATCGTCGCGGTCAGCGTGTGGTATCACGTGGGTTCCGGCTACGAGCCGGAAGGCAAGACCGGGTTCGCGCACCTGTTCGAACACCTGATGTTCCAGGGTTCGGAAAACCACAAGGACGAATATTTCCGCCCGTTCGAGCTGGTCGGCGCCACCGGCATGAACGGGACGACGTGGCTGGACCGCACCAACTATTTCGAGACCGTGCCGACCACCGCGCTGGACATGGCGTTGTGGATGGAATCCGACCGCATGGGGCACCTGCTCGGCGCGATCGGGCAGCCCGAGCTGGACGAGCAGCGCGGCGTGGTCCAGAACGAAAAGCGCCAGGGCGAGAACCAGCCCTACGGCCGTGCCTTCGAGGACATCCAGGCCAATGCCTTCCCGGCCAACCACCCCTACCACCACGACACCATCGGTTCGATGGCGGATCTGGATGCGGCCTCGCTCGCGACCGTGAAGCAGTGGTTCAAGGATTACTACGGCGCGGCCAACACCACCCTGGTGCTGGTCGGCGACATCACGCCGGCGCAGGCGCGCGCCAAGGCCATGGAGTACTTCGGCGACATCCCGGCCGGCCCGCGCGTACCGCGGCCGCAGGCGTGGGTCGCCGCACGTGACACGTCCACCCGCGGCACGATGACCGACAACGTCGCGCAAACCCGCATCTACCGCGAATGGAACACCCCGGGCCTGGATGCCGCCGGCAATGACCGCCTGATGCTCGACCTCGCCGCGGAAGTGCTGGGCGGCAGCAAGACCTCGCGCCTGTACCAGCGGCTGGTTTACCAGGACAAGCTGGCCGACAACGTGTCGGTCGGCAACATGGCGTTCGAACTGGCCAGCGCGGCCCTGTTGCGGGTCGACGTGAAGCAGGGCATCGATCCTGCCAAGGTCGAGGCGGCGATCGCCGACGAGTGGGCGAAGTTCCTGCGGGACGGCCCGACCGCCGACGAACTGGCGCGCGCCAAGACCACCTACCAGGCCTCCACCATCCGTGGGCTGGAACAGATCGGCGGATTCCGCGGCAAGGCGGTGACGCTGGCCGAAGGGCAGGTTTATCGCGATGACCCGGGCGCGTGGAAGAAGGATTACGACATCACCATGACCGCGACGCCGGCCGCGGTGAAGGCCGCAGCCGACAAGTGGCTGTCGAAGGGCGACTACACGCTCACCGTCGTACCGGGCAAGGTCGAGGCCACGGATGCCGCGACCATCGCCGGCCGCGCCGCGATCCCCGGCAAGCCCGCCGACGTGCTCTCGCCCGCCGGCGACTACAAGGTCACCCGCAACGACGTCGATCGCAGCCAGGGCGTGCCCAAGGTGACGACGTTCCCCGACCTCAGCTTCCCGACCCTGCAGCACGGCAAGCTCAAGAACGGCATCGAAGTGGTGCTGGCCGAACGCCACTCGATTCCGGTGGTGCAAGTCGAAGCGCTGTTCGACGCGGGTTACGCCGCCGACCAGGGCCGCAAGCTCGGCACCTCCAGCTTCACGATGGGGATGCTGGACGAGGGCACGAAGGATCTCGACTCGGTCGAGATCGCCAAGCGCAAGCAACGACTGGGCGCCGAAATCGCGACGGGTTGCGACCTCGACACCTGCAACGCCTGGATGAGCGCGCTGGACGAGAACCTGGCCAAGTCGCTGGAGCTGTACGCCGACATCGTGCGCAACCCGGCATTCCGTGACGCCGACCTCGCGCGCCTGCGCGGGCAATGGCTGGCCGGCATCGCACAGGAAAAAACCCAGCCGACCGCGATCGCGTTGCGGCTGTTGCCGCCGCTCCTGTACGGCAAGGGCAACGCCTACGCGATCCCGTTCACGGGTTCGGGCACGCAAGCGTCGATCAAGGCGCTGACGACGGACGACATGCAAGGCTTCGTGCGCGACTACATCCGCCCCGACAACATGAAGATCCTGGTGGCGGGCGACACCACGCTGGATGCGATCATCCCGCAACTGGAAATGGTATTCGGCGATTGGCGGGCTCCGGCCACGCCGGTTCCAGCCAAGAACCTCGCCAGGGTCGATTACCCGGTGCAGCCCAGCGTGTACCTGGTCAACCGCCCGGGCGCCCAGCAGTCGGTGATCATCGCGGGGCTGGTCGCGCCTTCCACCAAGGCGCCCAACAACCTCGCGATCGGCACCATGAACGGCGCCTTCGGCGGCACCTTCACCTCGCGCCTCAACATGAACCTGCGCGAGGACAAGCACTGGGCCTACGGCGCCGGCAGCTTCCTCACCAACGCGGTCGGCCAGCGCCCGTTCCTGATGTACGCGCCGGTGCAGACCGACAAGACCGCGCCATCGGCCGAAGAGGTCCTGAAGGAAGCCCGTGCCGTGATCGGCGACCGGCCGATCACCGACCAGGAGATCCGGAAGATCAAGGACCAGGACATCCGCAAGATGCCGGGCCAGTACGAAACCGCGCAGGCCGTGTTGAACGCCGTCGAGGGCATCGTCAAGTACGACCGGCCTGATGATTACGTGCAGACGCTGAAGGGCCGGATCGAGGCGCAGCAGGACGCCGACGTCAATGCCGCCGCGCGGGAAGTGATCCACCCGGACAAGCTGACCTGGGTGATCGTGGGCGACCTCTCGAAGATCGAGCAGCCGGTGCGTGCACTGGATCTCGGCGAGGTGCACGTGATCGACGCGGACGGCAATCCGGTGAAGTAAGGATAAATCCTTCTTCCTTCGGGAGAAGGGGCGCGGAGCGCCGCTTTTTCTTTTGCCCGAAGGGCCGGATGAGGGCTCGGGATCCGCGCGAGAATTCATTCTTGCGCAAGATCGTACCCTCACCCCGGCGCTGCGCACCCGGCCTGCGGCCGCCTCCCCCGACGGAAGAGGGGTTCTTTTTTCGGGTTCCCGCAACCGGCTTACAATGCAGGCATGAGCGAAAACGGATCCCCCCGCACCACCCACTTCGGTTACCGCGAAGTGCCGGTCGCCGACAAGCAGAAGCTGGTCGGCAAGGTGTTTTCGTCGGTGGCCGGCAAGTACGACGTCATGAACGACCTGATGTCGTTCGGCGTGCATCGCCTGTGGAAGCGCCACTTCGTGGCCACCTCGGGCATCCGCAAGGGCGACCGTGTACTCGACCTCGCCGGCGGCACCGGCGACATCGCGGCATTGCTGCTGCCGCGCGTGGACGATCAGGGCGAAGTGGTGGTCGCCGACATCAACGCCGCGATGCTGCACGCCGGCCGCGACCGCCTGCTCGACCGCGGACTGCTGCAAGGCCTGCGTTTCGCACAGGTCAACGCCGAAGCGCTGCCGTTCCCCGATGCATCGTTCGATGCGGTCACGATCGCCTTCGGGCTGCGCAACGTCACCGACAAGGACACGGCGCTCGCTGAAATGCAGCGCGTCCTGAAGCCCGGCGGGCGCGTGTTGATCCTGGAATTCTCGAAGGTGAACCAGGACTGGTTGAAGCCTCTGTACGACTTCCATTCGTTCCAGGTACTGCCGCGCATCGGCAAGCTGGTCGCCCACGACGAAGACAGCTACCGCTACCTCGCCGAATCGATCCGCAAGCACCCGGACCAGGAAACACTCAAGGCGATGATGGAAACTGCCGGCTTCCGCAACGTCGAGGTACGCAATCTTTCGGCCGGCATCGTGGCGATCCATCGCGGTTACAAGATCTAGCGAGGGACACACATTCACTCGTCATTCCGGGGCGGCCTGCGGCTCCAGCGCAGGCCGAACCCGGAATCGGTTGCCGGATGCATTGAAACCGCTTCCGGATCGCGCCCGCTGCACGGGCTTGTCCGGAACGACAACGCTATTGATGTGCTGCCGGATATCGAAGGAACAAGCCGTCATGCGCGAGCTGTATCCCGAAATCGAGCCGTACCACAGCGAACGCTTCCCGGTCAGCGGCCGGCATACGCTGTACGTCGAGGAATGCGGCAACCCCGAAGGACTGCCAGCGGTGTTCCTGCACGGCGGTCCCGGCGCCGGGCTGGAGCGTTACCACCGACGATTCTTCGACCCTGCGCGCTGGCGGATCGTGCTGTTCGACCAGCGCGGCGCCGGCAAGTCCACGCCGTTCGCCGATCTTGAGGACAACACCACCCAGGCGTTGATCGCCGATCTCGAGAAGCTTCGCGTGCATCTCGGCATCGAACGCTGGCTGGTGTTCGGCGGTTCGTGGGGTTCGACGCTGGCGCTGGCCTATGCGGAGGCCCACCCGGAACGCGTGACCGCATTGGTGCTGCGCGGCATCTTCCTGGGCCGCCCCGAGGAAGACCGCTGGTTGTTCGAGGAAGGCGGCGCCGCGCGGATATGGCCGGAAGCCTGGCAGCGTTTCACCTCGCCGATCCCGCCCGAAGAGCGCACGGACATGGTGGGAGCATACTGGAAACGCCTGACCAGCGACGACGAAACCGTGCGCACCGACGCCGCGCGCGCGTGGGCCGCATGGGAGGGCAGCACGCTCACGCTGGAGGAATCACCCGCAACCACGGCCGGGTTTTCCGCGCCGGAAGTCGCGGTGAGCCTTGCCCGCATCGAGGCGCATTTCTTCCGCAACCACATTTTCCTGGAACCGGGCCAGTTGCTGCGCAACATCGACCGCATCCGCCACATTCCCGGCGTGATCGTGCACGGTCGCTACGACATCATCTGTCCGGCCAAGACCGCGTTCGACCTGCACGCCGCCTGGCCGGAGGCGGCATTCCACGTCGTCGTGGCCGGACATGCCGCCTCCGAGCCCGCGATCGTGGACAAGCTCATCGAGGCTACCGACCGCTTCGCCGCCCAGTTTGCCTGACCCCAACGGCGCGCAGGAAACGGATGGCGCGTGGCCGTCCGGGCCGGCACCCTGTGCGCCCCCGTTGACGGAGCCCGCCATGCTGACCTTGTTCGATTACCTGCCTTCCGGGAATGCCTGGAAGGTGCGCCTGCTGCTCAACCACCTCGGCCGGCCGTACCGCAGCGAGATCGTCAGCATCTTCGAGGGCGCGGGCCGCACGGATGCGTACCTCGCGATCAGCCCCACCGGCACGGTGCCGGCGATCCGGCTGGACGACGGCCGCACGCTGGCGGAGTCCAACGCGATCCTCGCGTATCTCGCCGATGGCAGCGCGTACCTGCCCTCCGATCCATTCGAACGCGCCAAGGTGCAGCAGTGGCTGCACTTCGAACAGGAACGCGTGGAATCGGTGATCGGCTCGCTGCGCTACTGGACGCTCACCGGCAAGCTCGCGACGCGTCCGGCGGTGCTGGTGGAGATGAAGCGCAAGGCGGCGTTGCGCACGCTCGCGATCCTGGAACGCGAGTTGTCCACGCAGTCGTTCCTCGCCAACGACCGCTACAGCATCGCCGACATGGCGGTGTTCGCCTACGGCAGCCGCGCGGAGGAAGCCGGCCTTGTGCTGGAACCGTACCCGCACTTCCGCGCCTGGATCGCACGGGTGCAGGCGCAGCCGGGATTCCTCGCCACCATGCACACCTACAGCGAAGATCCGCACACCGCCAACGAGTTGCCCTGACCACTGCGGCCATGTAGCCCGGATGAAGGCGCGCAGCACCGCAATCCGGGGGAGGCGGGCCGCCCCGGATCGATTCCCGACATCCCTGTCGCTCATCCTTCGGACCGCCTTCGGCGTTCGCGTTTGCAATCCTGCAAACGCAGTCGCTTCGCTCCATCCGGGCTACAGGAGAACGGCGTCAGGCAACCGCGCGCAAATCCTCGGTGACCGTGCCCCACTCCGCAACCTCGGCCTCGTGTCCGGCGTCGCGCCAGGTTTCGGCCAGCGAAGCGGCGTACCACTCGCGCATCGACGGCAATGCCAGCAGGCGCTTGGCGTAGGCGTTCGCCGCGGCGTCGAGCGGCGGCGCGTAGGTCTGGATGCGGAACGCCACCGGCGCGTAGAAGGCATCGGCCGCGCTGAACTTGTCACCGGCGAGGAACGGCCCGCCGAAGCGCGACAGGCCTTCGCCCCACAGCGCAGCGAGGCGCGCAAGGTCGCCCTGCAGCGCGCCGTCGGTCCGGTGCAACTTGACCCGGATGCCGCAGTTCATCCCGCACTGGGTGCGCAGCACCATGAAGCCCGAGTGCATCTCCGCGGCAGCACAACGCGCGAAGGCGCGTGCTGTCTTGTCGGCAGGCCAGACCGCGGGATGCGCCTCGGCGAGGTATTCGGTGATCGCGAGCGAGTCCCACACCGTGATGCCACCGTCCACGAGGCAAGGCACCTTGCCGCTGGGCGAGAAGTCCGTGAATGCGCCGGCGTGGAACGGCCTCAGCTTTTCATCGAACGCAATGCCGAGCTCGCGCAGCAGGACCCACGGGCGCAGCGACCACGAAGAATAGTTCTTGTTGGCGATATACAGGGTGGGCATGACGACTCCGGCGCGGTCGAAACGCCCATTCTAGTGAACGTCTGATCGAAGTATTGGGCCGCCATGCCCGCGGGAGCGGGAATCCAGCGTGATGTTCGCGACCCGTTCAAATGCAACGACACTGGCTCCCGGTCCCCGGACCAGGAGCCCTTCCGGGGCAGGCTCCGCCGGGACGGTGAGCAAAATCAGAGCGCCCCAAGGCGCATGTGCGGGCTCCCGGCGTCGCACTTTCCGCACGGGCGCGATACAGGACCGGATGGCATACTGCGGGCTTCGTCCCGAACAACCAGGAACCCATGATGCGTTTGCTGTCCACCCTTGCCCTCGGGGCCTTCGTGTTGCCGGTCGCGGCGCACGCCGCCGATCCGCATTCGTACGCGCAGCCGCAGGACGTGCTGGTCAGGCACATCGACCTCGCCCTCGCGGTCGATTTCCAGCACCGGCAGCTCGACGGCACCGCAACGCTGACGCTGGACTGGAAGAATCCTGATGCGCACGACCTGGTGCTGGACACCGAAAACCTCGCCATCGCCTCGATCGCGGCGATCGACCCGGACGGCCAGGCCCGTGCGCTCACCTACAGCCTGGCCGATCCGGTGAAGGCGATGGGGCGGAAACTCACCATCGAAGCGCCCAGACACCCGCACGAGGTCCGCATCACCTACAAGACGGCGCCCTCGGCCTCCGGCCTGCAGTGGCTCGATGCCGCGCAGACCGCCGACAAGCGTGCGCCGTTCCTGTTCTCGCAGTCGGAAGCGACCCACGCGCGCTCGTGGATTCCGTTGCAGGATTCGCCCGTGGTCCGCTTCACGTACCACGCACACGTCACCGCGCCGAAAGACATCCGCGTGGTGATGAGCGCGCCCAACGATCCCAAGCACGCACTGGACGGTTCGTTCGACTTCACCCAGACCCATCCGATTCCCTCGTACCTGATGGCGATCGCCGCGGGCGACCTTGCGGTGCGCGAAACCGGGCCGCGCAGCGCGGTGTACGCCGAGCCGTCGGTGGTCGAAAAGGCCGCGCACGAGTTCGAGGACACCGAGAAGATGATCGCGACCACCGAGAAGTTGTACGGCCCGTACCGCTGGGGCCGCTACGACATCCTGGTGCTGCCGCCGTCGTTTCCGTACGGCGGCATGGAGAATCCCAACATGACCTTCGCGACGCCGACCGTGCTGGTGGGCGACAAGTCGCTGGTGTCGCTGGTCGCGCACGAGCTCGCGCACTCGTGGTCGGGCAACCTCGTCACCAACGCCACCTGGCGCGACGGCTGGTTGAACGAGGGTTTCACCACCTACGTGCAGGGCCGCATCACCGAGGCGTTGTACGGCGAACGCCAGGAAACCGAGGAAACCCTGCTGGCGATCCGCAACCTCGAGAAGACCATCGGCAAGATGCCTGAGAATGCCCAGCGGCTCGCACCGCAGCCGCGCGACATGGATGCCGACGACGAGCTCTCCGACGTCGCCTACGACAAGGGCTCGTGGTTCCTGCGCACGCTGGAGCAGCGCTTCGGGCGCGAACACTTCGATGCGTGGCTGAAGGGTTACTTCAACCACTTCCAATGGCACTCCATCACCACCGAGCAGATGCTGGCGTACCTGAAACCCAACCTGGTCGAAAAATACCCCGGCAGGATGGGCTGGGACGAAGTGCAGGAATGGATCTACGGCGCGGGCATCCCCAAGGACGCGCCGATCCCCGATTCGCCACGGTTCGATGCGATCGACAAGGCGCGCAGCGGGTTCCTCGACGGCGCCCTCGCCGCCGACAAGCTGGATGCGGAGGGCTGGAACACGCAGGAGTGGATGTACTTCCTCGACCGCCTGCCCGACGCGCCGCCGCTCGCGAAGATGCAGCAACTCGATGCCGCTTGGCATCTCACCGGCACGCCCAACGCCGAGATCGGGATGCGCTGGTACGTGCACGCGATCGCCGCGGGCGACAAGGCGGTGTGGCCGGCGGCCGCCGAACACGCGACCCGGATCGGCCGCCTGTACCTGACCATGCCGATTTACAAGGCGTTCGTTGCGACGCCGGAGGGCTTCGCCTATGCCGAACAGCTTTATGCGAAGGCCAAGGACGGTTACCACCCGCTGACGCGCATGGCGGTGGAGCGGTTGTTCGCCAAGACCCGCGCGGCAGCCGAGAAAGCCAGGGCCGAACCGAACCAGGATTGACCGGCGCATGTCGAAGAATCCCGCCCGGGACGCGCTGCTGGCGCGCGTCGCACGCCGCCTGAAGATCCTGGGCGGCATCATCATCGCGCTGGCGGTGATCGGGCTGGCCGTCTATTTCATTGCGCCCAGGCTTCTGCTGCGCGGCGGGATCGCGTGGCAGGCCTGGCGCGACGGCCTCAAGCAACACAGCGTGCAGGTCGGCGACACCCGCTGGGTGTACGTCGAGGGCGGCAAGCAGGATGGCCCGCCGCTGGTGCTGCTGCACGGTTACGGCGGCACCTACGCGAGCTGGTTGCTGGCCGCGCGTTACCTCACCGGCAACTTCCGCGTGATCATTCCCGACCTGCCGGGCTGGGGCGAATCGACGCGGTTGCCGGATGCCGACTACGGCTATGCCGCGCAGGTCGAGCGCCTGCACGGCTTCCTCGACGCGTTGCACCTGGGCGAAATCGCGCTGGCCGGGCATTCCATGGGCGGCGCGATCGCGGGCCTGTACGCCGCGAAATACCCGCAAGCCGTCGCCGCGCTGGTGCTGGTCGATTCGGCCGGCGTCAAATTCAAGCCCAATGCGTTCGTGCGCGAACTGAAGGCCGGCAAGAGCCCCTTCGACATCGACGACCGCGCCGATTTCAGGCACCTCGTAGCGCTGCTGTTCGCCAAGCCGCCGTCGGTGCCGCCGCGCATCGCCGACGTGTTCGTCGCGCGCTCGCAACGCGACCGCGCCTTCGACGACAGGGTGATGCGCGAGATCACCGCACCGGACTCGCGCTTTGCGCTGCAACCGAAGCTGCCCGACATCACCGCGCCGACCCAGGCGATATGGTGCATGCAGGACCAGATCATCGACGTCTCGGCGCTGGCCGCGATCCGCAACGGCCTCACCCGCGCGCCCAGCATCGGCGTCACCGAACTGAATGGCTGCGGACACATGTCGATCATCGAGAAGCCGCGCGAAGTCGCGCAATCGATCACCCGTTTCGTGCTGACGCCGGGCGGCGTGCAGTTGCCACCGGCACCCCACCCGAAAACGTCGCCTTGAACTACCCTTCGCTTGACGGCGCGACTTGGCAGCACGCCGAGTGCGTATCGGTTGATCAGCGCATGGCCGAATTTTGCGGCAGTAGTGGGGGCTATCGGACGGAGCGGTCGTCTCCTCATGGCCGAAGGCTCTCCGCAGAGACGGTCGCGCGCAGGCGCGCTCTACATTTCACCAGAGCCGAGCCGCGCGTGGATGCGCTTCTGCAAATCCCGCCGCGCTGAGCCGTGCGCACTTGGCCACGAACGGATGTAACTTGTAGGAGCCCGCCTGCGGGCGACTACTTGGGGTCCGAATACGGACTCACCGGTCAGCGGCTATCCGCACCCCCGCCTCCCTCAATCCCCGCGCAGCAATTTCCGCACCGCGGCGAGGTTGCGTCGGCTGACTTCCGGCGTGGCATCGCTGCCCGCGATCAGGGCGTGCATGGCGCCGTCGGCATCGCGCTTGAGGCCGAGCAGGCGTTCGACCGGGATCAGGCAGGCACGGTGCACGCGCACGAAGCGGCCGGGAAATGCTTCCTCGATGGCTTTCAGCGATTGCTCCGACAGGGCGTCGGTGCCATCGCGGTGCACGCTGACGTACTTGTCGTCGGCGGTGAGGTACAGCACCTCGCGCAGCGGGATTTTGAGCGGCGCGCCGTGCGACTGCGCGAGCAGCGCTGCACTCGTGGACGCCGCGCGCTGCCGCAGCGCCCGCGCACGCTCCAGCGCTTCGCGCAGGCGTTCGATGCGCACCGGTTTCAGCAGATAGTCGGCCGCGCGCAGTTCGTAGCCCGCCAGCGCGTGTTGCTCGTACGCGGTGCAGAACACCAGTTGCGGCGGCTCGGGTAGTGCCGCCAGCCGGCGCGCGACACCGATGCCGTCGAGCCCGGGCATCGCGATGTCCAGCAACAGCAGATCCGGATGCAGGTTTGCGCAGGCGGCCAGCGCGGCTTCGCCATTGCCGACGCTGGCGACGACCTCTGCGCCCTCGCAATCGCGCAGCAGGGCCGCGAGGCGGGTGCGCGCCAGCGGTTCGTCGTCAACGATCAGGATGCGCATCCGGCAACCTCACGATGACGCGAAATTCGTCGCGGTCATGCTGGACTTCCACGCCGCCGCGTTCGCCGAAATGATAGGCGATGCGGCGGCGCACGCTTTCCAGCCCGTGCCCGCTGCGCGCGGGCGCGGCGGCGTCGGGCAGCGGATTGGCGATCTCGATTTCGATGCCGTCCGCGACGCTCCGGCCCGCGAGCCGGAGCGTGCCGCCCGCACGCCGCGGCTGGATGCCGTGGTAGACGGCGTTCTCCACCAGCGGCTGCAACAACAGGGCAGGCATTTCCATGTCGGCGGGCAGGCCATGCAGGTCGCGCGCGACCTGCAGGCGCTCGCCCAGCCGCAGCTGTTCGATCGCGAGGTAGCGGTCGATCAACCCGAGTTCCGCGCCCAGCGTGCTGGGCTTGTCGTTGGCGCCCAGCGAGGCGCGGAACAATTCGGAAAGATCCTCGACGGTGCGCTCGGCGGCATCCGGATCCACCCGCACCAGCGCGGCGACGGTGTTCATGCTGTTGTAGAGGAAGTGCGGCCGGATGCGCGCCTGCAACGCATCGAACTGCGCGCGCGCGACCGCCGCGAGACGCGCGCGCCACTCCGCGAGCACGTAGAAGTAGCGCAGCAGCGCGGCGCCCAGCAGCGCGGCCAGGACCGCGTTGCCGACCACGAAACGTGCGCTGGACGCGGGCGTCAAGCTGGTGCCGAGCGCGCGGTCCAGCCACACGACCACCGCACTCGCGATGGCCACCAGCAGCACCAGCGCGCCCCACGCCAGCGGATACGCGAGTCGTCGCGACCAGCGCACCAGCCGCGGCATCAACCAGCACCACAGCAGCGAAGCCAGCAACGCCAGCCACACCACGAACAGGGTGGCGGTGGAAAATCCGCGCCAGCCGATGCGCGCGTCCGGCGCCAGGGCTGCGATCACCACTACCAGCTCGGCGACCACCACCAGCGTGAACACCGATGCCAGGCTGCAGAAGTCGGGTAGTGCGGTGCTGTCGTGCTTGCGGGGGCCGGGTTTGTCCGCCATGGCGGCATTGTGCCTCAGCCGAAGGCGCGGTCCGTGAAGAAGCCCGCAAGATCGATGAGCTCCTGCGGGCAGACCTGGTGCGCCATAGGGTAACTGCGCCACTCGACGGCGTAGCCCCATTCGCGCAGCCGGTCGCGCGAACGTTCGCCGAGGTACTGCGGCACCACCGGATCGAACGCGCCGTGGCCCATGAAGATCGGCGTCGCCGCGTTCGCGGCGCTGCGTTCGTCCGCGGTCTGCTCGGCAATCGGCAGGTACGTGGACAGCGCGATCAGGGCAGCCAGTTTTTCGGCATGCCGCAGGCCCGCTGCCAGCGCGAGCGCGCCGCCCTGCGAAAAGCCGGCCAGCACCAGGTTGGATGCCGGCACGCCGCGTTCCGCCTCGCGCGCGATCAAGATTTCGACTTCGCCGATCGACGTGTGGATACCCGCCTCGTCCTGCTTCTGCGCCAGGTCGAACCCCGCGATGTCGTACCAGCCGCGCATCGGCAGGCCGCCGTTGAGGGTGATCGGCCGCACCGGCGCGTGCGGAAACACGAAGCGCAGCGCCGGCCACTGCGGCTGCAGCAGTTGCGGGACGATCGGCTCGAAGTCATGCGCGTCCGCCCCGAGGCCGTGCAGCCAGATCACCGCGTGGCGCGGGTCCGGCGCGGTCTCGATCTCCACGCATTCCAGCGTCACTTGGTCGGCTCCGCCGGCAAGCCAAGCTCCCGCGCGAAAAACGCCAGAGTGGCCGCGGCGTTGCCGACCCGCTGGCTGAAAGATGCGGTGACGCCGTGGCCTTCATGCATCCGCGTCAGCAGCAGCACCGGATGCCGCGACGTGGTCGCGGCCTGCAGCGCCGCCGCGAACTTGCGCGACTGCCATGGCGCCACTCGCGGATCGTTGACGCCGGTGATCAGCAGCACCGCCGGATACGGCGTGCGCGGCGCGACGTTCTGCAGCGGCGAATACGCACGCAGCCATTCGAAGTCGGGCTTCCTGGTGACCGTGCCGTATTCGGAAATGTTGTACTGCCCGTTCGGCCAGTGTTCCACGCGCAGCATGTCGTAGATGCCGACCAGCGAAACCACCGCGCGGTATTCGGATGGATGCTGGGTCAAGGCTGCGCCCATCAACAGGCCGCCGTTGGAACCGCCGAGGATGCCGAGGTGCGCGGGATCGGTCCAGTGCTGCGCGACCAGTGCCTGCGCGGCGGCGTAGAAGTCATCGAAGACGTTCTGCTTCTTCGACAGCATGCCGCCGGCGTGCCAGCCCTCGCCGTACTCGCCGCCGCCGCGGATGTTGGCGACCGCATACACGCCGCCGCGTTCCAGCCACGCCAGGGTGGAACCGAGGAAGCGCGGCGCGGTGGCGATGCCGAAACCGCCGTAGCCGTACAGGATCGTGGGGCGTTTGCCGCTGGGCGTGACGCCCTTCATCGCCAGCACGGTGACGGGGATCGTGGTGCCGTCCTTCGAAGTGGCATCCAGCCGGTAGCTGACGACCGCGGAGTAATCGGCGGCCGGCTTGACCTCGAACACGGTCTTCAAGTCGCCACGGGCCGCGTCGCACTCGACCCAGCGCGACGGAATCGTCCAGCCCGAGTACGTGATGAGCGCGCGTGGAGACGCCGCGCTGCTTGCGATCGTGCCAACCCCGATGCCGGTCTTGGGCAACGGCACCGTGCGGATGAGCTGCCCATTGGAAGCGTAGTTCTGCACGCGCCAGTCGGGACCGCGCACCTCGGTGACGAGGAAACCGCCCTCGATCGACGCCACCGAATGCATCGCCCAGTTGTCTTGCAACTGCGGCACCAGCAGCTCGGCTTTCCCGTCCGCACCCAGCGCCAGCAGCTTGCCGCGCGGGGCGTGCTGGTACGCGATCACCAGCAGGCGCTCGCCATCCCAGGCCGCGCCGTGGTTGACGCTGGACGCCGCGCGCACGTTGGCTTCGGTGCCGAGTGCGAGTTTCCATCCACCATCGCCGCTGCGCAGGTACACCGCATCGGGATTGCCGTCGCCCGCGTGCACCAGCGCGGCCGCATGCCGGCCATCGGCGGAGCCAAGCAGGGTGTATTCGGCGACCTTCGACCAGCCCTTGCCGAATTCCAGCGTGTCGTCTTTCGCGGCGGTACCGAATGCGTGGTGGTACAGGGCTGCGTTGAATTGCAGGTCCGCAGCCGGGACCGTGCCCGGCTGCGGCAGCCGCACATAAGTGACGCCCTTGCCGTCGGCATCCCACACCAGCGCCTGCGGGGTGGTGCCGCCACCCGCGTACGGCAAGGCGTCGGGCAACGTCTTGCCGCCCGCCACCTCGATGAAACGGATCGTGGTGGCTTCGTCGCCGCCTTTGGCGGTGCCGTAGGCCACGTATTTCCCGTCGGGCGAGGGCCAGTAACCGGTGATCGCGACGACGCCCTTGGCGGCATTCGGGTCGACCAGCACCTTCGGCTTGCCTTCAGGCCAGGCTTGCGCCACCAGCACCGCCTGCGCCTGCGGCGGGGTCTGGCGCAGGTAGAACAAGGTGTCACCGACGATTTCCGGGTCGAACTGCTGGGTCGAAGTCAGGGCCAGTGCGCCGACGCGTTCCGCGATGGCCCTGGCGCCCGGGAATCCCGCCATCGCCTTTTCGGTATAGGCGTTCTGCGCCACGATCCACTTCTTGACCGCGGACGCGTCGGGGTCTTCCAACCAACGATACGGGTCGTCCACGCTCACTCCAAAAAAGGTTTCGGTCACATCGTGTCTGGGCGTCGCGGGTGGCATCGCGGGCATCTCTTGCCGGGTGTCGATCAGTGACTGGTCCAGGCCCGCTGCCGTTCGCGGAGGGGGTGTTTGCGCCACCGCGCCGACGCACAGGAAACCCAGGCCGACACAGGCAACGGCAGTGATGCGAGGCATGAAGCTACTCCGGATGGCCGCGACGCGATGACACGCAGGGTAGCGCCGGTTCGCCTCGCACGCACGCGGACGGGTGCCAGGCAGTCGAGACCTTTGGCGCTTGCGTGCAGGCGAGGCGCGTGGCTAGGCTTCACTCTTTTGCCTTGGGCCGTGTCCATGAATCGCATTGCTGTTGCCGGTCTGGTTTGCCTTGCCGTGAGCGCGGGCGCGTTCGCCGCTGCGCCACAAACCGCGGTGTCCGAACCCGCCGCAGGCACGGTCCACCAGCTCACGCTCGAAGAAATCATGGCCAACCCCGACTGGATCGGTCCGCCGGTCGAGGATGCCTACTGGAGCGTCGATGGCCGCAGCGTCTATTTCAAGCTGAAGCGCACGGGCTCGTCGATCCGCGACCTGTACCGCGCCGACGCCGGTGGCGGTGCGCCGGTGAAACTCTCCGACGCCGAACTGGCCGACGCCGACGGTCCCGCGGTGTTCGACCGCGCGCGCACGCGCGCGGCGTTCCTGCGCCACGGCGACGTGTACGTGCGCGACGTGGCCAGCGGCGCGACCCGCCAGGTCACGCGCACCGACGCGCGCAAGTCCGGTTTGCAGGTTTCCGCGGACGGCGCCCTCGTCAGCTGGCGCCAGGGCAATGCGTGGTACGCCTGGAGCGCGGCGACCGGCGTGGTGTCCGCGGCCGCGACGCTGAAGACCACGGACGACCCGGCCGACGCCAAACCCGATCAACTGGAACGCCTGCAGCTCGATCTGTTCTCGACACTGCGCGAGGACCGTGCCGACAAGCAGGCAGTGCGCGCGTACGAGGACAAACTGGATGTGGAGAACCCGGCACGCGCGCCGGCGCCGTACTACCTCGGCGACAAGGTGAAGGTCGCGATGACCTCGCTGTCGCCGGACGCACGCTGGCTGCTGGTGGTGACCGAGCCGGCCTCGTACCGGAGCGGCAAGCACCCGGTGGTGGTCCACTACGTCAACGAGTCGGGCTACCCCGAGACCGAAAAGGCCCGCACCTACGTCGGCCGCAACAACCCCGCGCCGCAATCGCTGCTGCTGCTGGACCTCAAGGCGCACAAACAGTATCCGTTGTCGGTGGACGATCTGCCCGGCATCCACGACGATCCGTTGCACGCACTGCGCAGCAAGCGCATCGCGCAACTGAGGAAGGAAGGGCACGA
Organism: Rhodanobacteraceae bacterium; assembly: GCA_036279975.1. Taxonomy (GTDB): domain Bacteria; phylum Pseudomonadota; class Gammaproteobacteria; order Xanthomonadales; family Rhodanobacteraceae; genus 66-474. The sequence goes on from DASURP010000080.1 coordinate 15,721, forward strand.
CAAGGAAGCCGCCGCGCTGGCCGCGCCCAAGACCCGTCCGCTGTCGATCAACTTCGTCGCGGTCGGTGAATCGGGTTACCCCGCGATCGTGTGGAGCCCCGACGGCAGCCAGCTCGCGCTGGAGCTGGTCGCCAGCGACCACAAGGATCGCTGGATCGAAACGGTCGATTTCGCCAAACACGCGCTGGTCACGCAAAACCGCCTGACCGATCCGGCCTGGATCAACTGGAGCTTCAACGCGTTGGGCTGGCTGCCCGACAACCGCACGCTGTGGTTCGAATCGGAGGGTTCCGGCTGGGCGCAGTTGTTCGTGAAGCCGCTCGGCGGCAAGGTGCGCGCGTTGACCGGGACGGGCTACGAAGTCTCGGCGCCGGTGTTGTCGCCCGATGGTCAGTGGTTCTACGTGCGTTCCAACAAGCAGGCGCCCTACGCCTACGACGTCTGGCGCGTGCCGGTGGCGGGCGGCGCGCTGCAGCAGGTGACGCATTTCGAGGGCATGGATGATTTCGAGTTGTCGCCCGACGGCAGCAGGATCGCGGTGCTGCATTCCAGCGCCTACATCCCGCCGCAGCTCGCGGTGGTGGACGCCGGCGGCGGCAACGTGCACGAACTCACCGACACCCGCACCCCCGCATACCAGGCGCTGGCATCCACCTGGGTGCAACCGCAGTTCGTGCAGGTGCCCAGCAGCCATGGCAACTTCAGGGTCTGGGCGAAGTATTACCAGCCGGACGGCTACGACACCTCGCACGCCCACCCCGCGGTGTTGTTCGTGCACGGCGCGGGCTACCTGCAGGATGTCGCAAAGAACTGGTCGTACTACTTCCGCGAGCAGATGTTCAACAACCTGTTGACCCAGGAAGGCTACGTGGTGCTGGACATGGACTACCGCGGCTCGGCCGGCTACGGCCGCGACTGGCGCACCGCGATCTACCGGCACATGGGCCATCCGGAACTGGAAGACCTGCTGGACGGCAAGGCCTGGCTGGTGAGGCACCACCACGTCGATCCGCAGCGCGTCGGCATCTACGGCGGCTCCTATGGCGGCTTCATGACCGAGATGGCGCTGCTGCGCGCGCCGGGCGAGTTCGCCGCCGGTGCGGCCCAGCGCCCGCCCTCCGACTGGACCAGCTACAACGACCTGTACACCTCGGACATCCTCAACACCCCGCAGCTCGATCCCGAGGCCTACAAGGTTTCCTCACCGATCGAATACGCGAAGAACCTGCAGGACCCCCTGCTGATCAACCACGGCCTGATCGACAACAACGTGATGCCGGCCGATTCGATCCGCCTGTACCAGCGCTTCGTCGAACTGCACAAGACGAACTTCTGGATGTCGCTGTACCCGACCGAGCGCCACGCCTTCGAGCACGCCGACGCCTGGTACGACGAATACCGCCGCATCCACGACCTGTTCACGCGTTTCGTGAAGGACAAGCGCTGACACGCAGCGGGTGGTTTTTCGGTGCCGCAGGCGCCTGTGCCGCCGTGCGCAATGTTTTCGGCGCTGTCAGAACAACTCACCCTGTGGCGACATTTTGCGCGGGGGCGAGAAGCGCGAGCCGTCCAGTTGCAGGGTGCGCGTACGCGCGAAGCCGTGGCGCTGGCAGGCCACCTCGAAGCGGCGCCGCAGCAGTTCGGCAAACGGACCTTGCCCGCGCATGCGGGTGCGGAAATCGGAATCGTAATCGCGCCCGCCGTTCATCTGCCGCACCAGGCTCATCACGTGTTCGGCGCGCTGCGGCACATGGATCGCCAGCCATTCGCGGAACAGCGTTTTCAGTTCCCACGGCAGGCGCAGCACGGTGTAGCCCGCCATGTTCGCGCCGGCCTCGGCGGCGCGCTCCAGCACCGCTTCCATGTCGCGGTCGTTCAACGCCGGGACGACCGGCGCCACCAGCACCCCGGTCGGAACCCCGGCACTGGTCAATGCCTGCACGGCCTGCAAACGCCGGTGCGGCGCGTTGGCGCGCGGCTCCAGTTTCGCGGCCAGCCGGTTGTCCAGCGAATTCACCGACACGAACACCTGCACCAGTTTCCCGCGCGCCATCGGCGCAAGGATATCCAGATCGCGCTCGACCAGCGCGTTCTTGGTGACGATCGTGCAGGGATGCCGGCATTCGGCCAGCACCTCCAGCGCGGCGCGCGTCAGTCGCCACTTTTTTTCCGTCGGTTGATACGGGTCGGTGTTGCTGCCGATGTTGATGGGCTTCACCACGTAGCCGGGTTTCGACAATTCCGCGCGCAGCACTTCGGCAAGGTTCGTCTTCGCACGCAACTTCGTCTCGAAATCCAGCCCAGGCGACAAATTCAGGTAACTGTGCGAGGGCCGTGCGAAGCAGTAAATGCAACCATGCTCGCAACCGCGGTACGGGTTCAGCGCCTGCTCGAACGCAATGTCGGGCGAATCGTTGCGGGTGATCACGCTGCGCGCGCGTTCCGCCGTGACTTCGGTGCGCGGTCGCGGTGCGGCCTCGTCCAGCAACGCGCCCTGCCAGCCGTCGTCCTCGGCCTGATGGCGCACGGACTCGAAGCGCCCCTCCGGATTGGAAGCGGCGCCGCGCCCCTTGATGCGCGTGGAAGGCAGGCCAGGCATCCGGCCAGCATACGCCGCCCGGTCTCGGCGGTTGCGACAGCGAATGCACCCGGGCAATGACGCCCGATCAGTGCGCCACGAACCCGTAACGGGCCAGGACGGGCTGCAGCGCCCCGGTCCAGATTGCATACCCGGCCGGCGACATGTGCAGGCCGTCGCCGCGGAACAGCGCGGCGCGTGGCTTGCCGTCCGGCCCCAGCATCCGCGCCGCGACGTCCACAAATTCGACGCGTTCCCGGGTGCGGGTCCACCCGGCGATCAGGCGGTTGGCCTCGCGCATGCGCGGCCACAGCGTCCAGCGCGCCAGGCTCGGTTTGATCGAAATGTAGGCAATGGCCACATCGGGCAGTGCGTTGCGCGTGCGGGTGACGAATGTCTTGAACTCATGGAGTACTTGTTCCGGCGTGCACCCCTCGGCAATGTCGTTGTCGCCGGCGTACATCACGATCAGGCGCGGGTGGTAGGGGATGACGATCCGGCCCGCGTAATACGTGCTGTCGGCGATCGCCGAACCGCCGAAGCCGCGGTCGATGGTCGGCACGCCCGGAAAGTCCTGCGCCAGGGTCGTCCACATGCGTATCGAGGAGCTGCCGACGAACAGCACCGCGTGTTGCGGTGGCGGCCGCGCGCTATCATCGGCGACCAGTCGCTCGATGTCCGGACGCCACTGTTGTGGCGGCGGCAACGCCCAGGCGGCACTGCCGGCGAACAGCCACAGCAGGCACACTGCCAACTCACGGCAAGGATTGCGTTTCAGCACCTGTGGGCTCCGGCGCCGGGTGTCGATACGGCAGCGACATGTTGAACCGCGGGAGACGGCGTGACAACCACGAGCGACAAGGCGGCGTCCTCCATGCAACCCTCGTCCGGCACGAACGCGGCGAAACCCGCCCTGCAGGTCTACGACCTGTTCGCGACCCGGATCTGGCAGGCGCAACTGCCCGCGCTGCACGGTTATCTGGATGCATGGATCGCCGCGGTGCTGCGGATGCGCGCGGCCAGCCCCAGGCCCGCCGGACGCACCAACCGGCAAGGCTGGAACAGCGGGGACATGGCGGTGCTGGAACAGCCGGTGTTCGCGCCGCTGCGCGACGCGGTACGTGCGGGTTGCGCTGCCGCGTTGCACGATATGGGCGTGGGTGGCGTCCCGTTCGACCTGCAGTCATGGGTCAACCTGCACGACCGCGGCGGCTTCAATTTCCTGCACGTGCACGAGGGCAGCCTGCTGTCGGGTTCGTTCTACCTGCAGGTGCCGCCCGGGTCCGGCAAGTTCGTGTTCCGCGATCCCCGGCCCGGCGTGGTGCACGGTTACGTGAAAGGCGCGGTGCCGAATGGCTACGGCGACATCAAGCTGACGCCGGAAGCGGGCCTGCTGGTGCTGTTCCCGTGCTGGATGGAACACTACGTGGAGCCGCACGCCAACGACGAACCGCGCATCGTGATCGCGTTCAACGCGTTGCCCGCGCAGTTCCGCTAGCGGCCCGGCACCGCATCGAACGCGACGGTCAGGCGGGGGTCGTTGCCGGCGAACGGCACGGTGCCGTGCCAGAAATAGGACGGGAACAGCACCAGCGTGCCGGCCTCGGGTCGTACTTCGTGTTCCGCAGGCAAGGCCGGCATGGTGAGGATGCCGGGTTGGGCGAAGGTCAGCACCCCTTCGTTGCCGGAGGTGTCGCGCATCGACTCGGGAAGCTCGACGTAAAACGCCGAGGAAATCCATCCGCGCGGGTGCACGTGGTTGTGGTGGAACCCCAGCGTGCGCAGCCGCACCGACCAGCTGCCATTGAACCGGTACGTTGCGCGGCGGCGGCGGCGCAGCGGATCGGGGCCCTCGCCCATGCCCGCGATGTAATCGCCGATCGGCGCATCGAATGCGGCGAACAGCGCGCGGATCACCGGATCCTCGCTGCGCGACAGGTCCTCGGTCGTCTCGGTGCCGTGGCGCAGCGACTGGAACAGCAGCGGATGCCGGAGCGCGTCGTGCAACCTGGCAAGGCTGTGCCCGAGGTCGGCGAGGAAGTCGGCGAGGCTGTGCCAGGGCGGGGGCGGCTCCAGCCGGTACGGCACCACCAGCTTGCGGTAGTCGCAGTATTGCGCGTAGCGTTCGTCGTCCAGCAGGCGCCACGCGGTCGTCTGCAGCGCGATCAGGTACTGGTCGTCCGGCGCGCCATCCAGCAGCGACTCGCACGACGCAAGCGCGCCGCGTGCCTCGCCGACCCCCAGTTGCGCCGCCGCCAGCAGCGCCCGCGCCGGCGCCTCGGCTGGCGTCAGGCGCAGCGCACGCCCGGCCAGGTCGAGCGCAACCACGGGATCGAATTCCAGCGCCGCCAGGCCCGCACGCACCAGCAGCGCCGGCGGTGCATCCGCATGCGCGACCCGCGGGGCGAGGCAGGCATGCGCGGCGCGTGGATCGCCCGCGCCCTGCAGCACCGCGGCCTTGGCGGCACGCAGTGCGTCGTTGTTGGCGAATACCTGCAGCGCCTGGTCGAGCGCCGCGGTCGCTTGCGCGCCGTCGCCACTGCGCATCCAGACCAGCCTGGCAAGATCGTTGTGCGCCTCGACGTGCTGTGGATCCAGTTTCAGGCAATCGCGCAGCGCCGCCTCGGCGCCGGCGTAGTCGCGCAAGCCGATCAGGCTGCGGGCATGGATGTGCTGCAGCGCCGCGTCGCGGAACCCGCGCTGCAGCGCGCCGCGCGCGACCCGTTCCGCTTCGGCGTGCCGGCTGGATGCCTGCAAGGCGAGGGTCAGCGCGTGCGCCGCCGCGAAGTTGTCCGGCGAGCTGTCCACGACGCGCCGGTAGAAGACGATCGCCTCGTCCGTGCGCCCCAGCGCAACCAGCGCGATCACGTGTTGCGCGGTCAGCTCCGGGCCGGCCTTGCCGGCGACGCAAAACGGCGTGGCGATCGCCAGGGCTTCGGCGGGCCGGCGGTGATCGTTGCAATGGCGGGCCAGCACCAGCGCCGCACGCGGGTCGGCTGCGGCCGCGCCGATGGCACGCCGCAGCAAAGACTCGGCCTCGGCGGGGCGACCGCTGTTGAGCAGCAGTTCGCCCAGCATCGTCAGGGTGGGCGCCCAGTCCGGATCACGTGCGAGGGCGCGGCGCAGGATCCGCTCCGCCCCCACGCCATCGCCCTGCGCCAATCGGACGCCCGCCAGCAGGCGCTGCGCTTCGACGTATTCGGGGCGGGCCGCCACGAGCGCCTCGAGCTCCGCCTGGGCTGCGCGAAAATCGCCGGCCCGCAACAGGCCGTCGATACGATGCATGGTTTCGCTGGGGACGTCGGCAAGCATGTGTTTTCGGGGATACCGATCGGGGACGGGATGCTAGCGCCCGAGTTGCCGATCGAAGAAACGGGCCATCACCGCATAGGCCTCCTTCGATTCAGGCATCCCGGGGTCGGAGAAGAACGAATGCCACATGCCATCCCACACGTGCAGTTCCGCATCGACACCGGCTGCACTGAGCAACCGCTGGCTTTGCAGCGCCGAACTCATTGCAAAATCGCGGGTGCCGGTGATCAGCAACGTGGGCGGGAACCGTTTCAGAAGTCCCGGCGAATTGCCGGGAAACACCAGGGGATCATTCGCACTGGCACCCTTGAAATAGGGCAGGTCGATCAGTTTCAGCGGCGATGTCGTGGGGGGCTCGCCATCGAGCACGGGCGCGATGTACGCAGAATCACCGCCGCTGTCGACGAGCGAAGCGCAGAAGACGCCAATCGCGCCCGGCACCGGCAAGCCATGCCGTACGAACCACGCCACGGCCTCTGCGGTCAGCCCACCGCCGGCCGAACAGCCATAGATGCCGATGTTCGCGGCCGGATACTTTTTCAGCAATTCGCGGTACACCGCCGCGACGTCTTCGCTGGCGGCGGGAAACACATGTTCCGGTCCCTGCCGGTAATCCACCGTGACGACTTCGATCCCGGCCACGCCCGCGACCGGGATCGACTCGACCAGCCCGCCCGCGCCCGCACCCCACAGGAAAGCGCCGCCATGCAGGTTGACCAGCACGCGATGCTCCTGGTCCGGTGCGATGCCCCGCGCCGGCGTGACCACCTGCACCGGAACGCCACCGAGCGTGCGCGCCTCGATCTTCACCGGGTACAGCCGCTGCATCAGTTCCGCACGCGCGGCGTTGATCTTGTCGTAGTACGCGCGCCTGGCCGCCACGGGGCCATCCAGCGGCGGCGCGTGCCGGCCCTGCGCGAGCATGCGCTGGAACATCCGGTGTGCTTCGGGCGAGGCGTAACCGGAGAATGGCACCGTGAAGGCCGGGATATTCGCGTTGCCTTGCACGTCCACCGGCGGGGCCGCGGCCGCCGCACTGCCACCCCACGCGATGGCCGAAGCGAACAGCCACGACAAGGTCCTGCGGAACGTCGGGTGCATGACAACCTCCCTCAGCGCGATTCGCGTCGCAGTCGCGGCGCGTCCCCGGCATTGCGGTCGACGACGATGTCGTAATGCCGGCCGCGGAACGTGACGTTGCGCAGCGTAAGGGATTTCCAGCCGGCCGGCAGCATGGGCGGGTAGGCCGCGACCAGTCCGCCTTCCTCGACCCTGAGTCCGGTCAATCCGTACACCAGGCTTTGCACGAACCCCGCCGAACCGGTCAGGAACCAGCCGACGTTGTTGCCCACGGTTTCCGTGCGCACGTTGAACGGCGCCTTCAGCATGTCGGCTGCGATGTTGCGTTCGAGCCAGTGGCTCGCCCCCGTGGCATCGCCGAGCGCGGCCGCGGCGATCGTGAGCGGCGCCAGCCCCATCGTGGTCGGCGTCGCGCCGGGTTCTTCCAGCGGCGCGGCATCGATGCGGTAATCGTTGCGGCGCACGCGCGGACTCATCGGCAGATCCAGCGACGGAAACGCGAGGAATGCCAGGTCGCTGTCGCCCGGATCGCGCAGCGGCACATCGGGATCGAATACGAGGTGCTGCCCGCCCGTCGCGGAGAAGGGAATGTCCAGCTCGGCTGCGACGGCCGCCCAGCCCGGATCGGCTTTCGCCCCGACCAGCGCGGCCGCCTGGGTGGCGATTTGCAGCGCCTTGCGCGCCGCGGCGTTGGTGAACGTGTCGTCGTTCACGTGTGCGTAGGGTTCCATCAGCGACACGACATCGCGGATTTCGTAGCGATGCTTCGTCGCGTCCCAGCTCGCGCGGCTGGTCCAGAAGTCCGCAACGTCACGGATCACCGGCCAGCCCTCCCCGCGCAACCACGCAAGGTCGTGCGTCGCCAGCCAGTATTGCCATTGCGCAATCGCGATGTCGGCGTTGACGTGGATCTCGCCGACGCTCAGCCGGTACGCCGCAAACAGAATCTGTTCACTGCCGCTGCTGGGGTCGGCCTCCCATGGATACTTGGCGCCAGCGAATCCGGCTGCCTGCGCGCGTTGCCGCGCCGCTGCCAGGGTGCGGTCGCGGAACTGCACGATCGTCCTTGCGCGTTCGGGGTGCAACAGCAGCAGTGCCGGGAAGATCCAGGCGTCGCTGTCCCAGAACACGTGCCCGGCGTAGCCGGTGGTGAGGCCGCAGGCGCCCACGCCCCACGTGGTATCAGGCGTCACGTTGGCGAGCAGGGAATACAGGTCGGAATGCACCGCGCGTTGCGCATGCGGGTCGCCGTCGATGCGGATGTCCGACTGCCACAACTTCGCCCATGCCGCGCGTTGTGCGGCCAGCAACGCATCGAAACCGTGTTCGCGCGCCGACCTGGCCAGCGCCAAATCGTCCTTGCCGTCGCCGCCCCAGCCTTCGCGCGACACCGCGACGTACTTGGTGAAGCTGTAGGAGCGGCCCTTCTCGACGCGCACGCGCAGGTCCAGCGCCAGGCGATAGTCGGTCCGGTCCAGCCGGATTGTGCGCGGCTCGAGTCCGGGTGGCAGCTGCACCGCGACCGCTTCGCCCATGCGCGGACCATGGGTCGCCTGCCCATCCAGCCACAGGGTCAGATTCGCGGGATCGCCGCCCGCATCCAGCACCCGCGTATCGCCGTGGTACCAGATCGCTGCGCGGTCCGGCGTGGCGGGCGGAACCGGCTCCAGTGCAAGCCCGTGCGCGTGCAGTGCCTGCCGAAAGCGGTCACCCGTGAGCCCGGTATCGCCCGTCAATCTGGCCAGCGGCAGGCGCGGCTGCGACGGCGCCCACAGCACCAGCGGGAACGAGAGTTCCACCGCGCCATCGAACTCCGGCGTGACCGTGAAGCGAATGGCGGCGAGGTGCGGCGAAGCTTCGCTGATGAAGCTGACCACTTCGACGCGCGTCGCCTTGCCGCGATCGATGTAGCGATAGCGCGTCGTCAGCGTGGCTTCGTGCAGGTTCAGGGTCTGCCGGTAGCCCTGGAACACGGAAGCCTCCAAAGGCGCAAGATTCAACCATGCTCCCGAAGTGCCCATCCGGTAATCGATGCCGCTCCAGCCTGGAATCGCGGCCGGCCGCGCGATGTCGTCCCTGCCGTAACCCATGTACGCGACGAGGTACGACAGGTTGCCCTCGGTGCCGCGCGGCGAGGTAAAGGTCGAGACGTAGCCGTTGGCGAGCTGGCCTGGAAAGTAGGTATCGAAGTCTTGCGCGGTCGCGCTGAGCAAAAAGCCCGGATCGGTGGCCGCCACCGCGGCCGACGGCAGCGCGCCAAGCAGCGCGAACATGAGCATTTGCAGGCGCCAGCACCGGATGTTCCTGCAAGCGCGGCTCATGAACCCTCCCGGCCGCAAACCCTGACAATGGCGCGGCCTGCCCTCACGGCACCTCACCCGGGGCTGCGTGTCAGCGTGACCAGGCCGTTCGCGCCGCGCTTGATCGTGATATCGAAGTGCTTGCCGCGGAACGTGACGTCCTTCAATTCCACCGACTTCCAGTCCGGCGGCAGGATCGGCGCGTATGCCGCCTCCAGCCCCTTGTCGTCGATGCGCAGGCCGCTCAGGCCGTACAGGAAGTTCTGCACGAAGCCCGCCGAGGTCGCCAGCAGGTAGCCCGCGTTGTTGGTCGCGGTTTCGGTGCGCACGTTGAACGGCGGCTGCAGGAAGCCCTCGAGGTTGCGGTGGATCCAGTAGCCCACGGCCCCGGCATCGCCGACTTCCGCGGCGCCGACCGTGATCATCACCATCATCATCTCGTTGGGATTGTCGCCGTGGGTCTTCAGCGCCTGCAACTGGAAATCGAAGTCGTTGCGGCGCACTTCGGGCGACATCGGCAGGTCGAGGTTCGGGTACATCAGGAAGATCAGCGAGGAGCCCCACCAGGTGACCTTGTCGTGCGGCACCGACGGATCGAAGTCGTAGTGGCGCTGGTTCTTCTCGTCGAACGGCAGGTACATCTTCGCTGCGATCGTCGCCCACGCGGGATCGGCTTTTGCACCGACCAGCGCGGCCGCCTTGTTCGCGATCCGCAGCGCCTTGGCGGCTGCGGCATTGGTGAAGGTGTCGTTGGGCACGTCGTCGTAGGCTTCGTCGGTCGAGGTGGCGTGCAGGATTTCGTAGCGGTCGTGCGCCTTGTCGTACGTCACCCGGCTTTTCCAGAACTCCGCGATGCCTTCGATCACCGGCCAGCCGTATTGCTTCAGCCACGCACGGTCGCCGGTCGCGAGCCAGTACTGCCACTGCGCGATCGCGATGTCGGCGTTGACGTGGACCTCGCGATACACGCCGTAGGCGAAATGCGGGGTGACGTCGATGCCTTTTTGCGGGTCGGATTCCCACGGATACATAAGGCCCTTCACACCGTACTGCTGGGCGCGTTCGCGCGCGCCCCGCATGGTCCGGTGGCGGAACATCACGATGGACCTGGCGCGCTCGGGGTGCAGCAGCAACAAGGCGGGGAACACCCACGAATCGGCATCCCAGAACACGTGGCCGGCGTAGTTGGGGGTCAGCGCGCAGGCGCCCACCGACCAGGCGGTACCCACCGTGGTGTTGGACAGCAGGTAATAGAGATCCGAATGCAGCGCGCGCTGCACCTTGTCATCGTGGTCGACGATGATGTCCGATTTCCAGAGATCATGCCAGGCCGCGACGTGGCGGGCGAGCAACTTGTCGAAACCGGTGGCGCGCGCCTTCCTTGCCAGCGCGACATCGGCTTGCGCGTCGCCACCCCAGTCCTGGCGCGAGGCCGCGACGTACTTGGTGAAGGTGTAGGTCACGCCCTTGCGCACCTCGGCGACGAGGTCCAGCGACAACTTGTCGGATGTCTTCTCCAGCTTCACGTCCACCACCTTCAGGGCGGGCGGCAATTCGATGGCGGCGGCTTCCGCCATCGTCAAACCGTTCACGGCCCGGCCGTCCAGCCACAACGTCAGTCGTTGCGTGTCACCACCGTCAGCGGTGATGCGCGTGGTGCCTGGATACCAGACCGGCGCGCGGTCCGGCGTCGGCACCGGCTTGTCGTTGAGGTTCTGGCCGCTGGCGATCACCGCGGCGATCATCTCATCGCCGGTCATGCTCGCGATCGGGAACCGGGGCTGGTGCCCGGACCACAGCCGGAACGGGAACTGGAGCTGCACCTTGCCATCGAACTGTGGCGTGATCGAAAACCGCGTCGCCGCGAAGTGCGGGTCGGCCTGGCTGACGAAGGTCATGACTGCAACGTCGGTGGCCTTGCCTGCGTAGGTGAAGCGGTAGCTGGTGGCGAGCGTGCCGTCGCGCATGTTCAGCGTCTGCGCGTAACCGGCAAAGATCTCCGGATCGAGCCGCGTGGAATTGAGCCAGCCGGTGCCGGCGTTGTAGTCGATCTCGCTCCAGCCAGGGATCGCGGCGGGCCTTGAAATGTCACCCCCGGTGTAATCCATGAACGCGACCATGTAGCCCGGCGCGGGCCCGGTGCCGCGCACCGTGGTCATCGTCGAAAAGTAGCCGTTGGCGAGATACGAGGGAAAGTACGAACCGAAGTTCTGCGCCGTCGCCATCAGCAGGAAACTTGGATCGGTGGCGCACAGCCCGGTTGCAGGAATCGCCAGGGCGAGCGCGAACAGGACGGGAAACACGGAAGCGCGGCATTTCATCGCAAGGCTCCGGATGGTGTGGCAACGCGGCTCGTACCGGGGCGGTGATGCGACCGTGCAACGCACGCCGATTGCAGCGACGGCATCACGAGGTCTGGAATGGCGCAGCTGGCGGCCATGGCGATCCGGGCCGGCTGCAACCGGCCCGGATCGCATGTCGCGGAACGATACAGCGTTTTCAGAACTTGTACTTGACCTGGAAATTCACCTCACGCCCGAACAGCGGACGCGCCATGATCACCCCGCCGATGCCGGTGTTGACACCGAACCTGCGCGAGTTGCCTTCGGTCAGGCCCAACTCGTTGGTCAGGTTGGTGCCCTGCAGGCGGAACTGCCAGTTTTCGCCGACGTTGGCGACAATGCCGCCGTCCAGCGTGTGGTAGGTGCCCAGCGGCTGCAGCGCCGACTGGTCCTGGTAGTGCTGGCCGATGTAGGTGTAGGTCACCCACGCGGTGATGTCGCCCCAGCTGGTCGGCAGCGTGTAGCTCGGCGTGAACATGTAGCGGTTCTTCGGCTGGCGCTGCAACGGCGCACCATTGAAGCTGACGCACTGGGTGTTGCCGTTGATGTCGGTGAAGTTCACGCAGGCATTGTTGTGGGTGTAATGCCCGTTCATGTACACGTAGATCAGGTTCAACTTGAGGTTTTCGATCGGCGACCACGCGACGTTCGCGTCCAGCCCGTGGCTGTTCGAGCCGTAGTTGGAAATCGCGCCTGGAATCGGCTGGCCGTTGGGGCCGGTTTCCTGGTATTGCAGGCCGGTGAACAGGCGGTGGTAGACGCTGAGGTCGACGAACAGGACCGGTGACTGGTACTTGAAGCCGGCCTCCATGTTCTTGACCTTCTGCATCGGCGCGAAATTACCGTTGGCGCCGCGGATGCCATTGTCGAAGTCGTCGAAATGCCCGCCGGTGTTGCCGCGCACGTAGGCGCTCATGTGATCGTTGAACTGGTAGTTCGCGCCGGCGGTGAACGACGGGTGGGTCTTCTTGTAGTGCTCGTAGTCCCAGGTGCCATTGCAGACCGGGGTGGTGTTGTCGTAGAGCGTATTCGGGTCGCCGTCCAGGTCGATCTTGGACTGGTTGCAGGTGCGCTGGTTGACGTCGATGTTCTCGATGCGGCCCGCGGCCTGCAGCAACCACTGCCCGATCCGCCACGAATCCGACAGGTAGAACGCCTTGTTGGTGGCCGTGCCCGCCTCGACGATGTTGTAGTTGTTGTTGAAATCGACGAAGCCCTGCGGGTTCGCGACCACGATGGTTTGCCCGTTCTGCTGGTAGGTCAGTCCGATCGGCTTGGTGTTGGGCTGGTTCAGCATCAGCATCTGGTTGCCCAGCGACCAGTTGTCGTGGTCGGTGTAGCGGGCCAGGTAGACGCCGGCGGTGACGGTGTTGCCGTCGAAGATCTCCCGGCTGACGCGAAAATCGTTGTTGAAGCTCTTCAGGCGCTTCTGGATGTACCACCAGCCCTGGTGGATCACGCTCTGGTCCAGCGGCACGGTCGATCCGTCCGGCAAGGTGGCGCTGACATTCTGGCTGGGCAGGTAACCCAGCGTGTCGCTGTCGACCGTATTGTTGTTGGCGTCGCAGAAGCCGGCCGGCTGCGCCATGTTGCAGCCATACAGGTAATAGCCCAGCGGTTTCGGGTTGGGCCCCGAGAACAGCGCATTGGTGGGCAGGTCGCCGCCGTTGAAGATGAAGTGGTCCGAGATCGTCCAGTCTCCGAAGGTGGTGTCGTAGCTGCCCCCGAAGAAGTTCATCTGGGCGCCGCGGCCATCGGCGAGGTCCGCGTTCTCCAGGTACCCGAGTGGATTGGGGATCTGCACGTGCTGGATCGCATGGCTGCCGTAGGTGCCGGTCAGCGGATCGAAGCCCGGGAACCCCGAGAACGTGTCGCCGGAACCCTGGATCAACGGGATCGGGACGATGAACTGGTTCTTGTCGTCGAGCCTGCGCGCCCACAGCATGAGCGAGCCGTTGTCCCAGTCGTGGGACAGGGTGGCGGTCAACTGGCCGCCCTTGTCGGACGGAAATTGCGGATCGCGTACGCCGTCGGACGCGCGGTAGAAGCCGCCGATGCTGGCGAACCAGCCGTCGGCGAGCTTGAATCCGTAGAAGCCATCGAGACGCCACAGGCCTTCGTCGCCGTAGGTGAGCCCGATGTCGCCGGATGGCTCCGCGGTGCCTTCGCGCAGGATGAAGTTCGCGGTCGCGCCCATCTGGCCGGGCCCGAACACCGCGCCCGGACCGCCTTGCACGATTTCGACGCGCTGGATGGTATCGTCCAGCCTGAGCAGCGAGCTCGAGTCCATGAACGACAGCGACGGCATGCCATACAGCGGCGTGCCGTTGACCATGTTGGTGAAGAACGGCGCATCGCCGCCGCCCGGAAAGCCGGCGATTTCGATGTTGGCGCCGGTCTGGCCGCCGGTGGATTCGGGCCAGATGCCCGGCGAGATCTTCAGCAGGTCCGCGACACTCAGCGGGTTGGCCTGTTTGATCTCCTCACGGTTGGCGGTGACGATGTTGTAGCTCGCGTCGAGTTTGCTGACGCCGGTGGCGGTCGCGGTCACGACGATCGTCTGCAGGGTCGTGGTCTTGGATTCTTTCGAAGTCTGGTCGGCCGGCGCGGCCGCTTGTGGCGCGTCCGTGGCGGCCTGGCCGCTGGCCGCAGCCGCCCCGGTACCGGAACCGCTCGCCCACACGGCGGGTGACAATGCAGCGAGGATGGCACTCGTAAGCGCCACGCGGATCAACCTGTTGTTCTTCATGACTCGCCCTCCAGCGAAATGAAAGTTCGGTGAGACCGCAACCAACTCATTGGAAGCCCTTTTTCTTCTTCTGCCTGCAACGACGCTCCGTGCAGCGGTGGCCTGCGCGGAGCGCCTTGGGCCCCGCGCCTGTCGGACCTCCTGATCGATGTCCCTGTCCACGTTGATGCCAAACACACCCCTGTGCACGCGGTGGGTGTGTCGCCGCGCGTACCGCGTGAAGCCTGCGTGGGCGATGGCCAGGCCAATCCGATCGTCCTGTCTGCGCTCCCGTGCGGCAGCGGTCGCCCGTCCGGGCCGAATTGCCGGCTGCAACGAACGACCACGCTACCCGTGTTCATATCGACCATCCCCGGATGGCGATCCTGTGCAGTTTGGGCCTGTCACGACAGCGCTGTCAATCTGCAGTGCATCACTCGCACGCTGACGCCGAAGAGCGACGCGAAGCATTTTCCGGTATGGCATATCCGCCACGAAGCCAATCTGGCATGGCTCTTGTATGTTGCGTCGCAGCACGCATTCGGACGACGACGACGCTATTGTCAAATCTGGAACGTATGCCAAACTGTTGATTGTCGGCTGTCTTGACAGCGCTGTCACAGGGTCGCGCCACGAACGGGGAACGTCCAGTGGAATCCGCAACACTCGCCGACGTCGCGACGCGGGCGGGGGTTTCGGCGAAGACGGTGTCACGCGTCGTCAACGGCGAGCGCTCCGTCCGCCAGGAAACCCGCCAGCGCGTGCTGCGCGCCATCGAGCAGCTCGACTACCGCCCGAACCTGCTCGCGCGCGGCCTGAGCGGCGCGCACGCCTACACGGTCGGGCTGGTTTACGACAATCCCAACGCCTACTACATAATCGCGATGCAGCAGGGCGCGCTTGCGGCCTGCGATGACCTGAACTTCGGCCTGCAATTCCGTCCCTGCGATTCCACGGCACCCGGGTTGGCCGAGGGTTTGCGCGATTTCGTGCAGCGTTCGCGTCTCTCGGGCCTGGTGCTGACGACACCGGTGTCCGAACGCACGGCAACCCTGGAAAGGTTGGCGGCGTACGGCATCCCGTTCGTGCGGATCGTCTCCGCCGCACGCGACCCGCATGAAAAATTCCCGTGCGTCTATGTCGACGATCGCGATGCGGCGTACGCCATCACGGCCCACCTGCTCCATCTCGGGCATGTCCGGATCGGCTTCCTGCGCGGCGGCAAGCACCATCACGCCAGTGCCGAACGCCTCAAGGGCTACAAGGATGCCCTGCGGGATTACGGCGTCACGCCGAGCCGGGAATTGATGGTCGAAGGCGACTATGTGTTCGACGACGGCTTTCGCGGCGCGCGCCGCCTGTTCGACCTCGCCGAGCCACCCACTGCCATCTTCGGGTGCAACGACGAGATCGCCGCCGGCGCCCTGGCCGCCGCGCAATCGGCCGGCCTCAGCGTGCCCTACGACGTTTCGATCGCCGGCTTCGAGGACAGCCCGTTTTCCCGGCATTCCTGGCCCCCGCTCACGACCGCGCGGCAGCGTGCCGACATCATCGTCGAACGCGCCACGCGCATGCTGATCGCGCGGATCCGCGGCGAGACCGTGGACAACGAAGGTTTCAATCCCGAACTGGTGGTGCGCGGCTCGACCGCGCCACCGCGACCAAAGTCGCGTCAGCGCAAGCGCAGGTAAGCGGGGCCGGCAAGACGGTGCCGACGGGCACGGGCAAGGGCAGCAACGGCAGGGTTACCATGGGCCATCGACCATTCCAGCGTAGCGCCTTTGCACCCAGGGAGGGCTGTGTCGGCTGGCCCATCGCTACGCCCACCCGACGAGGGGATTTGCCATGAAAGTCCGATCACTGTTTTCCTGCCTGGCCCTCATCGCGCTCGTCGCCACCGCAGCCGGCGCGGCCACGCCCGACCCGGCGCGCACCCGCAGCTACATCGACCACGCCTGGAGCACCCTCACCCGATCGGTGCACGAATGCCGTGCGCTCACCGATCCCAAGGTGCCCTCGCAATCGGTGGTTTACCTGCCCTGGCACATGACGGCGCCGGCAGCGCTGGTGCAAAGCGCCCGGCGCTGCCACGTCAGGATCGAAAGCCTGCCCGCGCCGATCCGGCAACTGGGCGATGTCGATCCCACGAAGTTGCCCGCGCAGGGCCTGCTGTACGTGCCGCATCCTTACGTGGTGCCCGGTGGCTTCTTCAACGAGATGTATGGCTGGGACAGTTACTTCATCGTGCTGGGGCTGGTGGCGGACGACCACGCATCGCTCGCGCTCGACATGACCAACAACGCGTTGTACGAGGTCGAGTACTACGGTGGCGTGCTCAACGCCAACCGCACCTACTACCTCACCCGCTCGCAGCCGCCGCTGCTCTCGGCGATGATGACCGCGGTGCTGGACGATCCCGCAAGCTTTCCCGACGCGAAAGCAAGGCACGCCTGGCTGGCGCAAGCCTACCCGCTGGCCGTGCGCAACTACGAAATCTGGATGCGCCCGCAACACCTCGCGGGCGACACCGGCCTGTCGCGCTATTTCGACTACGGCCACGGCCCGGTGATCGAGATGCCGGACAGCGATTACTACGTCGGCGTGATCCGCTGGCTGCTGGCGCATCCCGCGCAGGATCCGGGTTACCTGGTCAAGGCCCCGCAGCACCCCGATGCGGCCCAGGCCGAGGCCCTGAAGAAGACCAGCTGCGACGTCGCCGCATCGAAGATCTGCGCGGGCGACTGGCTGGATGGTTATCGCCTCACCGCCGACTACTACCTCGGCGACCGCGCGATGCGCGAATCCGGCTTCGACACCGACTTCCATTTCGGGCCTTGGGGCGGCTCCACCCACCACTACGCAGGCGCCGGCCTGAACAGCCTGCTGTACCGTTATGCGCGCGACCTGCAACGCTTCGCGACCGAGCTCGGCAAGACCGCCGATGCCAAACACTGGGCCGCAGCCGCAACAGCGCGCCGCCAGGCGATCGACAAGTACCTGTGGCATGCCGACCAGGGGCGCTATATGGATTGGGATTTCGTCGCGGGCAAGCCTTCGACCGACCCGTACCTCACCATGTTCTACCCGTTGTGGGCGGGCGCCGCCTCGCCGCAACAGGCCGATGACCTGGTCAAGCAACTCAAGCTGTTCGAGCGCAAGGGCGGGCTGCAGATGAGCACCCGCGACACCGGCGCGCAATGGGATGCGCCGTTCGGCTGGGCGCCGACCAACTGGATCGCGGTCGAGGGGCTGCAGGCCTACGGGTTCGATGCCGACGCGCGCCGCATCTCATGCAAGTTCACCGGCACGGTCGACCGCAGCCTCGCCAGGGACGGCACCATCCGCGAGAAATACAACATGGTGCTCGGCAACGCGGACGTGAAGATCACCGCGGGCTACAAGACCAACGTGATCGGCTTCGGCTGGACCAACGGCGTGTACCTGCAGATGCAAAAGCTGATCGAGGCCGACGGCGGCTGCGCAGCAACCCCCGCGCAACAGGCTGCGCCGGTGCACTGACCGGCCGGAAACCATCCATTCAATTCCATATCCAGCGCCCACGAGGACACGCCCCGATGAACACGATCGCCACGACCGCCGCCGGACACGCGCGCCGCCACACCGCCTTCGTCGCCACCCTTGCCGCCCTCGCCGGCCTGATGTTCGGCCTCGACGTCGGGGTGATCTCCGGCGCGCAACAGTTCATCCAGCATGAGTTCGCCGTCAGCGACACTGTGATCGAGCGGATCGTCAGCAGCATGATGGTCGGCGCCGCGGTGGGCGCCGCGCTGGCCGCATGGCTGTCGAAACACTTCGGGCGCAAACGCTCGCTGATCCTGAGCGCCAGCCTGTTCGTGATCGGCTCCCTGCTCAGCGCCACGGCGTGGTCGCCCGAGGCCCTGATCGGTGCGCGCTTCGTGCTGGGCCTGGCGATCGGCATCGCCGCGTTCACGGCGCCGCTGTACCTGGCCGAGATCGCGCCGCCCGACCGGCGCGGGGCGATGATCTCCACCTACCAGTTGATGATCACCATCGGCATCTTCGTGGCGTTCCTGTCCGACACCGGGTTCAGTTACATCGAGGGTTGGCGCTG
Organism: Rhodanobacteraceae bacterium; assembly: GCA_036279975.1. Classification (GTDB taxonomy): domain Bacteria; phylum Pseudomonadota; class Gammaproteobacteria; order Xanthomonadales; family Rhodanobacteraceae; genus 66-474. Next base: position 34,154 of record DASURP010000080.1, read on the forward strand.
GATGCTGGGCATCATCGCGCTGCCCGGCGCGCTGTTCCTGATCGGCGTGCTCGGGTTGCCGGAGAGCCCGCGCTGGCTGGTGCTCAAGCAGCGCCACGCCGACGCCGACGCGGTGCTGCAGAAGCTGCGCGGCGATCCCGAGGCGGTGCGCAACGAGGTTGCCGAGATCCGCGAACAACTGCGCACGCCGCAACAGGGCTGGCGGCTGTTCCTCGAGAACCGCAACTTCCGACGTTCCGTCGCCCTCGGCATCGCGCTGCAGGTGGTCCAGCAACTGACCGGCATCAACGTGGTGATGTACTACGCGCCGCGCATCTTCGCCGAAATGGGCTACGCCACCAGCATGCAGATGTGGTTTACCGCGATCGTCGGCCTGACCAACGTGCTGGCCACCTTCATCGCGATCGGGCTGGTCGACCGGATCGGCCGCAAGCCCATCCTGTACGCCGGCTTCGTGGTGATGGCGATCGGACTCGGTGTGGTCGGCGGCCTGATGTACATGGGCATGGACGGCCAGGGTGAACATTTGCTCGCGATCGCGATGTTGCTGGTGTTCGTGGTGGGCTTCGCGTTCTCCGCCGGTCCGCTGGTGTGGACGCTGTGCTCGGAAATCCAGCCGCTCAAGGGCCGCGACTTCGGCATCGGCGTGTCCACCGTGACCAACTGGGTTTTCACGGCGATCGTCGGCGGAACCTTCCTGACCCTGCTCAACAGCATCGGCAGCGCCAACACGTTCTGGCTGTACGCCGCGTTCAACGCGGTGTTCATCCTGTTCACCTTCGCGCTGGTCCCCGAGACCAAGGGCGTCAGCCTCGAGCAGATCGAGCGCAAGCTGATGGAGGGCAAGCCCCTGCGCGACATCGGCGCATGATGCCCGGGCCGGCGCGCCTTCCCGACCGGACCGGGCACGCGAAGCCGGCTGCCGGGGAGCGGGCACCGCTCCCCGGCACGCCATGCATGCGCGTCCCTGCCATCGCTTCACGCGGACACGACACCCACGAGCGTACAGAGTCCGGATCGGCCCAGCCTCCGGTGCGCGATGACGGGTCGACGGGAGACAGGCAGGCATGAACGAGACGCAGACACCTTCCTCCGGAGCGCTGCCGGACAGACTCCGTGGCTTGCTCCCGGACCTGGAGGAGCTGTACACCGACATCCACTCGCATCCGGAACTCTCGATGCAGGAGACGCGCACCTCGGGCATTGCGGCGGATCGTTTGCGCGCGAGCGGGTATGAAGTGACAACCGGGGTCGGCAAGACCGGCGTGGTCGGCCTGCTACGCAACGGCGACGGACCCACCGTGATGCTGCGCGCCGACATGGACGCACTGCCGATCGCGGAAGCCACCGGCGTGCCGTACGCCAGCAAGGTCACGGCCACCGATCCCGACGGCCGGACCGTGCCGGTGATGCACGCCTGCGGGCACGACATGCACGTCACCTGGCTGGCCGGCGCGGCCGCCTTGCTGGCGCAAACGCGCGACACCTGGAAAGGCACGTTGCTGGCGGTGTTCCAGCCTGCCGAGGAAATCGCCGCGGGCGCGCAGGTGATGATCGATGACGGACTGTTCAAGCGCTTCCCGAAACCGGATGTGGTGCTCGGCCAGCACGTGATGGTGGGCCCGGCCGGCGCCGTCGGCGGCCGTACCGGCACCATCACCTCGGCCGCGGACAGTTTCCAGATCCGCCTGTTCGGGCGCGGCGCGCACGGCTCGATGCCGCAGACCAGCATCGACCCGGTGGTGATGGCGGCGGCCACGGTGATGCGTCTGCAAGGCATCGTGGCGCGCGAGGTCGCACCGACCGAAGCGGCTGTGGTCACGGTCGGCGCGCTGCAGGCCGGCACGAAGGAGAACGTGATTCCCGACGAGGCCGTCATCAAGCTCAACGTGCGCACCTTCGACGCGGGCGTGCGCCAACGCGTGCTCGCCGCGATCACCCGCATCGTGAACGCCGAGGCCGCCGCGTCCGGCGCACCCAGGCTGCCCGAGATCACGCCGCTGGATCGTTATCCGCTGGCGACCAACGACCCGGCCGCAACGCAGCGGGTGGCCGAGGCCTTCCGCGAGCACTTTCCCGCCGGGTGCATCCGGCAAACCGGTCCGGCGTCGGCCAGCGAGGACTTCGGCTCGTTCGGCGCCGAATGGGGTGTGCCCTCGGTGTTCTGGTTCGTCGGCGGCACCGACCCCGACACCTACGCGAAGGCCAAGGCCGCGAACCGCCTCAACGAACTTCCGAGCAACCACAATCCCCGCTTCCTGCCGGTGCTCCACCCGACCCTGGAAACCGGCGTGGAAACCCTGGTCGTCGCCGCGCGCGCCTGGCTGGCGGCGTAACGAGGCGGACTGGCATGCCGTTGCCGAACCTCACGCACCTGTTGCTGCTCGTCCTGGACCTCGGCGGCACCTTCGTGTTCGCGATCAGCGGCGCGATGGCCGCGGTCAAGCACCGCCTCGACATCTTCGGAGTGCTGGTGCTGTCTTTTGCGGCGGGCAACGCAGGCGGCGTCACCCGCGACCTGCTGATCGGAGCCACGCCGGCGGCGGCGATCGCCAACTGGAAGTACCTCGCGGTTTCCGTGCTGGCGGGCCTGCTCACGTTCGTCTGGTACCCGATCACCGACCGGTTCCGCAACGACGTGTTGTGGTTCGATGCCGTGGGGCTGGCGTTCTTCGCGGTGGCCGGCGCCGAGAAGGCCCTGCTCTACGGCCTCAGCCCGGTGATGGCAGCGTTGCTCGGCATGTTGACCGGCATCGGTGGTGGCATGCTGCGTGACGTGCTGGTCACCGAAATCCCGGCCGTGCTGCGTGCCGACCTGTACGCGCTGGCGGCCTTGGCGGGCGCGGGCGTGGTGGTGACGGGCCACGTCCTGCATGCCCCGGTCGTCGCCAGCACGATCATCGGTGGCCTGCTGTGCTTCGCACTGCGTTTCTTCGCGATCCGTTACGGCTGGCACCTGCCGACCGCACGGGTGTCGGAAGTGCAGGGCGCGCAACCGGATGCGTCTCGGCGCGGGCGCAGGGAACCCTGACGCAGACGCCCTTGCAGCGCGCCGCGGAAGGGGTCACGGGTCAGGCCGACCGCCGGACCCGCCGCAACACTCTCGAACGGCGATTACGCCGCCGGGAGCGGCCCCGGCGATTTGGACATCGCCGCATCGACGCTCGCCGAGCCGGCGCCATGTTTGATGAACCACATCAGGCCGCCGGCCATGGCAAGGTTCTTCATGAAATTGATCGTCTGGCCCGGCTCGAGGAAAGCGGTGTGCGCGATCAGCGCGGAGGCGACCGTGAATACCGCCAGGATCGCAGCGACCCAGCGCGTCTTCAGCCCGAACAGCAGCATCAGGCCCCCCACCAGTTCGATGATGATGACCAGTGGGGTCACCACGTTCGCGAGGGGAATGCCGAGCGAGGCGAAATAACCCGCCGTGCCGCTGAACCCCATCAATTTCTGCCAGCCCGAGATGATGAAAATCTGGGCGACCAACAGGCGTGCCACGACACTGAAAACCTTGTCCACGACGTACTCCTTAGGTCTGCGGGGTCGGGATGCCGGCACCGACCCGTGGTGGTGAACGCCTCCGGTGCATGCCGCATGCGAAGACTGCCACGCGCGTGCCCGGCTGCTTGTTGCCATTGCCGTCCCTGGCGGATCGCCAAGGCAAGCTTCGTGCGAGCCTGCAGAACCCTGCCGCCTGACACCACGCAGGACCTGCCCCCGTCCCACGCAGCGACGCCAGATTACGCGATTTTTGTGGACGCCGCTTGCTCGGGATGCTGGCCACGGTGACGAACCGGCGGCGCGCACTCAGCCAAGCTGCACGCTCAGCATCGAAATCGAGCCGCCGTCCATGCCCTCGACCGGGAACGTCACCGCCTCGACGGGAGCGCCGGCGCCGAGCACGTACAGCAGCGGCAGGTAGTGATCCGGCGTCGGAATCGACAACTCCGCATCGCGGCCCAGCGATTCGTAATCGACCAGGGCCTGGTGATTGCCCTGCACGATCAGTTCGCGCGCCTTGGCCTCGAAGCGCAACGCCCAATCGAACGGCTCGACCGGATGCCGTCCCCAGGCGTAGGCGTGCAGGTTGTGCACCACGTCGCCGCTGCCGATCACGAGGATGCCCTCGTCGCGCAACGGGCGCAGGCTGCGGCCCAACCCGTAATGGAACGCGGGTGGTTGCGTTTCGTCGATGGAGAGCTGCACCACCGGCACGTCCGCGTCGGGAAACACATGGCGCAGCACCGACCAGGTGCCGTGGTCCAGGCCCCACGCCACGTCTGCGCGTACCTCCAGGGGTTGCAGGAGTTCGCGCACGCGGCGCACCAGGTCGAGATCGCCGGGCGCGGGGTATTGCACTTCGAACAGCTCGCGCGGGAAGCCACCGAAATCGTGGAGGGTGCGCGGCCGCGTCACCGCGGTCAGCGCGGTGCCGGGCAGATACCAGTGCGCCGATACCGAAAGCACCGCGCGCGGTCGCGGCAGGCGCTGGCCGATCGCGTTCCAGCCCCGCGTCCACGCGTTGGCCCGCAGCGCGTTCATCGGATTGCCGTGGCCGAAGAAGACCGTGGGCATTCGAACTGCCGACGTCGCGTCAGTCATCAGGAGGGTTCCACATTGGGCGGCGCGTACCCACGTATTGGTAACAATACCTTGGTTACGCTTGCGTGATCGCTTCCGGACACTGATCGCCGGCCTGTACGCACGGGTCACGTTCTGATGACCGTGCGGATTGCAGGCTGCCACCGCACGCCCGCACACCAAGGCCCGACACAATGGGATGTGCCCGCATGAACGAACGCATCAACCTCAGCAAATCATCTCCCGATCTTTACCGGACGGTCGCCAAACTCGAACAGCTTGCGTCTGCGGCGCTGGCCAAGGCCGGGATCGACGAAGGCTTTGCCCATCTCCTGCGCCTGCGGGCCTCGCAGATCAACCATTGTGCGTTTTGCTGCCGCCTGCACACACGGGATGCCCTGGCCAGCGGGGAAGCCAGCGACCGCATCGCCGTGCTCCCGGCCTGGCAGGAATCGGGATACTTCACGGCAAAGGAACGCGCTGCCCTGGCGCTGATGGAGGCGATCACGTTGATATCCGAGGGGCAGGTTCCGGACGAGGTTTACGAACAAGCCGCCGCCAACCTGTCCCGGGATGCAATATCGGCGGTCGAATGGCTCGGTATCGTCATCAATGCCTGGAACCGCATCGCGATCGCCAGCCGTTATCCCGTCAAGGCCTGACCGCAACAACGGCCGACGCCACGCAGGCAAGGCGCCACCCCCGCCGGGAGCGGGCCGAAAACAGAATGACCGGAGGGCCGGGCCGGTAACCAGGAACCACGGCAAGGAACCAGACCATGAAAGTCATCGTCATCGGCGTCATCGGCGCCAGCGGCACCATCGGAACCGAGGTCGCCAAGGCGCCCACCGCAAGGAAACACGAGGTCGTCTCCACCAGCCGTCACGGTGAAATCAAGGTGGAAATGGAAAACCCCGAGTCGATCCGGAGGTTGTTCGACAACGTGCGCGACGTGGATGCTGTCGCCTGTTGTGCTGGCGACGCCGTGTCCAAGCCATTCGCCGAGCTGGGCGATGCGGATTACGGACTCGGGCTGCGCATCAACGTCGTGAGTCCGCCATGGGTCAAGGAGACCCTGGCCAAGCTTGGCACGGATGCCGAATCGGGACAGGCCGCCGCGGACGTGGCCAAGGCGTATGTCGCTGCCGTGGAAGGGACACACCAGGGCGCGATCCGGGATCCACGTCAGGCTGGTTGATCGCAAAGCTTCCGGAGAACAGCATGATCGAGCGTCGTCCGTTTGCAGGCCTGGGTGGAGCCAACCACGGTTGGCTCGATACCCGCCACCATTTTTCCTTCGCCGACTACCGCGACCCGCGACGCATGCACTGGGGCGCGCTGCGGGTCTGGAACGACGATGTGATCCAGCCCGGCACCGGCTTCCCGCTGCACCCGCATGCCGAGATGGAAATCATCACCTATGTGCGGGAGGGCGCGATCAGCCACCAGGACACCCTGGGCAACAAGGGCCGCACCGAGGCCGGCGATGTGCAAGTGATGAGTGCGGGCACCGGCCTGCGCCACGCCGAGTACAACCTGGAACCGGATGTCACCAAGATCTTCCAGATCTGGATCATCCCCGACCAGTCCGGTGGCGCACCCGGCTGGGGCGCCAGGCCGTTCCCCAAGGGGGATCGCTCCGGCCGGTTCGTGACGCTCGCGAGTGGCATCCCGGGCGACGCCGGCGCGCTGCCGATCCGCGCGAACGCCCGCGTGCTTGGAGCGACCCTGGCGGCCGGCGCAACCACCACGTACGACTTCGCCGGCGCCGGACGCATGGGCTATCTCGTTCCCGCGCGAGGGCGCGTCGAAGTGGATGGCGTCGCCCTCGATGCACGCGACGGCGCCGCGATCAGCCGGACAAAGCGCATCCAGGTGAAAGCCGGCGACGACGCGGAGCTGGTGCTGGTGGA
>DASURP010000081.1:0-23953 GCA_036279975.1 Rhodanobacteraceae bacterium
TACCTGGAAGACCGCGGCCACGTCGTCGATTTCGCCGGTGATGGCGTGACCGGCCTGCACCTTGCGGTGGTCAACGATTTCGACGTGATCGTGCTCGACCTGACGCTGCCGGGCATGGATGGCATCGAGGTCTGCAGGAAACTGCGCGGCGAGGCGCACAAACACACCCCGGTGCTGATGTTGACAGCCCGCGACGCGCTGGAGCAGAAGCTCATCGGCTTCGAGTCCGGCGCCGACGACTACATGACCAAGCCGTTCGCGCTGCAGGAGCTGGCGGCGCGCCTGGAAGTGCTGGCGCGGCGCGGCAAGGGACCCCGGAGCCGGGTGCTCAAGATCGCCGACCTCACCTACAACCTCGACACGCTGGTGGTGACGCGCGCGGGCGAATCGATCCAGCTGAACCCGATCGGCCTGAAGCTGTTGCACGCGCTGATGGAAGCCAGCCCCTCGGTGGTCACCCGCCAGGACCTGGAACAGAAAGTCTGGGGCGAGGAACTGCCCGATTCGGACAGCTTGCGGGTGCACATCCACGGCCTGCGCGCGGCCATCGACAAGCCGTTCGGCAAGCCGCTGATCCATACCCGCCACGGCATCGGCTACCGCATGGTCGATCCGGATGCAGTCCCGGCGTAAGCTCCGCTTCCGGCTGATCGTCACCTTCACGCTGTTCGGCTTCGGCCTCAGTGCGTTGTTCGCTGCGGCCTCGCTGTACGTGCGCGCCAAGGTCGAGAACCAGCTGATCAACCAGAGCCTCGAGGCCGACCTCGAACAGGCGGTCGAGAACAAGCACCTGCACCCCGACCAGCCGCTGCAGTCGGAACTGGTCGTGGTATGGCTGTGGAACGATCGCACGGTGTATCGCGCGCCGCTGGCCTGGCAGGGCCTCGCGCCCGGCGTGTACGACATGCGCGGCGGCAGCGACGGCATGCCGCGGCACTACAAGCTGGCGGTGGTGCGCAAGTACGGGCTGGATGCCTTCCTTACCTACGACATCAGCCGCGAGGACGTCGGCAAGCGCCAACTGGTCACCGGACTGGTCATGGCCGTGCTGTTGTTCACGCTGCTCTCGCTGGCGGTGGGTTACTGGCTGTCGCGGCGGGTGATGCGTCCGGTGACGGACCTTGCCCAGCGCCTGCGCGCGTTCCGCAGCGGACGGCAACTGGAACCGCTGGCCCCGCACTTCGCCGAGGACGAGGTGGGCGAATTGGCCGCCGCCCTCGACGACTACGCGCAACGCCAGAGCGCATTGGTCCAGCGCGACCGCGAATTCAATGCCGACGTCAGCCACGAGTTGCGCACGCCGCTGGCGGTGATTGCCAGTACCACCGAATTGTTGCTGTCGGCTCCCGACCTGCCGGAGAAACTGCAGGTCCGCCTGCAACGGATCGGGCGTGCGGTGCGCCAGTCCACCGAATTGACGCAGGCGCTGCTGCTGCTGTCGCGGGCCGAACGCTCGGGGCCGGTCGATGGCGAAACCACCGACGTCGCCAGGGTCGCCGAGGAGGTCGTCGACACCTACCGCCCGGACGTCGGCCGCAAGCCGATCGAACTGCGCACCGAAATCGCAACGCCGGTAACGGTGGAGGCGCCGGCCTCGGTGGTGGCGGTGGCGCTCGGCAACCTGGTCGGCAACGCCTGCAAGTACACCCAGGAAGGCGAGATCGTGGTGCGCGTGCAGGCGGCCCGCGTGCGGGTCGAGGATACCGGACCCGGCATCAAGGCCGAAGACGCCGAACGGCTGTTCGAGCGCGGTGTGCGCGGCGAGGGTGAAACGGTCAAGGGCGCGGGGCTTGGCCTCGCGATCGTGCGCCGGTTGTGCGAACTGTACGGTTGGCGGGTTGCGCTGGCGCCGCGTGCGGGACGGGGCACCGTCGCGACCCTCGATTTCGGGGACGAGGCAGGCCCCGGAAGCGGTGACGACGGGGCGGCCTGACGCTTCCGGGGCATGCCGGGATTTGTGACGTGCGTATACTCCGGCAGCCTGGCAGCTTGGGATCTGGACTTGCGGGGCAAGCCCGCGTAGGGCAGAGTGATACCCGGCCCGCGCCGCGTCGCGGGCGGCAAGGGTTCACACTGGAGGGGGTACATGGATATCGCCGAACTGCTGGCCTTTTCGGTCAAGAACAAGGCCTCGGACCTGCATTTGTCGGCCGGCTTGCCGCCGATGATCCGGGTCGATGGCGACATCCGCCGCATCAATCTGCCGGCACTCGAGCACAAGCAGGTGCACGCGCTGGTGTACGACATCATGTCGGACAAGCAGCGCCGCGACTACGAGGAATTCCTCGAGGTGGACTTCTCGTTCGAGATTCCCGGCCTCGCGCGCTTCCGCGTCAACGCGTTCAACCAGAACCGCGGCGCGGGCGCGGTGTTCCGCACCATTCCCGCCGAGGTCTGGACGCTGGAGGACCTGGCCACCCCCAAGGTCTTCAAGGACCTGATCGACCAGCCGCAGGGCCTGATCCTCGTCACCGGCCCGACCGGCTCGGGCAAATCGACCACGCTTGCCGCGATGGTCGATCACGTCAACAAGAACCACTTCGGGCACATCCTGTCCATCGAGGACCCGATCGAATTCGTGCACACCGCGCAGAAGTGCGTGATCAACCAGCGCGAAGTGCACCGCGACACCCACGGTTTCAACGAGGCGCTGCGCTCGGCGCTGCGCGAAGACCCCGACTACATCCTGGTCGGCGAAATGCGCGACATCGAGACCATCCGCCTCGCGCTGACGGCGGCCGAAACCGGACACCTGGTGTTCGCGACACTGCACACCAACTCGGCCGCCAAGACCATCGACCGCATCATCGACGTGTTCCCGGCCGGTGAAAAGGCGATGGTGCGTTCGATGCTGTCGGAATCGTTGCGCGCGGTCATCACCCAGACACTGCTGAAGAAAGTGGGCGGCGGCCGCACCCCGGCTTGGGAGATCATGGTCGGCATTCCCGCGATCAGGAACCTGATCCGAGAAGACAAGGTGGCGCAGATGTATTCTGCCATCCAGACCGGCCAGCAGTTCGGCATGCAAACCATGGACCAGTGCCTGCAGGATCTGGTGCGGCGCGGCTTGATCACGCGCCAGGATGCGGCTGCGCGTGCCAAGGTCAAGGAGACATTCAAGTGACGGGACTCGGGACTCGGGACTCGGGACTCGCACCAGGCCAAAGCATGCTTTGGCGCAACGGTCGCGCGCTGAGCGCGGTATCCCGCTGGAAAAACGGGAAGGGCGGCGGAGGCGAAGGAATCGGCAACGCGTCAAACGCGCTTTGCCGAGTCCCGAGTCCCGGGTCCCGGGTCCCGGGAGTACAACCATGAGCGCCGTCGATTTCACCTCCTTCCTCAAGCTGATGGTGCACAAGAAGGCCTCCGACCTTTTCATCACGGCCGGCGTCGCGCCGTCGATCAAGGTCAATGGCAGGATCGTGCCGATCACCCAGACCCCGTTGTCAGCGCAGGAAGCGCGCGACATGGTGCTGAACGTGATGAATCCGCAGCAGCGCGAGGAGTTCGAGAAGACCCATGAGTGCCAGTTCGCGATCGGCGTCGCCGGCGTGGGCCGGTTCCGCGTGTCGTGCTTCTACCAGCGCAATTGCGTCGGCATGGTGCTGCGCCGGATCGAGTCGAAGATTCCGACCATCGAAGAACTGAACCTGCTGCCGATCGTCAAGCAGCTCGCGATGACCAAGCGCGGCATCGTGATCTTCGTCGGCGCCACCGGCGCCGGCAAGTCCACCTCGCTGGCCGCGATGGTGGGTTACCGCAACCAGAATTCGACCGGGCACATCATCTCCATCGAGGACCCGATCGAATACGTGCACAAGCACGAGGGCTGCATCATCACCCAGCGCGAACTCGGGATCGACACCGACAGCTGGGAGAACGCACTCAAGAACACCCTGCGCCAGGCCCCGGACGTGATCCTGATCGGCGAGGTGCGCACCCGCGAGACCATGGAGTACGCGATCCACTTCTCCGAAACCGGGCACCTGGTCATGTGCACCCTGCACGCCAACAACGCCAACCAGGCGCTGGAGCGCATCATCCACTTCTTCCCCGAGGACGTGCGTGAACAGCTGTACATGGACCTGTCGTTGAACCTGAAGGGCGTGATCGCGCAGCAGTTGATCCCGACCCCGGACGGCAAGGGCCGGCGCGTGTCGATGGAGGTCATGCTCGGCACGCCGCTGATCCAGGATTACATCCGCAAGGGTGAAATCCACAAGATCAAGGACGTGATGAAGCAGTCCACCAACCTCGGCATGTGCACCTTCGACCAGAACCTGGTCGAGCTCTACCACGCCGGCCACATCAGCTACGAGGATGCGTTGCGTTACGCGGATTCGGCCAACGAAGTGCGGCTGGCAATCAAGCTGGCGCAGGGCGGCGACGCGCATTCGTTGTCGCAGGGCCTCGGCGACGTGGAGCTGGTGGAGACCGCCGACAAGGGGCACCGGTTGTAAACGACCGTTGCCCGGGTGCGGGCGGGGGGTCGTCATGAATACATCGTTGCGCATGCCTATTGGACCATGACCGGGGCACGGATGCCTCCGGGCATGCCCCCGCCCGAAGCGGGCATCCAGACGCTGGTGCTGACGAAACATTCCGGCGATTGGCGGATCGCCGAATTCCAGAACACCCTGGGCAAACCCGAGCACCCGTTTCCGGTTGCATCGGGCACTGCCCGATCCGGTGTTGGCGGGCCCTAGCCCGGCCGCGGCAGTCCGCGTAATGCCGGAATCGCATCCTCCGCGCCCGCGGCGCGATCCCCTTCCTGCGGAAGGGGGATTGAGGGGAGTGGCTTTTCAGCGGTGCTTCGCGTCACTCACGACGTGCAGGCCCTTGTCGTCCAGCTTCACGCTGACGTCGGCGGACTCGATCATCTTGCCCATCTCGTTGAAGGCGGTGACGGTCCGCTGCATCCGGGCCTGCTTGTCGGCCGGCAGCATCGCCGCAAAGCGTCCCATCCAGCTTCCCAGCAACGGATACACCTTGCCGTCGAAGTGCATGCGCAGCAGGGTATCGCCATTGCCTGCCGCGGCGGTCAGCATGCCAGCGGTCCCGCTGTCCTCGCCTGCGCCGATGCCCAGCGCAAGTGCGCTGGCGTTGGCGACGATCCATCCCTGGTCGCCACTGCCCGCCAGCGCGGCCACCCGCGGCGGCAGCTGGAACGAGACCGGCTTGCCGTCGGTCGGGATGGGTTTGAGGGCAAACTGCGGCAGGGTCTGCTGGATCTTTTGGGCGAGTCCGGCCGGATCGGAACTGGCCACCAGCACGCGCCCCGCGATCCGCGGACCAATATCCCATTTGTCCAGCACCACCCGGAACCCAAGCAGCGACGCCGCTTCCGGCGGCATCTGCACCGGCGGGTTGGCGGCGGTGGCGGCGAACTTGTTGAGCGATTGCAGGGCAGGGCACTGGTAGGTCTTGCTGGCGGCGGCCGCGGCGCGGCCCTTGATGAAAGCCTGCCATTTCTGCAACGGCAGGGCCAACACCATGTCGAACACCGACTGGTCGGAGGTGTCGGCCATGCCGGGCACCGGTTGCTTGAGTGCAGCGAGCGTGCCGAGCAGCGAGGGCGACAGTTGCACGTCCAGGCTCGCGCGCCGTTCCTGCGCGGTATTGACCGTATAACCCAGGCTGGCCTGCGGAGCCTTGCTGGCGAGCGATGCGAATTCGCTGGCGCAGGCGGGGTTGGCGAGCGAGCCGCCGAGATCCTTCGCGAATTCCCGGGTGACCTGGTCCTTGCCGTCGTACAGGTTGGCGACCAGCCTGAGGAAATCCACGTAACCCGAACCGTAATCGCCATAGCCGTAGCGGCTGTTGACGTCGGCCAGCCGGCTGGCCGCATCGCTGGCGGGCTTGGCCAGGCCGAGCAGGCGTTTCAGCATGTCCGGGCTGGCGCTTGCCGGGGCCATGGTCACGACCAGCTGTTTGCCTTCGATGGCGACCAGGAAGTCCAGCTTGCCGTCGATGCCGCCGATCACCCGGTAGGCCTGGTTGTCGACGCTGGCGGTCGCGGTGCTGACGCCCGCGCGCTTTTCCACGCGCGCCCAGAATGCGTTGAAGGCGTCGGGCGAGGTCAGTTCGATGCGCGCCACCGGCACGTCGCCGACGCCATAGATCGCGAACAGCGCGGACGGCGACAGGCCGAGCGTTTGTTCCAGGTCCGCGCTGGAATGCACGTCCGCGAGTTCCGCCTGCAACGCGGTCAACACCTTCGCGGCCGTGGGATCCTTCTGGCCGATCCGTTCGGCGAAATGCCCGAGTTGCTGGATATCCACCGGCAGCAGCGTGGCGTTGGCCTGGCTCCAGGCCCGGGAAACATCGGTGGGCGTGCCCTTGAAGTTGGCGAACAGGTACGGCGTGTCGGCGGGGGCGAAGGTGATCGGCGCATTGGAGGCAACGTGCCTGCCGCAACCCGCGAGCACGAGGGCGAAGCCGCAGGCCGCCGCGAGGGTGGCGTGGCGCGTGGCTGGGTGCATGGATTTTCCTTTATCCCCGAACGGAGCGGCGATTATGCCGGCGCCGCCAGCAGATCCGCCAGCACGGCCATCCGCACCGCCACGCCGTTGGCGACCTGGTCGAGGATGCGCGACTGCGGGCCGTCCGCGACTTCGGGGGCGATCTCGATGCCGCGGTTGATCGGCCCCGGATGCAGCACCTGGCATTCGGGTTTCGCCAGGCCAAGCCGTCGCGCGTCGAGTCCGTAGAGCGCGTGGTAATCCGCGGCATTCGGGAACTGCGCGGCTGCCATGCGTTCCTTCTGGATGCGCAGCATGATCGCAACGTCGCTGCCGGCAAGCGCAGCGTCGAAATCTTCCGTGGTCTGCGCGCCGGGGAATTCGGCGAGCGATTCCGGCAGCATCGCGTGCGGCGCGCACAGGTGGATGTCGCGCACGCCCAGCAGGTGCAGCGCCTGCACGTCGGAGCGGGCCACGCGCGAGTGGCGGATGTCTCCGCAAATCGTCACGCGCAGGTTCGCGAAATCGCTGCGCCGCTGGCGAATGGTCAGCGCGTCCAGCAGCCCTTGCGTCGGATGCGCATGGGTACCGTCGCCGGCGTTGACCACCGCGACCGCGGTGTTTGCATGTTCCGCCAGATACGCGGGCAGGCCGTTCTCGTCGTGGCGCACGACCAGTGCGTCGAGGCGCATCGCTTCCAGCGTATGCAGGGTGTCGAGCAGGCTCTCGCCCTTGACGGTGGACGAGCGCGACAGGTCGAAATTGAGGGTGTCGGCGCCCAGCCGTTTCGCCGCCAGCACGAAGGAGGTTCGGGTGCGCGTGGAAGGTTCGAAGAACAGAGTCAGCACGGTGCGCCCGGCCAACAGGTCACGCGGCGCACCGCGCGCGCGGAAATGCTCGGCGCGGTCCAGGATGTGCGTGAGCGAGTCACGGTCGAGGTCTTCGAGGGTCAGCAGGTGGCGCATGGTCGCGCATGATATGGGGTCAGAGTGCACTTTTCGATGCCAATTTCATCGACCAACACACACGTATGTTGAAAAGTGCACTCTGACCCCGGTTACTACTGGGCGAGCAGCCAGCGCTCCAGGATAACGGCGGCGGCGAGTGAATCGATGTTGGCGGCGTCACGGCGCCGCGCGGCGCCCGCCGCGCGCTGCCCCGCGAACCGCTGTGCTGCCTCCTGCGAGGTGTGGCGTTCGTCGATCAGGTGCACCGGCAGGCCGCTGCGTTGCGCGAGCGCGTCGGCGAACGCGCGTGCGCCGCGCGTGATCTTCTGTTCGCCGCCATCCAGCGTCAGCGGCAGGCCGACGACCAGTGCGTCGGGTTGCCACTCGGCCAGCAGCGCGTCGACGCGCCGCCAATCCGGTTCGCCCGCACTCACCATCAGCACCGGCAATGGCCGCGCGGACTGGCTGATGCGATTGCCGCTGGCGATGCCGATCCGGCGCGCACCGTAATCGAATCCCAACACACAGGACGTCATATACGGGAGCGCGAAACCGAGCCTGCCCCTTCCACGGGAAGGGGGAAGGAAACGCATACCCCCTTCGTGGCGAAGGGGGTCGCCGCCGCAGGCGGCGGGGGGATGTCACCCGCGCGGCGAGAAAACAAATGCCATCCCCCTCGCTCCCCCTTCTGTTGGAAGGGGGAGGAAAAGCAAATCCCCTTCGCTTCGAAGGCGGTGATCATGCGCGGCCGGAGTAAGAGGTCAGGTTCGCCGGGTTGATCCCGACCAGTGCCACGGCGGCGCCCCAGCGTTCGTCCAGCGCCGTGTCGAACAGGATGCGGTCGTCGGCCTTGACCGTCAGCCACGCGTTCTCGCGCAGTTCCTGTTCCAGTTGCCCGGCGCCCCAGCCGGCATAGCCCAGCGCCACCAGCACGCGTGCCGGGCCGTCGCCGTCGGCCATGGCGGCAAGGATGTCGCGCGAGGTGGTGACGGTCAGCATATCGTTGACGCGGTAACTCGAATCCCACTCCCGCTCGCCGGACGCGTGCAGGACGAAACCGCGTTCCGGTTGCACCGGTCCGCCGACCAGCACGGGCGCCGCGGCGACTTCCGCGCGCTCGCATGGCATGTGCATCTGGTTCAGGACGTCCCCGAGCCGGTAATCGGACAGCCGGTTGACCACCAGGCCCATCGCGCCGTCTTCGTTGTGCTGGCAGATGAAGGTGATCCCGCGCGCGAAGTTGGGGTCGCCCATCCCGGGCATTGCGATCAGGAAATGGCCGGTCAGCGAATGGGTGTCCGCGGCAAGCGGCTTGCCCGCACCCGCGGTGGCGCCGCGACGCGCAGCCTGTTTGCCTTTGCCAGGCGCGGCGCCGGGTTTGGCTTGGCCGCGTGGCCGGCGACTGGAAGGAGGCTTGGCCATGCACGGCATTGTACGCCGCACGCGGCAGCTCACTGTGAAACCGTTCCGCGTGTCAGCAACCGGTTGCCGGGCAGGAACTGCCATGTGCGCGTGATCACGAGTTCGGTGATGCGGTTGCCGTTGGTGTCCTGCTCGCGCGGGATCGGCGGGAACGGCGCCGCCAGGTGCACGATCCGGGTCGCCGCGTCGTCGAGCACGCGGTAACCGGAACCGGCGTTGATGGTGATGCCGCGCACCTGCCCGTCCGGGCCGATCGTGACGCTGAGCACGACGTCGCCATGCAGGTGCCGTCGGCTTGCGGCGTCCGGATAGTTGAGGTTGCCGATCCGTTCG
Source organism: Rhodanobacteraceae bacterium (assembly GCA_036279975.1). Lineage (GTDB taxonomy): Bacteria > Pseudomonadota > Gammaproteobacteria > Xanthomonadales > Rhodanobacteraceae > 66-474. The sequence goes on from DASURP010000081.1 coordinate 9,164, forward strand.
ATCCGGTTCACCCAGGCGACTTGATAGGCGGCGTCGGCGACACTGCGCGTGTTGGCGGAAATGTATTTCCGGCGCGGACGGCGCGCGTAGGCTTCCTGTTCGTCGCGGACTTCCTGGGCCAGTCGCGCCATTTCCAGCCGCTGCTGGACGGGGATCGGCGCGACGCGTTGCTGCGGCTGCGGTTCGGCGTGGGTGTCACGTTGCGGTGCGACGCTGGTTTTCGAGGCGGCGGTGGTGGTGAGGATGTGCGGCCCGCTCTCGGTCTGCAGTGCGGGGGCCGCCGGCATCACCGGGGCCGGTGCAATGCCGGCCTGGGTGACCGGAAGCGGTCCCGAGAATGGCGCGCCCGGGCGGTGTGCCTTGTCGCTGTTGCCGCCGCCGGCGTTGTTGGCCTGGGCCAGGAAATCCGCCTGCTTCGGCGTTTGCGCGTTGGAGGTATTGATCAGGGTGACATCCAGCGTCGGCAGGCTGGGCGCAGGCTTGGCGAAATGAAAACCGACACCGAGGATCAGGATGCCGTGCAGCATCAGCGAAAACAGCAGCGCGACGCTCATGCGGTCGGCGCTGCCGGCGGGATGCGTAATGGAATCCACTGTGGCGTTCACGCGGGCGGCCCGCCTTGGAATTCGGGGTCGGGTCCGGCTTCGATCGCATCGAACACCATCCCTGCGATGTTCAGCCCGAACTGCGCATCCAGTTCACGTGCGCAGGTCGGCGAAGTGACGTTGACTTCGGTCAGGAAATCGCCGATCACGTCGAGGCCGGCGAACACGATCCCGCGACGCGCGAGTTCGGGCCCCACCTCGGCCGCTATCCAGCGGTCGCGTTCGGTGAGTGGCTGGCCGACGCCGCGCCCGCCGGCCGCGAGGTTGCCGCGGAAATCGGTGCCCTGCGGGATGCGCGCCAGCGCGTACGGCACGGGTTCGCCGTTGACCATCAGGATGCGCTTGTCGCCCTTGCGGATCTCGGGGATGAACTTCTGCGCCATCACGAAGCGGTGGTCGTCGCCGGCGAGGGTTTCCAGGATGGAGTTGAGGTTGGGGTCGTCGCCACGGGTGCGGAAGATCCCGCGGCCGCCCATGCCGTCCAGCGGCTTCACGACGATCTCGCCGTGCGCGTGCGCGAAGCGGCGCAACTCGCCGCGTTCGCGCGCCACCAGTGCCGGCGCACAGCATTGCGGGAACCATTGCGCGGCCAGTTTTTCGTTGAAGTCTCGCAGCGCCTGCGGGTCGTTGATCACGCGCACGCCGGCGCGTACGGCGAGGTCCAGCACCAGGGTGTCGTACAGGAACTGGGTGTCGAAGGGCGGATCCTTGCGCGCCAGCACGATGCCCGCGGCTTTCGCCAACGGTTGCCAGCGCGCTTCGCCCAGTTCGAACCAGTCGCTGCTGCGGTCGCGCACTGCGAGCGGCGCGAGGCACGCCCAGGCCACGCCATCGCGTACTGCCATGTCGCCCTGCCGCATGTAGCGCAGCGGATGCCCGCGCCGCTGCGCCTCCAGCAACAACGCGAGGGTGGTGTCCTTTTCGGGATGGATGGTGTCGATGGGATCCATCAACACCGCGACGGTGGCATTCATGTCTTGACGAACCGGCGATGGCGGGAACAGCGTCCCGCGGGTCGAGTGGCGAAGCCCGTGCGTTGATGCGGTGTGCAGTATCGCATTGCGTGCGCGGCCGGATCCGGGGCGCGCGGCAGCGCCCGCGGCAATCGGCATCCGGTGGCTGCCGGGGCGGGCGCCGAGGAAGGACAGGCCTGCGCAGCGGAACCGGGGCCTGCCCCGGATTCGATCCGGGGACGACCGGGCCGGGCGCTGGCCCACGGAGCGGAGCGATGCCGGCCCGGGGTTGCCGGGCAAGGGATGGGCGGGGAAGTAGTGCGGAGCATCCCATTCAAACCGGTGTCTCTTGGTGTATCTTGGCACACACGGCCGGTTCTGCCGGGAAGGCATCTCGCAAGCCCGTTTCCAGGGGGACGGGTTGAAAGGGGAGTTTTCGGGAATCGACGTGACGGCCGTCACAATCACCTGCGGTGTGGCATCCATGTTGCATGGACCCTCACCGCCTCCTGCGAGGTGGAATCCTGACCGTGAATGACAACGCCAACCATGATGGCCTGACTGGATTGAAGGTCATGGTCATCGATGATTCGAAGACCATCCGCCGCACCGCCGAGACCCTGCTCAAGAAGGAGGGTGCTGAGGTACTGACCGCCGTCGACGGCTTCGAAGCGCTGGCCAAGATTTCAGACCTGCGGCCCGACATCATCTTCGTCGACATCATGATGCCGCGGCTGGACGGTTACCAGACCTGCGCATTGATCAAGAACAACCACGTGTTCCGCACCACGCCAGTGATCATGCTGTCCTCCAAGGACGGCCTGTTCGACAAGGCGCGCGGCCGGATCGTGGGCTCCGAGCAATACCTCACCAAGCCTTTCACCCGCGACGAATTGCTGGACGCGATCCGCCAGCACGTCGCGACCGTCAAGTAGCGCGCGCCGGAACGGGCACACGCAAGGGAAACCCAATGGCACACATCCTGATCATCGATGACTCGCCGACCGACGTGAAGATTTTTTCCGGCGCGCTGGAACGGGCCGGGCACAAGGTTACTTCGGTCGCAACGGCCGAGGCGGGCATCAATGTCGCGCACAAGGACAAGCCGGACCTCGTGCTCATGGATGTGATCATGCCCGGCATGAACGGCTTCCAGGCCACCCGCAGCCTGACCAAGGATCCGGACACCAGCGCCATCCCGGTGTTGATCGTGACCACCAAGAGCATGGAAACCGATCGCATGTGGGGCATGCGCCAGGGTGCCAGGGACGTACTGGTGAAACCGGTCAGCGAAAGGGATCTGGTGGCCCACGTGAACAAGCATCTTCCCGCGAGTGGCTGAGGCAGGCGATGAGCAAGAAAAGCTCCCGCAAGGATCTGGATACGCGCAAGGGCGAACCGGCGCGCGGCCGTTCCGCGGCGGGAGAAGGGGCGGCCGATGTGCAGCTGCAAGGCGCCTATGCGCTGCTGGCAGACTATGAGCGTCGCAGCCTCGAGCACGATCCCGGCGTACCCGAGCAGATCGAGGCGCCCGGGCTGTGGCGCGCGATCGGCTTCCGGGTGGGTGATCATCATTTCGTCAGCGGCATCGACGAGATCAGCGAGATACTGATGTCGCCACCGCCGGTGACCAGCATTCCCTCGACCCGCCCGTGGCTGCTGGGCGTCGCCAACGTGCGCGGCAACCTGATCGCGCTGGTCGATCTCAGGCAATTCCTGTTCGAGCAACGCACCCACGTCACCGGCCGCGCCCGCGTGCTGGTGGTGAAGCAGGGCGGCGGCAACGTCGGGCTGCTGGTGGACGAGTTGATCGGGCAGCGCAACCTGACCGACGCGGACCGCGAGGGCGCGGAGGGCGAGAGCGATCCTTCGCTGGCCCGCTTCGTGACCGAGAACGTGATGCTGGGCGCGGTGCGGCTGGGCAGGTTCAGCATGGTGGAGTTGACGCATGCCGCGGAGTTCCAGCATGCGGCGCTCTGATTTATGTGGCCGCCCCTGAGCGCGGCTTCTTTGGGGGCTTTGGGGTATCGGAGGGGTTGCAGACAATGAATACCAGAACGGACATCCCTGTCCTGACTTTCAACAACCGCCGCTCCGAATCAACTATGCAAGCGGACATGGCAACGAGGTGCGAATCATGAGCGCGAATTCCGGAACGGTTCGCAAGGGCACGTCCCTGCAGACCTGGCTGATCATCCTGCTGTTGCTGGCGATTGTCCTGGCCGGCGCGGACTTCTTCCTGTTGAACCGGCACGACAGCCAGGACCGCGTCGCGGCCCAGCTCACCACGCAGATCCAGGTGAACTCGCAGCAGGTCGCGAACTTCGCCCTGCAGGCGGCCAACGGCAACATCGACGCCTTCAAGGAACTCACCAGTACCCGCGCGGCCATTGCCGCAGCCGTGCAGCACTTGAACGCAGGCGATCCCGCGACGGGCCTGCCGGCCTACGGCGACGCGATCGGCGTGCGCGGCCCGATGGGCACGTTGACCAAATCCTGGAACCAGTTGAGCGATGACCTCGGCAAGATCGAGGCCAACAAGGACGCGGTGCTGGACTCGGCTTCGCAGGCCGCGCAGTTCAACCAGCAGATGCCGGACCTCAACTCCAAGATCAACCAGGTCATCAACATCCTGCAATCGAAGGGTTCCTCCGCGCAGATCTACACCGCCTCGCAGCTGCTGGTGTCGGGCGACCGCCTGCTCCGCCGCGTGGGCGACGTGTTGCAGGGCGGCGCGGATTCCGCATCCGCCGCCAACGGCCTTGCCCTCGATTCCACCAACTACGGCGCGACCCTGCAGCAGCTTTCCGACGGCACTTCGGGAGAGGCCGCGAAGATCCTGGCCGACGTGCAGAAGTCCTGGAGCGGCCTGGAGGCCCCGGTGCAGAAGGTGATCGCCGCCGCACCGACGCTGGTGGCGGTCAAGGGCGCGGCCACCCAGGCTTCGGTGGATTCGCAGGACGTGCTGTTGAAAGCCCACAGCGTATCCACCGCGCTCGGCAAGTTGCCGCAGACCCGGCCATTCCCGAATGTGTGGTGGGGACTCCTGGGCGCGGTGCTGGCGGTGGTGCTGGCGGTGATCCTGGCCTTCAGCTTCGTCGGCGCCGAGCGCAAGCGCGCCGCGGAAAGCCGCAGCCTCAACGAACGCAACCAGCAGGCCATCATGCGCTTGCTGGACGAGATGGGCACCCTCGCGGAGGGCGACCTGACCGTGAAGGCGACCGTGACCGAGGACATCACCGGCGCGATCGCGGACTCGGTGAACTTCGCGGTCGAGGCATTGCGCTCGTTGGTGACCACGATCAACGAGACCGCCGTGCGGGTGTCGTCGGCCGCGCAGGAAACCCAGGCCACCGCCAAGCACCTGGCGGACGCCGCCAACCAGCAGGCCGAACAGATTACCTCCGCCTCGTCGAAGATCAACGAGATGGCGGTGTCCATCGACCAGGTGTCGAAGAACTCCGCCGACTCCGCGGAGGTCGCCCAGCGTTCGGTGCAGATCGCCTCCAACGGCGCCCAGATCGTGCGCCAGACGATCAGCGGCATGGATTCGATCCGTGAGCAGATCCAGGAAACATCGAAGCGCATCAAGCGCCTCGGCGAGTCCTCGCAGGAAATCGGCTCGATCGTCGAACTCATCAACGACATCGCCGAGCAGACCAACATCCTGGCGCTGAATGCAGCCATTCAGGCGGCCTCGGCGGGCGAGGCGGGCCGTGGTTTCGCGGTGGTCGCGGACGAAGTGCAGCGACTGGCCGAACGCGCGACCGGCGCGACCAAGCGTATCGAAACACTGGTGCAGACCATTCAGACGGATACCAACGAAGCGGTCAGCTCGATGGAACTGACCACCACGCAGGTGGTGAACGGTGCGCGGCTGGCCGAGGACGCCGGTACCGCGCTGGGCGAAATCGAAAAGGTGTCGAACAACCTTGCGGGACTGATCCAGGGCATTTCCAGCGCCGCCAAGCAGCAGTCCGCGGCGGCCACCAACATCTCATCGACGATGAGCTCGATCCAGCAGATCACGGCGCAGACTTCGGTGGGCGCCAACCAGACCGCGGAGTCGATCGGCAACCTCGCGCAGCTTGCACAGGAGCTGCGTCGCTCGGTGGCCGACTTCAAGTTGCCGGCCTGACGGCGGGAAGGCTCATGACTGCGGGCGACGACATGGTATCCACGGCAACCGGTTCGACCGGTGTGGCCCCGGTCGTGCCTGTGGGGATGGCGGCAGAAGCGGACGGTCCTGACCGGAAACCGACGATGCGACTCGAAGAACACATCGACTTTTCGACCCTCGGCTGGGTCAAACCCCAGATCGACGAGCTGTTGTCGGAAGCACGCCAGGCGCTGGAGGCATTCGCCGAGGATCCAGCCGATACCGCGTCGATGCAAAGTTGCGTGGGACTGTTGCACCAGGTGCTGGGAACCTTGCGCATCGTCGAGCTGTACGGCGCCGCCGAACTCGACCAGGAGATGGAACACCTGGCGCAGGCGGTACTGGACGGGCAGGTGCCCAGGAGCGACGAAGCCCTGGGGGCCTTGATGCGCGGGCTGGTGCAGCTGCCCGACTACCTCGACCTGATCGAAAGCGGTCACAAGGACATCCCGATCGTCCTGTTGCCACTGTTGAACGAATTGCGGGACGCGCGCAAAGCGGAAGCGGTCGACCAGCGCGTCCTGTTCCACCCGGACCTCGACCAGCCGCTTCCACCCGATGCGGCGGGCGCGCGGGCGGCTTACCCGTTCGCCGACCTGCGCCAGCGCGTCACCCAGGTACGGGCGCGCTTCCAGGTGCAATTGCTGGCGTGGACGCAAGGCAAGCAGCCGGACTTCGCCGGGATGCGCGATTGCATGGACGAACTGCGCGCCATCTGCCACACCGTGCCTGCGCGCCGCCTGTGGTGGGTGGCCGGCGGCGTGCTGGAGGCCCTGCAGCAGGGCCGGCTGGACCGCCACATCGCCAGCCTGCGGCAGCAGTTCGGCAATCTCGATCGCACCATTCGCCACATGCAGGACCAGGGCGAGGAGGTGTGCGACGACGAGAATGCCCGCGAGCTCGCGCGGAGCCTGCTGTATTTCGTCGGCCAGGCGACGCCCGGTCCCGGGCGCAGCGAGGCGATTTCGCGCTGCTTCGGCCTCGACCGGATGGTTCCGACCGAACAGGAACTCGAACGCGCGCGCGCGGCCATGTCGGGCCGCAACCGCGCGCTGCTGGACACCGTCGCCAAGGCGGTCCGCGAGGACCTGCTCAGGGTCAAGGAGGGGCTGGACATCTTCCTGCGCCGCGAGGATCGCACCCCGCAGCAGCTTGCCCCGCAGGTCGAGACCCTGCAGCGGGTCGGCGACACGCTCGGGATGCTGGGCCTGGAGGCCCCCGCCAAGCTGATTGGCGAGCAGCGGCAGGCAGTCGTCGGGATCGTCGATGGCAAGCGCGTGGCCAAGCCCGAAACGATCCTGGACATCGCCAGTGCGCTGCTCTACGTCGACGCTTCGCTGGACGAACAGATCGAGCACATGGGCGCGGGCGCCCAGACGGGCGAAACCCTGCCGGCCAGCGAGGCGCGCAAGATCATGCGCGCGCTGATGCGCGAGGCGGGCACCAATCTCGGCAAGGTCAAGGAACACATCACCGCATTCATCGAATCGTCGTGGTCGCACGCACAGTTGGCCGCGATTCCCGCGTTGCTGGGCGAGGTCGGGGGCGCGCTGCGGATCCTCAACCTCGATCGTCCGGCGCAACTGGTCGACGGCATCGACCGCTATGTCGGCAACGAATTGCTGGTGGACCGCAAGGTGCCGACGGTGGACGAGATGGACCAGCTCGCCGACGCCGTGGCCGGGGTCGAGTACTACCTCGAGATCGGGCATGACGCGAGCGCCAGCGACAACCGCATCCTGGATGGCGCCCAGCACAGCCTTGAATTGCTGCACTACTGGCCGGTTCCGAAACGGCGCGAGCCCAGCGAGCCCATCGAAGTCGCTGCCAGCGAGCTGCCCGCATCGGCTCCGGAACCGGCACACGCGGAGCCGGTGCAGGCCGCCGCTCCGGCAATCGCCCAGGCCGCGCCCGAACCGCCCGCCGCACCCGTCGAGGTCGAGCCGGTGGCCATCACGCAGGCGGTTCCGGGCGCAGGCCCCGGGCGCTGGGTCGAGGTCGACGAAGAGGTGCTCGAGCCGGCCGGTGGCGAGGGCGTCATCGTGGATACGTCCTTCCAGGAAGCCGCGGGCATCGACGAGGAAATCCGCGAGGTCTTTGTCGAGGAGGTCGGCGAGGAAATCGCCAACATCAACGTCAACCTGCCGGCCTGGAAAGCCAACCCGGACGACCTCGACGCGCTCAAGGACGTGCGCCGTTCGTTCCACACGCTGAAGGGCTCGGGGCGGCTGGTCGGCGCCTTGGCGCTCGGCGAGTTCAGCTGGAAGGTCGAGAACATGCTCAACCGCGTGCTCGACCAGACCATCAAGCCCGACGCGAACGTGCAGGTGCTGGTGGACATGGCCGTCGCAACCCTGCCCAAACTGCACGCGGGGCTGCAGGGCGAAAGCGTGATGCTGGATCCGCCGCTGGGCGCGATCATGCAGACCGCCGACAAATTGGCGGCGGGCCAGCCGGCCCGGATTGCGGATGCTGCGCAGGGTTACCGCAAGGTCGTGCGCAAGGTGCGCCGCTGGGTGCCACAGGCCGAACCGGAACAGCCGGCAGGGCAGGTCGCCCCGATGCCGTTCGAACCCATCATCACTTCGCCGGTTACAGGCCTGCCGGTGGTCGACCCCATCCTGCTCGACGTGTTGCGCACCGAAGTGGGCCAGCACCTCGAAGGCATGCGTGGTTACCTGGCTCGCGACGCCGCCTACGACATCGGCGTGGATGACGAGCTGGTGCGTTCGGTGCACACGCTGCACGGCGCGATCGCGATGGTCGGCATCGAATCGCTGGCAGGCATGCTTGCGCCCATGGAGGTCTGGATCCGCCGGGTGCGCAGCGCCGACGCGGCGCTCGATCGCGAGGGTTGCGATGCCGTGCGCGACGCGATCGCGATGACCGAGCACGTGATGTCCCAGTTCGACGCGCCGATGCCCGACGTGCCGGATGCCACGGCCTTGACCGAACGCCTCGAATCCTTGCGTGACCGTTGGCCGGAAGCCGCACCGCTGGGTGCGCCGCGGCACGCCCCGGTGGCGCCCGCGTCGGAACCGGAAGCCATGGACGACGTCGCTGACGCCGAGGTGGCGGCGGTCGGCCTGGGGTCGGCCTCGGCGCTGCCCACGGAGGACGACGAGGAAGCGCTCGCCGAGCGTGCCATGGCCGAACGCCGTGCCGCGGAGAAGGCCGAGCAGGAACGTCTTGCCGCCGAGCAGGCCGAGCAGGAGCGCCTTGCCGCCGAGCAGGCCGAGCAGGAGCGTCTTGCCGCGGAGCAGGCCGAGCAGCAACGCCTTGCCGCCGAGCGGGCCGAGCAGCAACGCCTTGCCGCCGAGCGGGCCGAGCAGGAGCGCCTTGCCGCCGAGCGGGCCGAGCAGGAACGCCTTGCCGCCGAGCGGGCCGAGCAGGAACGCCTTGCCGCCGAGCGGGCCGAACAGGAACGTCTCACTGCGGAAAAGGCCGAGCAGGAACGCCTTGCCGCCGAGCGGGCCGAACAGGAACGCCTTGCCGCCGAGCGGGCCGAACAGGAACGTCTTGCTGCGGAAAAGGCCGAACAGGAACGCCTCGCCGCCGAGCAGGTCGAGCAGCAGCGGATTGCCAAGGCGCGCGAGAAGGCAGCCAAGGAGCTTGCCGCTTCCGCATTGCCCGCCTTCCCGGACGATCCACAGCCGGAAGGGGAGCTCGACATCCCGGACCTCGATCCGGAACTGGTGGAGCTGTTCTCCGAAGAAGCCAGCGAACTGCTGGATTCGAGCGACAGCCTGCTGGCCCGCTTGCGCAGTGCGCCCGATGACATCGAATGCGTGCGGGGCCTGCAACGCAACCTGCACACCCTCAAGGGTGGTGCGCGCGTGGTGGGTATCGCGCAGGTGGGCGACCTCGGGCACGCGATGGAAACCTTGCTGGAGAAAACGGGCGACCGCAAGCGTGGCCTCGAACCGGTCGAGGTGGATTCACTCGAACGCGGGTTCGATCGCCTGCACGACCTGGTCGAGCGCATTCGGCAAGGGCACGCCGTGGCGACGCCGGTCAATGCCATCGAGCGCTTCAATGCGCTTGCCGGCGGTCGTCCGGTCGAGGCCGCCGCTGCGCCCGCCGAGGCACCGGCCAAGCCCGCCCCGCCACCGCGCGAAGCGCCGCAACTCGCGGAAACCGAGGCACACGCACCCGCGGAGATGATCCGGGTGCGTTCCGACCTGCTCGATTCGCTGGTCAACGCGGCCGGCGAAGCGTCGATCTACCGTGCGCGCCTGGAACAGCAGGTCGGCAACTTCCACTTCAACCTGGTCGAACTCGACCAGACCGTGGCGCGCCTGCGCGAGCAGCTGCGCAAGCTCGAAATCGAAACCGAGACCCAGATCCTGTCGCGCTACCAGCGGGAAAACGAAGCCGGCGCGGGCGCCGCCTTCGACCCTCTCGAGCTCGACCGCTTCTCCAACCTGCAGCAATACTCGCGCGCGCTGGCCGAGTCGGTATCCGACCTGGCCTCGATCCAGGACATCCTGGATGACCAGACGCGCCAGTCCGAGACCCTGTTGTTGCAGCAGTCGCGGGTGAACTCGGACCTGCAGGACGGCCTGATGCGCACCCGCATGGTGCCGTTCGAATCGCTGGTGCCGAACCTGCGCCGCACCTTGCGCGGGGCTGCCGACGAACTCGGCAAGCGTGCGCAGCTGAAGGTGCTCGGCGCGCAAGGCGAAATGGACCGCAACGTGCTCGAGCGCATGAAAGCGCCGTTCGAGCACATGCTTCGCAACGCCCTGACCCATGGCATCGAGGATCCGGCCGAGCGCGTGGCGCGCGGCAAGCCCGCGGAAGGCACCGTGACCATCCAGGTCGGCCGCCAGGGCACCGAGGTGCTGGTGCGGGTTTCCGACGACGGCGCCGGTTTCGACCGCGAAGCCATCCGCGCCAAGGCCATCCAGCGCGGCATGTTGAAACCCGACGTGCCGGTGGCCGACAGCGAACTGTTTGCATTCGTGCTGCAGACCGGGTTCTCCACCGCCAGCGAAGTCAGCCAGCTGGCCGGCCGCGGGGTGGGCATGGACGTGGTCGCCAACGAGATCCGCCAGCTCGGCGGGTCGCTTGCGATCGAGTCCGAACATGGGCATGGCACCGTCTTCAACATCCGCCTGCCGTTCACACTGGCGGTGACCCAGGCGGTCACCGTGCGCGCGGGCGAGACGACCTTCGCGATCCCGATGACCTCGGTGCAGGCGGTGTCGCGCATCCGCCGCCAGGAAATGGCCGAGCGGCTGGCCTCCGGGGATCGCACGGTCAGCTACGCCGGCGAGGAATACGCCCTGCACGACCTGTCCGAATTGCTGGGCTTCGGCCCCGCCAGCATTCCCGAGGAGGGCGCCGGGCAGTTGCCGTTGCTGATGGTGCGGGCGGGCGACCTGCGTGCCGCCGTCCACATCGACAGCGTGATCGGTTCGCGCGAAATCGTGGTCAAGCCGGTCGGGCCGCAGATCAGCAACGTGCCCGGCATGTTCGGCGCCACCATCCTCGGTGATGGTTCGGTGATGCTGATCCTCGACCCCGCCCCGCTGGTCCGGCACTTCGCCGCCAAGCAGGCTGCCGCCGTGCTGGAGCAGTACACCCGCGAAACCGAACGTACGCCGCGGACCCCGGTGGCGCGCGCGCGTGCGGAAGCGGAAGGTCCGCGCGTGGTGATGGTGGTGGACGATTCGATCACGATGCGCAAGGTCACGACCCGGGTGCTCGAGCGCGAGCAGTTGGAGGTCATTACCGCGAAGGATGGCGTGGATGCGCTGGAGAAGCTGCAGGAGCAGATCCCCGACGTGATGCTGCTCGATATCGAGATGCCCCGGATGGACGGCTTCGAGCTGGCCACCCACATGAAGAACGACGTGCGCTTCCGGCACGTGCCCATCATCATGATCACGTCGCGCACCGGTGAGAAACATCGCCAGCGCGCGTTCGAAATCGGCGTCGACCGCTACCTCGGCAAGCCTTACAGCGAAGCCGACCTGCTGCACAACGTGGGCGAGATCCTGGAGGCCAGCCGTGCTTGACGAGGCGACGACCACCCGCCCGCGCATCGCACTGGTGTTCGGGAACGCGGATTCCGCCGGCCACTTGCGCGAGGCCCTGGCCGACCATCTGGAAATCGTGTACGCGACTTCGGCGGATGCTTTCGATGCCGCGCGCCTGACCAGTTCGCGGGCGAGCGCCGCGCTGGTGAACCTGGATGATTGCGATTGGCTGGACGACATCGAGGCCCGGCTCAATGAAGCCGGTATCGCGGTGGTGTTCAATGACCCGGAAATCTCCAGCGGCCTGGAGGGCTGGGCACAGGCCCGCTGGTTGCGGCACCTGATGGCGAAATTGATCGGCAGTACCGATTTCGATCCGCCGCGTCCGCTGGGCGAGGCGCCGCCGGCGCCGGCCGCGCCCGGACCGGCAGGCGCTCGGGAAACACCTGTTGCCCGGGCTGATGACTCCGCGGTTGCCGAGCGGCCGCTGTCCCGGTCCGAGATCGAATCGATGACGGCCGATTTCACTGTCGTGCAGGCCGCCGCGCCAGTGGCAGGGAACCACGTTGGCGGTTCCGGTGCGCAAACGCCGGAAGCGGAAACCGCGATGGCGGAAACCGGCCTCGACGAGGCCCCGGAGGTAGCCATGGCGACGGAACCCGAAACGGAGACCCCCGCATTCGATGCGGAAGGAACGCAACCTGCCGCCGTGGCTTCGCCAGGCGCTGGCCAGCCGGATGCCGGCGCGGACGCCGATGTCGATGCCGCAGGTGCGCTCGACGTCGATACCGAGGCGCTGTCCGCCATGATCGATGCAAGGCTGGCGGAGCCCGCGACCCAACCCAACCCCGAATCGTCGCAGGTGTGGCGTGTCGCCGAAGGCGGCGAAGTCACTGCGGTCGACCTGCCGTTCCCCGATCCCGCACCGGACCCTGTCGCTTCGGACAACGCGGAGAGTGCTGCCGTGCCGCCACCCGCGCCGGTCATGGATGACGACGACGTGTTCCACGGGTTCCCGGCGCTGGACGATTGGGAGTTGGTCGATCCCGGGACGCCCGTTGCCGCCGTGCAGGCCGCCGCCCGTTCGGGACGGGAGGTTGCAGCATCCGTGTCGGCGATCGATTTTGCAGGGCTGGAACTGGTGCCGATGGAAGCCACCGTGCAGGTCGAGTCACACGCCGAGCCCGCGGAGCAATGGATGCACGCGGACGAGCACGCCCCGGTCGGCGCAGACACACACGCCAAGCCGGCGAGCAAGGGCGCCAACGGAGGTCATGCAGCATGAGCGCGGCACAAGCCCTGCCATATGAAATCCGCGGCGTCATGCTGCCGGTGACGGGTGGACGGTTACTCGTTCCCAACACCACGATGGCCGAGGTCATCACTTACGCGCATCCGGCGCCGGTCGCGGACGCGCCCCCCTGGCTGCTGGGTCGCCTGGCGTGGCGCGGCTGGGGCCTGCCGGTGCTGGCCTTCCCGGTGCTCGCCGGTGTGGCCAGGCGGGAGCCCACCGAAAACACCCGGGTTGCGATCCTGAAGGCGCTGAACGGGCACGCGCGCTTGCCGTATTTCGGGGTGCTCTGCCAGGGCTTCCCGCGCCTCACCCTGATTTCCGAAGACATGCTTCTGCCCGACGAGGTGGTCGGGGAAGTGCCGACGGGCGTGCGCGAACAGGTGCGCGTCCACGACGAGGCGGCCTGGATCCCCGACCTCGCCGCGGTCGAGGATCTGGTCATGGCGGCGTTGCCCGCGGCGGCCTGACCGCGGCGTATCCCGCCGCGAGGCTGTTGCACCCGGCTCAAAAGTCGCCGTATTCCGTTTGCAGCGCCGCCAGTACGGCGATCCCGGCGGTTTCCGTGCGCAGGATGCGCGGTCCCAGTGCAAGCCCGCTGAAGCCGGCCTGGCGCAAGGCCGCGAGGTCGCCGTCGCTGAATCCGCCTTCGGGGCCGACCGCCAGCGTGATGGCCGCCGGCAGCGGGCCGAGTTCGCGCACCCGGGTCTTGGCACCGGGATGCAGCATCCACCGCGTCCCGGCCTCCGCCGGGGCGTCCGCGGCGAGCCACGCATCCAACGGCAACGGCGCGTCGATTGCAGGAACGACATTGCGCCCGCACTGCTCGCAGGCGGCGGTGGCGATGGCCCGCCAGCGGTCGAGCCGCTTCCCGCCGCGCGCGGCGTCCAGCTTCACCTCGCTGCGTTCGCTCACGATCGGTGCGATCCGCAGCGCGCCCATCTCGGTGGCCTTCTGGACGATCCAGTCCATCTTCTCGCCACGTGCCACCGCCTGCAGCAGGGTCACGTGCAACGGCGATTCCCGCAGGGGCGATTCGACTGCCTCGATCCGTACGCGTGCCGTCTTCGGGTCGGCCGTGAGCAGCCGCGCGGGGTACTGCCGGCCGTCACCGTTGAACAGGACCACCCGGTCACCGGCGCGCAGGCGCAGCACCCGCAACGCGTGTTGCGCGGCCTCGCCCGGCAGCGGCAACGCCAGCCCATCCCGGAGGGGGATATCGACGAACAGCCTGGTCTCACGCATGCCTGTTGAATCTTCCAGGGTGGAGGTGGTCGAAAGTATGAACGAACTCTGTCGCGCCAGCGGTCCGGAGTAGCCTTGGCGCACAGGCAGGCGCACAATGAACCATCACAACCCCGACGGAGGGCGACCATGAACAAGCGACAACTCTGCACGGCGCTGCTTGCCTTGTGCGGCAGCATGGCGCTGGCCCTGCCCGCATTCGCGCAGGACAGCCAGGCCGGATCGGCGACCGCGACTGCGACCGCGTCCACCCAGCAACAGGCGGCGCCCGGTACGCAAGCGAAGCAGCGTGTGGTCCCTTCACTGGATTCACGCAGCTGCATCCGCGACACCGGCAGCCACATCCCGCCGCCCAAAGGCAAGTGCCTGCCCGTGGCCGGCAGAAGCTACAGCCAGAAGGACATCCAGCGCACCGGTGCGGTCGATGTCGGCCACGCCCTGCAGATGCTGGATCCGTCGATCACGGTGCACGGACACTGACCTTCGCGCGCATTTGTTTCTGGCTGGTGCCGCAGACAAGTGCCTCCGTTCCGACGACATCCCTGTCTGCCCT
>DASURP010000082.1:0-6916 GCA_036279975.1 Rhodanobacteraceae bacterium
GCAACTGGGCGTTTCCCGCCACCTCGAGCTGGGCCGTTACCGGATCGAGCCGCACGCGATGCTGACCTGGCCCAGCCACGACTACACCTTCTTCGCCAATGCCGCGGTCGGCCAGCACCTGCGGAAACTGAAGCTGGGCGCCGATGTCACCCGCCAGCTGGCGGACTCGAATTTCTACTGGTCGGCGGGCTACGACTACGAGTTCGCCGAAAAAGTGATGGACATCGGGATCAACAAGCAGCACGCGCGGCTCACGGCCGGTTACTACTTCAGCCCGACCTGGTCGGGACGCGTGTTCGCCGTCATGCGGCGCAGCCAGGGGCGGGATGCGAATTTCTTCAGCCCTGCCAGCCGCAGCGAATACTGGTACCGCCACGACCAGCTGTCCCGGCACAACTACGCCATCGCCGGGTTCGGCGCGACCTGGCGCATCAACGATCGTTACGCGCTGTCCGGAACCATCGGCAGGATGGTGTGGGGGCGCACCGTGCACGAACTCAAGCGTGCCTACGAGCTGGAGCTCAGCCGGAGCTTCTGACTGTCCACGGCGACGGCGGTTCGTCGCCCGCCCGCCGGCGGCGCGACGCCGAGGCGCCTGCATGGGCGCCGGGAAGGAAGGTTCACCCGCAGCCATGGCCGGAGACACGATGGCGATCGGCCTCGGGATCGCCTCTTGCGCCCGCCCGCCGCTGGCACAATGCACCCCGCGGCCCGGACGTGTATCATTCGCGGCCATCCTTTCATCCGTATCAAGGGATATATCCCTGCATGAGGCCCGCCCGATGACCCGTTCCGCCTACCTGTTCACCTCCGAATCGGTCTCCGAAGGCCATCCGGACAAGGTCGCCGACCAGATCTCCGACGCCGTGCTCGACGCGATCCTGGCCCAGGACAAGCGCGCCCGCGTGGCCTGCGAAACCATGGTCAAGACCGGCGTGGCGATCGTCGCCGGCGAGATCACCACGTCCGCGTGGATCGACCTCGAGGCCTTGACCCGCAAGGTGATCCTGGACATCGGCTACGACAGCAGCGAAGTCGGTTTCGACGGCGCGACCTGCGGCGTGCTCAACCTGATCGGCAAGCAGTCGCCCGACATCAACCAGGGCGTTGCGCGCAAGAAGCCCGAGGAACAGGGCGCGGGCGACCAGGGCCTGATGTTCGGCTACGCCTGCAACGAGGCGCCGGAGTTCATGCCCGCGCCGATCTACTACTCGCACCGGCTGGTCGAACAGCAATCGAAAGTGCGCAAGGCCGGCAAGCTGAAGTGGCTGCGCCCGGATGCCAAGTCGCAGGTCACGCTGCTGTACAACGAGGACAACACGGTCGCCGGCCTCGATGCGGTGGTGCTGTCCACCCAGCACGATCCGGAAGTGAAGTACGCCGACCTCGTGGAAGGCGTGCGCGAGTTCATCCTGAAGCCCGTGCTGCCGAAGAAGTGGCTCGCCGCACTGCCGAAATCGAAGGTGCACATCAACCCGACCGGCAAGTTCGTGATCGGCGGGCCCGTGGGCGACTGCGGCCTGACCGGACGCAAGATCATCGTCGACACCTACGGCGGCATGGCCCGCCATGGTGGCGGCGCGTTTTCGGGCAAGGATCCGTCCAAGGTCGATCGCTCGGCCACCTATGCGGCGCGCTACGTGGCCAAGAACATCGTCGCGGCCGGCATCGCCGACAAGTGCGAGGTGCAGATTTCCTACGCGATCGGCGTGGCCGAGCCGACTTCGATCTCGGTGACCACCTTCGGCACCGGCAAGATCTCCGACGACAAGATCGAGAAGCTGGTGCGCAAGCACTTCGACCTGCGTCCGTACGGCATCATCAGGATGCTGGACCTGATCCATCCCATCTACCAATCCACGGCCGCGTATGGCCACTTCGGCCGCAAGCCGTTCCAGCTCACCTACAAATGGGAGGAGCGGGAAGGCGGCAAACTGGTGAAGAAGTCGGAAACCGCGACCGCATTCTCGTGGGAAAAGACCGACCGCGCCGAGGAACTGCGCAAGTCCGCGAAGATGTAGGAGCCGGCCTTGCCGGCGACTGGTCGCGCGCAGGCGCGCTCCTACAAGGGCCCGGCACGGACCGGGCGGCCCTTCAACCGGTGTTCTGCAATCCACGCGACACGCCGTTGACGCACGTGGCCAGCGCGCGCAGCAGGGCGTCGTCGCGACGCTCGGCGGCGCGCCAACGGCGCAGCAGGTCGACCTGCAGCAGGCTCATCGGATCGACATAGGGGTTGCGCAGGCGGATCGACAGCGCCAGCCGGCGATCGCCGGCAAGCAGCCGGTCCTGGCCCTTGAGGCGCAGCAGGCCATCGCGGGTGCGCACGAACTCGT
Organism: Rhodanobacteraceae bacterium; assembly: GCA_036279975.1. Classification (GTDB taxonomy): domain Bacteria; phylum Pseudomonadota; class Gammaproteobacteria; order Xanthomonadales; family Rhodanobacteraceae; genus 66-474. Next base: position 2,337 of record DASURP010000082.1, read on the forward strand.
CGTGCAGGCGCGGGAAAAAGCGCGCGTGCAGGTCGCCCGACAAGCGCGAGAACGCCGCGGCGATGTCCATGTCCGCCTTGGCCAGCACCATTTCGACGTCGTCCAGCAGCGTTGCCAGGAACGGCCAGTCACGGGCCATTTCCGCCATGGCGCCCTCGCCGAATTCCTCGACGCCGCGCGAGAGCGCGGTACCCAGTCCGTACCAGCCCGTCATGATCGCGCGGCACTGGGTCCACGCGAACACCCACGGGATTGCGCGCAGGTCCTCGATCCCGTGCATGGCGCGCCGGCTGGGCGGACGCGAACCGATCGTCATGCGTTCGATCACGTCGATCGGCGTGGCGGCGCGGAAGTAGTCCACGAAATCCGGCGCACTGACGAGTTCACGGTACGCGTCGCGGCTGCACCCGGCGAGCTTTTCCATACGCTCGCGCCAGACCGCCTCGCGCGGTTCGGGATCGCGGGGCCGCAGGCTGGCCCGGAGCACCGCGCCGACGGTCTGTTCCATGTTTCGCAGCGCCAGCGCACGGATGCCATACTTGCGATGGATCACCTCGCCCTGTTCGGTGATCCGCAGCCTGCCCGCGATCGCGCCCCGCGGCGACGCCATCAGGGCCGGCGTGGTGCGCGCTCCGCCGCGGCTGGCCGAGCCGCCCCGGCCGTGGAAGAAAGCCAGCGCGATGCCGGCGTCCTTCGCCACGCCCAGCAATTCGACCTGGGCGCGCTGCAGCGCCCAGCGGGCGGCGAGGATGCCACCGAACTTGGCGCTGTCGGAATAACCGAGCATGATCCACTGGCGATCGCCGCGCGCCGCAAGGTGCGCGCGGTAAACCGGATCCGCCAACAGTGCGCGCAGGGTAGCCGCGCCGTGCTCGAGGTCGTCGACCGTCTCGAACAGCGGCGCAACGTCGAGGGCGACGCCCCGCTCCGCATCGGCCATGTCGCCATGACGCGCCAGCGCCAGTACCGCCAGCACATCGGCGGCCGAGCGCGCCATGGAAATGACGTACAGTCCGATGGCGTCCCCGTCGTAACTCTGGTGTGCCGCGGCGATCGTCGCGAACACGGCGCGCAGGCGTTCCACCGAAGGATCGTCGTGCGCTTCGAATTGACGCTCACCCGCCGCGTAGGGACGCAGCACCTCGGCACGCCGGGCCGGGTCGCGCGAAGGCCAATCGGCATCTCCCAGCAACAGCGCCAGCGCGTCGTCGTGGGCGCGCGAATCCTGGCGCACGTCGAGCCGCGCCAGGTGGAATCCGAAGCTGCGTACGCGCCAGCCCAGGCGGCGCACGGCAAACAACCCGGCATGGCGGCCCTTGTGGGTGGTGAGGCTGGCGGCGATCAGGGACACGTCGTCGGCGAATTCGCGGGCGTTCCGGTAGGCGCCGGGTGCGTCCGCGGCAGTGGCCTCGAGCCGCGCCCGCATCAGCGTCAGCAGGCAGCGATAAGGCATGTCGGTATGGCGCGGCCGGATCGCGGCGGCGGCACCGGCCAGCAACCGGCGATAGCCGCCGAGCCGTTGCCGCAGCGCATCAGAGACCGACACGCGATCGTCGGTCTGGCTGAGCAGCCGTTCCAGGCGCGCGCACTCGGCGACATAGCGTTGCAGCACCAGTCCGCGCTGCGCGCGCAGGGTCTCGTCGATCGTGTCCGCGCCGACGTTGGGATTGCCGTCCATGTCGCCGCCGACCCAGGAACCGAAGCGCAACACCCGCGCCAGCTCCGGCGCGATCCCATAGACCTCCCGCAGCGCCTGCCCGAACGTCTCGTAGAACACCGGCAGCACCCGATAGATCGGGTCGGACAGGTAAAACCCGACGTGCTCGAATTCGTCGTGCACGTCCGGGCGCACCCGCGCGGCTTCCGCGGTTTGCCAGGCCGCCGTGATCGCGTTGCGCATCAACTCGTGACCGACGGCACGCTCGCGCGGCGTGCGCGCGGGATCGAAGTCGTCGACGAGCGCGCGCACGACGGTCTGTTCCTTCTCCAGCAGCGAACGGCGCACCGCTTCGGTCGGGTGCGCGGTGAACACCGGTTCGATGTCAAGGCGCGCGATCCACGCCAGCAACTCGTCGACCGCGACGCCCTGGTTCTTGAGGGTGTCCAGCACGTCCGCCAACGATTCCGGCTGGGGCGTCGCGCCCGCCAACTGGTAGTCGCGTCGACGGCGGATCCGATGGACGCGTTCGGCGAGGTTGACCACCTGGAAATAGGCCGCGAACGCACGCCCCATCGCCTCGGCCTCCGGCACCTCGAGGCCGTCGAGTTGCCGCGCCAGCTCGGCACTGTCCGCACCGCTTTCGCGCCGACGGATCGCCACCGTGCGCACCGCCTCGACCCGCTCGAAGAATGCCTCGCCGCCCTGTTCGGCCAACATCCGTCCCACCAGCGCGCCGAGTCGGCGGACATCGTTCCGCAACGGCTCGTCCTGGGGCGGAAACACGATGTCGCGCAAGGTGTCGGTGTCGGTGGATCGAGTCATGCGGCGCTCCGGGTTGGGACGCGTCCATCATACGTGGCCGCCCCGCCTGTTCCGTCGCGCCGTCGCGCATTCGCAACGGATCGCCGACAGGCCGGCTCCTGCGAGAACATCATCCGCGAGCGGCTCTTCGCAGGAGCGCGCCTGTACGCGATTAAATCGGCCCTCCCGATGATCGTTCGGGTCGCCTGCAGGCAGGCCCCTGCAAAGATGCTTCCGCGAGCGGCTTTTCACAGGAGTGCGCCTGCGCGCGATCGGATGGGTCACCCAATGATCGTTCTGTCGCCAGGAAGGAAGGAGCAGGCGCTGCGCGCCGGCCGGCTCCTACGAAAGGCATGCGTTCGGGCAGTGCAGGAACGGTTCACCGCCATTCATCCTTCCATCGCGACGAAAGGATATACAATGGGCGTTCGCCCGCCGAGGGGCGCTGCGACTCCGTGCGAACCGGAGCCAGGCTCGGTGCGGCGCCCTTCTCCAACCGCGCCCGTCGAAGCGAGTCCAGCGGACTCACCAAACGGAGCCATTCCATGAACGCCGTACCCAGGGATTCCACCAAGCACGACTACAAGGTGCATGACATCGCACTCGCCGACCTCGGCCGCAAGCGCATCGCGATGGCCGAGCAGGAAATGCCCGGCCTGATGCAGATCCGCGCCCGCTACGCGCCGCAAAAACCCTTGCAGGGCGTGCGCGTCACCGGTTCGCTGCACATGACCAAGGAAACCGCGGTGCTGATCGAGACGCTGACCGCGCTGGGCGCCTCGGTGCGCTGGGCGTCGTGCAACATCTTCTCGACCCAGGACGACTGCGCCGCCGCGATCGCCGCCGAAGGCATCCCGGTATTCGCGTGGAAGGGCGAGACGCTGGAGGAATACTGGCAGTGTACGCTGGATGCGATCACCCATCCCGGCCAGCGCGGCCCCGAGTTGATCGTCGACGACGGCGGCGATGCGACGCTCTTGATCCACAAGGGCGTCGAGATGGAAGGTGGCGCGAAGTGGGTGGAAGGGAAAGGCGCCAACCACGAGGAACAGGTCATCAAGGACCTGTTGAAGAAGACCCGCACGGAACGCCCCGGCTTCTGGAAGAAGGTCGCGTCCGAGTGGCGCGGCGTTTCCGAGGAAACCACCACCGGCGTGCACCGCCTGTACCAGCTCGCCGAAGCCGGCAAGCTGCTGGTGCCTGCGATCAACGTCAACGATTCGGTCACCAAGTCCAAGTTCGACAACCTCTACGGCTGCCGCGAATCGCTGGCCGATGGCATCAAGCGCGCCACCGACCTGATGGTCGCGGGCAAGGTCGCCGTCGTGTGCGGCTACGGCGATGTCGGCAAGGGCTGCGCGCATTCGATGAAGGGTTTCGGCGCGCGCGTGATCGTCACCGAAATCGACCCGATCTGCGCGCTGCAGGCGGCGATGGAAGGCTACGAGGTCAACACGCTGGAGAGCGTGCTCGAACGCGCCGACCTCTTCATCACCGCGACCGGCAACCACAACATCATCACGGTCGAGCAGATGGCGCGGATGAAGGACAAGGCAATCGTCGGCAACATCGGCCATTTCGACAACGAGATCGACATGGCAGGGCTGAAGAAGGTCAAGGGGATCCAGCGCATCAACATCAAGCCGCAGTACGACGAGTACCGGTTCCCCGACGGCCACAGCGTGATGGTGCTCGCCGAAGGCCGTTGGCTCAACCTCGGCTGCGCCACGGGCCACCCGAGCTTCGTCATGTCCGCATCCTTCACCAACCAGGTGATGGCGCAGATCGAGCTCTTCACGAACACGTCGAGCTACCGGCGCGAAGTCTACGTCCTCCCCAAGAAGCTCGACGAGAAGGTCGCGCGCCTGCACCTCGACAAGCTTGGCGTGAAGCTCACCTCCCTCACCCCCGAGCAGGCCGCCTACATCGGCGTCCCGGTAGAGGGGCCGTATAAGGCGGAGCATTATCGGTACTGAGAAACAGAGAAAGCAGAAAGCAGAGAGCAGAAAGCAGTGAACGGCTCGTAATGCGGTGTCATACCCGCGACAGCTGGGATTCATGTTAGCCAGACTGAACATGGATCCCAGCAAGTCGCGGGGATGACGGCCCTTCACCTACT
>DASURP010000083.1:0-2742 GCA_036279975.1 Rhodanobacteraceae bacterium
CGACCGCAGCCAGCGCATCCGAACCTACAATTTCCCTCAGGGGCGCGTCACCGACCATCGCATCAACCTGACCCTGTACCATCTTCCGGAAATCCTCGACGGCGACCTCGACGAACTCACCGCCGCGCTGACGCGCGAGGCACACGCCGAGGCGCTCAACGCGATGACGGGTCAGGCATGAGCGGCATGACCGCATCCGCGCTCGTTGCACGGATCGTCGAACGCCTCGAGCGCGGCGATGCTTCCGGCGCCGAGTCGCAAGCGAAGCAACTGCGCGACACATTCCCCGAGGACGCCGAACTCGCCCGCCTGCACGGTATCGCGCTGCTGACGCTGGGGCGCAACCCCGAGGCGCGCGGCGCATTCGAGCGGGCCATCCGACTGGCGCCCGGCAACCTCGAGGCACGCAGCAACCTCGCCAGCGCGCTGCTGGCGGAGGGCGATGCGGACGGCGCGGTGTCATTGCTGCAACAGGCCGTGCAGGCGCGTCCCGGCGATCCGGCCCTGCACAACAACCTCGCCAACGCGCTGCGCGCGGCAGGCGACGATGCCGGCGCGCGCAAGGCCTACCTTGCCGCGCTCGCGGTCGCACCCGGCCATTTCAGTGCCATCGTCAACCTGGCCGCGACCGAACTGTCGCTGGGCCTGGTTGCCGAAGCCGAGGCCCGCCTGCGCGCGGTGCTCGCCGCGCAGCCGCACCCGCGGGCCTTGCTGCTGCTGGGACACGTGCTCGGTCGCCAGCACCGTTTCGCCGAAGCGCAGGCGGCCTACGCGCAGGCGGCGCAGCTGGCACCGAACGTCGCGCAATTCCCGTACCACGCCGGCCTGATGGCTGACGAGCAACACCACTACGGCGAGGCGGTGCAGCTCTACCGGCGCGCGCTGCAACTCGACCCCGACCTCACGCCCGCCGAAGGCCAGTTGCAGTTCGTGCTCAGGCGCGAATGCGAATGGGAAACCGCGGAAACACTGGGCCGTCGCATCAAGGCGCGCGCGCTGGATGGTTCCGGCTCGGTCGATCCGTTCGCATTCCTGGCCGAGGACGCCACGCCGGCCGAACAACTCGCCTGCGCCCGCGCGCGCGCCGCCAGGGTGGTACGCGACGCCCACCCGCCGCGGCAGCGCCTGCACTTCACCCAGGCGCAGCGCGCCGCCGGCACACCGCCACGGGTCGGCTTTCTTGCGGCGGGCTTCCACGCCCACGCCACCGCCCTGCTGACCGTCGCGATGTTCGAGGCGCTGGGCCGGCGCGATGATCTCGAACTGCACCTCATCGCCACCACGCCGGACGACGGCAGCGATGTGCGCCGGCGCCTGCGCGCCGCCGCCCATGCGTTCCACGAGTCGGCCGGGCAGCCCGCGACGACGATCGCGCAGCAGGTCCACGACGCCGGCCTCGACATCCTCGTCGATGTCGATGGCTGGTGCGCGGGCGGCATGCCCGGCGTGTTCGCATTCCGGCCCGCGCCGGTGCAGGCCAGCTGGCTGGCCTATCCCGGTACCAGCGGTGCGCCGTTCATCGACTACCTGATCGCCGACCGCTTCGTCGTCCCCGAAGCGCTGCAACGCTTTTATTCCGAGGCGATCGCGTACCTGCCACGCTGCTACCAGCCCTCCGACACCATGCGCGTGCCTGGCGCGGCGCCGTCGCGTGCCGCGTTCGGACTGCCCGACGATACCGTGGTGTTCGCCAGCTTCAACAATTCATGGAAGCTCAACGCGGCAAGTTTTTCCCGCATGGGCGCGGTGCTGCGCGAGGTGCCGGGCAGCGTGCTGTGGCTGCTGGACTACGGCCGCGACGCCAACGCGCGGCTGCGCGAAGCGGCGCGCGTGCGCGGCCTCGACCCGCAGCGGCTGGTGTTCTCGCCCGCGCTGCCGCACCTGCAGCATCTCGCGCGCTACCGGCTGGCCGACCTGTTCCTCGACACCAATCCGTACAACGCGCACACCACCGCATCGGACGCGATCTGGGCCGGCTGCCCGGTGCTGACGCGGCCCGGCGAAACCTTCGCCTCGCGCGTCGCGGGCAGCCTCAACCACTACCTCGGCATGCCTGAACTGATCGCGCGCGACGACAAGACCTTCATCGATACCGCGGTCCGTTACGGCAACGATCCATCGGTGCTGACGCTACTGCGCGAACGCCTCGCCGCACTGCGCGCAAGTTCCGGGCTGTTCGACATGGACGGCTACGCACAGGATTTCGCGGCGCTGCTGCACGAGATGGCCGAACGCCACCGCAAGGGCCAGCCGCCGCAATCCATCGCGCTACTGAATTCCGCACGGAACAGCCGGGATGAGCTTGATGGGTAGTCACGAATTAATTCGCCAGCCCCTTGGTGCCTTATGGTAGGTCAGAGCACCACACCCTGACCTGCCCCCCGCCAGCCGTACCACTCGATTGTAGGTAAAGTCCGTTCACCCAGAGAGGGCGGACATGCGCAAGAGCAGATTCACGACCGAGCAGATCATTGGATTCATCAAGCAGGTTGAGGCGGGCATGGCGGTGGCGAACCTGAGGGGTCAAAGGGCAAAGTCGGCAACCGCGGGCCCGCCCCGAAGATTCAGCAACAACTCGAGCGCGTCAGCTCGCTGCCCAAGCCCGACCAGCGCGCCGTCATGCGCGTCCTCGACTTCATGCTCGCTCAGGCTGGCCGCTGACGTCCTACGCGGGCTCAATACGGAACAAACCATCCCATCTTTGCAGCGATGTAGCCCCATGCACATGCGCATGCAATCCCG